>NZ_QRMC01000003.1:0-260755 GCF_003472525.1 Collinsella sp. AM10-26
TTCAAGACTTTAGTCTGCTGGCCGCGCAGCGGCCAGCTTTAAACCACCCGCTACGCGGGTGGAGACAAACGGCTTTACAAAGCCACCCCTCCGACCGATATTGACGATTGTTCAGGCCGTCAAGAATTCGAGTCGAAGGGGTGGTCGCCATGGCCCAGAAGGCCTACAGCCTTTCCCACACGAAGTGGATGTGCAAGTACCACATCGTGTTCACGCCGAAGTATAGGCGCAAAGTGATCTACAACCAAATCAGGAGCGACATAGGGGAGATCCTCAGGAAGCTGTGCGAGTACAAGGGGATCGAGATAATCGAGGGGCACCTGATGCCCGACCACGTGCACGTGCTGCTGGCGATCCCGCCGAAGTACAGCGTCGCGAGCGTCATGGGCTACCTGAAGGGGAAGAGCTCGCTGATGATATTCGACAGGCACGCCAACCTCAAGTACAAGTTCGGCAACAGGAAGTTCTGGGCGGAGGGCTACTACGTGTCCACCGTCGGCCTGAACGAGGCGACGATCGCCAAGTACATCAGGGAGCAGGAGTCCCACGACATCGCGCTGGACAAGCTGAGCGTGAAGGAGTACGAGGACCCCTTCAAGAGGGGGTGATGCTGCCGGTTCGACCGGCGCGCCACGGGTCAAGATGCACTAGGCCTGGACGAAGTCCGGGCCCGCGCCTTTAGACGCGAGCCCGGGGCCCGTGGGTTATACCCTAAGAGCAAACCACCCTTTTTAAGGGTGGTTCTGATTCGATGCGCTGTTTTGCAAGCCGGCTTTCGCAAGGCGCGAACCTGCGAAAATCGCCGCGCGGCAACGCGGGGCGATGAGCTCGGTCGGGGGATAGGGCCCGCTTCGCCCGCCGGCCCGTAAATTGTATCATCCAGTGTGGAACGAGGGTGCCCGTTGCCACGTGCGATGGGCTTGCAATAAGAGGAGAGCCATGTCGAAGCAAGCGGTCGTTGGAATCTTGGCGCATGTCGATGCCGGCAAGACTACGCTGGCCGAGGCCATGCTGTTCAACGCAGGTCGCATTCGCAAGCGCGGCCGTGTGGACGACGGCGACTCGCACCTGGATACCAACGCTATCGAACGCGAGCGCGGCATCACGATTTTCTCGTCGCAGGCCGTGTTCGACCACGGAGATGCCCACGTCATGCTCGTGGATGCACCGGGGCATGTCGATTTTTCTGCCGAGGCAGAGCGCACATTGCGCGCGCTCGACTACGCGATTTTGGTTGTGGGCGCCAACGACGGCGTGCAGGGACACACCGAAACCCTGTGGCGCCTGCTTGCGCGCTATGACATCCCGACGTTCGTCTTTATCAACAAAATTGATTTGGAGAATCCCGGCCGCGATGTTTTGCTGGCGCAACTTGGGCAGCGTCTTTCCGAGGGCTGCCTGGATGCCAGCGAACTGCTGGCGGGCGGTGCCGCTTGGGAGGACGCTGCCGCGTTGGACGAGGCGGCGCTCGAGGAGTTTCTTGAGACGGGTGAGCTTTCCGTTGCAACGCTGTCGCGCATGGTTGCCGAGCGCAGGCTCTTTCCCTGCTTTGCCGGCTCGGCGCTCAAGGACCAAGGCGTGGGCGAGCTGCTGGATGGCATGTGTACACTGATGCGTGAACAGGCGTGGGCCCCGGAGTTCGCCGCGCGTGTCTATCGTGTCAGCCGAGGCGTTCGTGGCGAGCGCTTGGCTTGGGTTAAAGTGACCGGCGGCGCGCTACGTGCAAAACAGATGATCGAGGGGCGCTCCGGTGCCGAGGTATGGGGGCAGAAAGTCGATCAGGTGCGCATCTATAACGGAGAGAAGTACGAGCTCGCCCAGGAAGTTGCTGCTGGCGGTATTTGTGCCGTGACGGGTCTTGCGCACGTTCGCCCGGGGGATGCCTTGGGTGCGGAGCCCGGGTGCGATGCACCCGTCATTGCGCCGGTCCTCACCTATACGGTGCTACCGGGCGAACATGATGTCCATGCGGTGTTTAAAGCGCTGATCGAGCTGGCGGACGAAGACCCCATGCTCGGCGTAAGCTGGAACACGCATCTTGAGCAGATTCACTTGCAGTTGATGGGCGCCGTGCAGCTTGAAGTCGTGCAGCGGGTGTTGGCCGATCGCTTTGGCCTTGCGGTCGAGTTTGAGCCTGGCGGCATTCTCTATAAGGAGACTATTTCGCAGCCGGTCGAGGGCGTGGGCCACTTTGAGCCACTGCGCCACTATGCCGAGGTGCATCTGCGCCTGGAGCCGTTGCCAGCGGGTTCGGGCGTGCAGTTTGGGACCGTGACCTCGACCGACGAGCTCGATCTTAACTGGCAGCGTTTGGCACTCACCAACGCCATGGAGCGCGATCACCTGGGCGTGCTGACCGGCTCGCCCATCACCGATGTGCGCATTGCGCTCACGGGCGGCCGTGCGCATGCCAAACATACCGAGGGCGGCGATTTTCGCCAGGCCACGTACCGCGCGATTCGCCAGGGTTTGATGCAGGCGCGTGAGGCCGGCGCGGCGGTGCTGTTGGAGCCGTGGTACCACTTTGAGCTCGAGGTGCCGGGGGAGTGCGTGGGCAGGGCGTTGTCAGACGCTACGCGCATGGGTGCCGAGTACGAGCCGCCGACGATAACAGGCGACCGGGCGAAGCTTGTGGGTCGCGTGCCGGCATCCGAAGTGCAGGATTATGCGCTGGAGGTGGCTGCCTACACGAGCGGTCGCGGTCATCTGTACCTGGAGTTCGCCGGCTATTCGGCTTGCCATGATGCCGAGCGCGTAATCGAGACGGCCGCCTATGAGCCCGAGGCCGATCTGCCCAACACGCCCGACTCGGTCTTTTGCTCTCACGGCGCCGGTTACACGGTCAAATGGTACGACGTGCCCGCCGCGGCGCACGTAAAGGTCGATCCCGCCACCTTCCGTCCCTATCGCCCCGCCGACGCGGAATTTTTCGGCTACATGTGACAAAGGGACAGTCCCTTTGTCACATCGATAATTGAGAGGTTGAAACGTGGTGATTCATACTGAGCGCTTGGTGCTTCGTCCGTGGCGCGAGACGGATGCGGCGAGCCTGTTTGCATACGCGAGCGACCCGGACGTGGGGCCGGCTGCGGGCTGGCCACCCCATCGAAGCATTGAGGAAAGCAGAGAGATCATTCAGACGGTCTTTACGGCGCCCCATACCTTTGCCATTTGCCTGCCCGAGACAGACGAGCCCGTGGGCAGCATTGGACTCATGCCGCCGCGCTGCGAATCGAACGGCCAAAGCGTTGGACTTGAGCTCGAGGTGGGGTATTGGATCGCCAAGCCGTTTTGGGGTCGAGGCTTTGCTCCGGAAGCAGTGCGAGCTATGCAACGCTATGCGTTTGAAACGCTTGGCTGCAAGGCGCTTTGGTGCGGATACTATGAGGGCAATAACAAGTCGTTACGCGTCCAACAAAAATGTGGGTTCGTGCCACATCACGTTGAGCGCGACGTGCCCTGCGAGCTTATGGGCGATGTGCGTACCGAGTACTTTACCTATTTGACCTGCGAAGACTGGCGCGGGCGAGCACAGTGCGAGTAACGTGACAAAGGGACAGTCCCTTTGCCACGTTCGGCTAACAGGAAGGGGAGCGATGACGGTGTCGCAACAACCAAGTGCTATCGAGGTACGCGGTGCGCGCGTCCATAACCTCAAAGACATCGATATCGATATTCCGCTGGGAAAGCTGGTGGGTATTGCCGGCGTATCGGGTTCGGGCAAGAGCTCGCTGGCGCTGGGGGTTCTTTATGCCGAGGGCTCGCGTCGCTACTTGGAGGCGCTCAGCACCTATACTCGACGTCGCCTGACGCAAGCCGAGCACGCCCAGGTGGACGAGGTGCTGCACGTGCCGACGGCGCTCGCATTGCATCAGCGCCCCAGCGTGCCGGGCGTGCGCTCGACCTTTGGCACCATGACCGAGCTCAACAACAGCCTGCGTCTGCTCTTTAGCCGCTGCGCCCATCACGTTTGCCCGCACTGCGGGACGCGCGTGGAGCCGAGCCTTAACGTCGCCGCGGGCCTGTCGCTCGCGTGCCCCGCATGCGGCCGTGAATTCTACGCGCCGAGTGCCGAGGACCTTGCCTTTAACAGCGGCGGCGCGTGTCCTACCTGCGGCGGTACCGGCGTCATGCGCGAGGTGGACGAGGCGAGCCTGGTGCCCGACGAGTCAAAGACTATCAACGAGGGCGCGGTGCTTCCTTGGGGCACACTCATGTGGGATCTGATGAAGCAGGTAGCCGGCGAGATGGGCGTGCGTACCGACGTGCCGTTTAGCCAGCTCACGCCTCAAGAGCGCGATATCGTGTTCCATGGTCCGGCGGTTAAGAAGCACATTCTCTACGTTCCCAAAAACGGCGAGGGTGCCACGCCGCTCGACTTTACCTATTACAACGCCGTCTATACCGTTGAGAATGCGCTCGCCAAGGTTAAGGACGACAAGGGGCTCAAGCGCGTTGCACGCTTTTTGCACGAGGGGCCGTGCCGCGACTGCGGAGGCACGCGTCTTTCCGAAGCCGCGCGCCAGTCTCAGGTGCGCGGTATCAATCTGGCGCAGGCGGCGGCCATGACGCTGGGCGAGGCGATTGAGTGGGTGCGTGGGGTGCCCGCATCCTTGCCGACCGAGATGCGGCCCATGGCGACGGACATCTGCGATTCGTTTTTGAGTACGGCTCGCCGCCTGGTTGACCTGGGCCTCGATTACCTTTCGCTCGACCGCGCCGGTGCCACGCTCTCCACGGGTGAGCGCCAGCGTGTGCAGCTAGCCCGTGTGGTGCGCAACCGATCGACGGGCGTGCTGTATGTGCTGGACGAGCCTTCGATCGGCTTGCATCTTGCCAATGTCGACGGCCTGGTGGGCGTAATGCGCGATCTGGTGGATGACGGCAACACCGTGGTTGTTGTCGACCACGATACACGTGTGCTGGTGGAGGCTGATTATCTGGTCGAGATGGGCCCCGTTGCCGGAGCAGGCGGCGGCAACGTAATCGCCGCTGGTACGGTAGACGAGGTCGAGCAATCGCAGGACAGCCGTATCGCGCCGTTTTTGCGCGCCGAGCCCAAGCGCTTGCGTCCGCAGGTGACTGACGACGAAATGTTCGACCAGGGTCATATCCGCATGGCGACCGATACCATCCATACCGTCAAGCCACTCGAAGTCGATATCCCGCGCGGCCGTCTCGTCGCGGTTACGGGTGTTTCGGGTTCAGGCAAGACGACGTTGGTACTCGAGACGCTCATCCCGGCACTTAAGGCGCAGGCAGCCGGCGAGCGCCTGCCGCGCCACGTGCGCTGGATCGATGCCGAGGGCATTGCACGTGCCAACCTGATTGACGCCACGCCCATCGGTGCCAACGTGCGCTCGACGGTAGCGACCTATGCCGACATCCATGATGAGCTGCGCCGCGCCTTCGCCCGTACGCCCGAGGCCAAGGCAGCCGGCTACAAGGCGGGCGCCTTTAGCTACAATACCGGCGCCTTGCGCTGCCCTACGTGTGATGGCACGGGCTCGATATCGCTCGACGTGCAGTTTTTGCCCGATGTCGAAATCGTCTGCCCGGCATGTCGCGGCTCACGTTATGCAGACGCGGCTTCGCATATCCATCGCGAGGGCAAGGACGGGAGTCTGCTTACGTTGCCGCAGCTCATGGACATGAGTGTGGACGAGGCCATCGACGCCACGGTGGGGCTCAAGAAAGTTCAGACGCGCTTGCAGACCTTGCACGACCTGGGCCTGGGTTATCTTACGCTCGGTGAGCCCACACCGGCGCTTTCGGGCGGCGAGGCGCAGCGCCTTAAGCTCGCGAGCGAGATGGGCCGCGTGCAGGATGATGCCGTATTCGTATTTGACGAGCCCACGATCGGCCTGCATCCGCTCGATGTTCAGGTGCTGTTGAACGTGTTTGACGGCCTCGTTGCCAAGGGCGCCACGGTTATCGTGATCGAGCATGACCTCGACCTTATCCGTAACGCCGATTACGTGATCGACATGGGCCCGGGCGGTGGCGACGCCGGCGGGCAAATCGTCTGCGCCGGCACGCCGGACGACATCGCGGCCTGCCCCAAGAGCATTACCGGCCGCTACCTCTAACCGAATGTGACAAAGGGACGGTCCCTTTGTCACATTCCGGGAAAGTCTGTCTGACGCAGGGCCTCGTAGAGGACGATGGCGGCGCTGTTGGAGAGGTTGAGTGCGCTGATACGGTAGTCGGCCGGGTTGACGAAGTTGCCGCAGATATCCTGCTGAAGGATGGCCTCGTGGCTGTCCTCGGTATGCCCGAGCGATTCCTCGTGGGCTTCCCAAACCTCGGCATTATCGAGTGAGTCACAATCGCGCAGCATCGGGATGCGCTCGCAGCGCTCAGGCGCCGCGGCAAGCAGTGGCTCGGGAATGCCCGAGCTCTCGCTGCCAAAGACCAGATAGTCACCGTCGCGGTAGGTGCTTTGCGCATAGGTGCGGCGCGCTTTTTTGGTCAGCAGGTGCAGGCGCTCGTCGGCGGGGGAGAGACCGTTGCGCGCAAGGAAATCCTCCCAGCTGGCATATGTCGTCACGTTCAGGTTTTGCCAGTAGCCCAGGCCGGCTCGACGCACCGTCTTGTCGTCGAGCGAAAAGCCCAGCGGCTCTACCAGGTGCAAGCGAGTGCCAGTGACCACGCAGGTACGGCCGATATTGCCTGTATTGGCCGGAATCTCGGGCGCGTATAGCACGATATTGAACATGAATCTCCTTGGCTCAGAATGAAAAACCACCACGAAGGGGACAGGCACCTTCGTGGTGGTTTGGCGGTAACGTGGGCGGTAAATGCCCGCTCGATAACTCTAGGCGCGGTGCCAGTCGGTCAGGCAGGCATCGAGGGCGGCGATGAGCGCGTCCTTGTCCATGTGACGGCCGATGATGCACAGGCTCGTCATGCGATCGCCCGTCTCGTCGTCCCAAATCTGCATGATCTCGGGGTTCTCGTCGATAATCTTCTGCTTCTCATCCTCTGGTGCAGAATCGACAAACAGACCGTTCTCCATCAGGCGCATCTGGTGGCCGGCCTGCTCAAACATGTAGCACATGTCCGGATCGCCGGTCTGCCACAGCGGGCCCTTGACGCGAATGACCTCGTCGGGCCACTCCTGCTCGACAAAATCGGTGAACTTCTGCAGGTCAAATGGCTTGCGGCGCGAGTACACAAAGGTCTCGATGTCGTACTCGAGCACCTCGGGGTCGTCGTGCTCCTCGGGATGCTCCATGGCCTCGATCCAGGCGGCGGAGTTGTAGGCGCGCATAAAGTCGAAGCGGTCGGTGTCGAGCAGCTCCTCCATGGGGACCTCGCCGTTTTGGGCCTCGACAATCACGGCGTCCTTCTGCAGGCTGCGCACGATGGCCTTGAGCTCGGCGATCTGCTCAGGCGTCACGGTGTCGGTCTTGTTGAGGACCAGCGTGGAGCAGAATTCGATCTGCTGGATGAGCAGACTCTCGATGTCGTCCTCGTCGATATCCTCGGCTAGCAGGTCGCGACCGCCGTTGAACTCGTCGTACATGCGGGCGCAGTCGACCACAGCCACGATGTTGTCGAGCGCAAGCTTGGGCTCGCCGCTCACCTTGGCCTCGTCGCAGAAGCTCGAGATGGTGTAGGCGATGGGGATAGGCTCGCAAATCCCCGAAGCCTCGATGATGATGTAGTCGAACTTGCCCGAATCGGCGATGCCCTGCAGCTGGTTGGCCAGGTCGTCCGAAAGCGTGCAGCAGATGCAGCCGTTGGTGAGCGGGATAAGGTCGTCGGTCTCGGAAAGGCCGCCGTCGGCGATGAGGCTGGCGTCGACGTTGATCTCGCCGATATCGTTGACGATCACGGCAGCGCGGATGCCACCGTCGTTGGCGAGGATGTGGTTGAGCAGCGTGGTCTTGCCGGCACCGAGGTATCCGGTAAGCATGATGATCTTCACGGGTTTGTTGGGCATGTGCCCTCCTTTGTTAGACATGGCTTACAGCTGAATCTTATGCCAAACGCCTGCTCTTATACCCACGCACGGGCAAATAACACAGGCTACTCCCAGGCTCCCCATACGTCGGGACAATAGCCGACGGTGGCCTTTTTGCCGTTGCGCACGATGGGTTCGGCCAGAACCTGCTGGTTCTCGAGCAGCTTATCAAAGCGCTGACTGGGGGTGAGATGCTGGATGAGCGCGAGCGTCTCCTCGTCCTTGGCTTTGGGGTTGAGCAGCTTGTCGATGCCGCCGACCGCCTGCATCACGCTCGTGAGCTCGCCCTTGCTCATCTCCTTTTCCTTAAGGTCGATAAACTGCACCTTAATGCGGCGCTCCTTAAAATAGCGCTGGGCCTTCTTGGTATCGAAGGACTTTTTGGTACCGAAGATCTGCACGTTCATTGTTTGGTTCCGCCGTTCTACCTGATGAAGTTGGTCCTAGCGCGATCGGCCTGGGGGGCTTCGATGCCGGCGGCCTTTCCCGCCTCGATGCAACGCAGTAGCCAGGCCATGTTATTGCCGATGTTTCGCATGGTGGCGAGGCCCTCGGCGTCTTGGGTGGCCTCACCCGGCATGGCACCAAAGACGTTGTTCCAGTAGGTGGATGCTACCACGGGCATCTGGTTGATGGTGAAGTACTTGTTGAGCACGTCGAAGGTGGTCGACGTGCCGCCGCGGCGGGCAACGGCGACAGCGGCGCCCGGCTTGTGCGCAAAGGCCTTGCTGCCTGCATAGAATGCGCGGTCGAGTGCCGAGAGGATGCGTCCGCTGGGATGTGCGTAGTAGACGGGCGAGCCAAAGACAAAGCCGTCTGCCTGCTCGGCAGCGGCAATCAGCTCGTTGACCACATCGTCGTCAAAGGTGCAACGGCAATCGAGCTTGCCGCACTGGCCGCAACCGATGCAATCGCGAATAGGCTTGGCGCCCAGCTGAAACATCTCGGCCTCGATGCCCTCGGCGTTGAGCTGCTCGGCGACCTCGGCGAGTGCGCGGGCCGTGTTGCCGTTTGCCTTGGGGCTGCCATTGACCAAAAGAACCTTCATCACAAACTCCATCTGCTATCGGTGAATTCTGCTGAGAATTATCTCACGTTGTGTGCGACGGCGTTGGCACGGTGCAGGCGATGTTTATTTCGCAACGTTCTTAAGGGCGTTCATGCCCAAGGCCATCTAGGGGCATTGCGGTGCGGCATGGGGATACATCGGGAAACGTTCGATAAATGCTTATAAACACGTTTTTGACGGCATACGTTGACAGATATACTTGTTTAGTTCAAAAGCATGAGAACGGAGATGGTTGCATGGCACAGCCAGATACGACGCGCACGGTGGGGCTTGCGCTCGAGGGAGGCGGCTACCGTGGTATGTATACGGCGGGCGTGCTCGACGTATGGATGGAGCACGGCTTGACCTGCGACCATATGGTGGGAGTCTCGGCGGGCGCGGCGTTTGGCTACAACTTTAAATCGCGCCAGATCGGCCGCGCCATTCGCTACAACAAGGCCTATTGCGCCGACAAGCGCTATGCGAGCGTGACGAGCTGGTTGCGAACCGGCGATATGTTCAATGCCGAGTTTGCCTATCATGAGGTACCCATCGAGCGCGATCCCATCGATCTGGAGGCATATCGCGCCTGCCCCATGCGGTTTACGTGCGTATGTACCGATCTTAAGACGGGGCAGGCCGTCTACCATGACCTGCCCTATGGCGACGAGCGCGATATTGAGTGGATCCGGGCGTCGTCGGCGATTCCCGTAGCGACGCGTCCTGTTGCCATCGAGGGTCGTAAGTACTTGGATGGCGGTGTTGCCGATTCCATTCCCAGCACTTGGCTGTTTGAGCAGGGTTATGACCGCAACGTGGTGGTGCTGACGCAGCCGGCGGGCTTTGTAAAGCAACCCAATAGCGTGATGCCCATGCTGCGTCGCGTGTATCGTCACTATCCGGAGTTTGTCGCGGCTCTTGAGCATCGGCACGAGGTCTACAATGCCACGCTCGATGACCTGGCGCGCCGCGAAGCCGCTGGCGAGATCTTTGTGGTGCGGCCGAGCGAATCGGTGAAGGTGCCGTCGCTGTGCCGCGAGCCCGATGAGCTCGAGCGCATCTATCAGATCGGCCGTCGCGATGCGGAGGCGACGCTGCCGGCGCTGGAAGCGTATCTGGCGGGGTAGGGGCCACGGCGGAAAGCGCATCCCAAAATGGACGTCCAAACTGGGATGCGCTTTCCGCTATTGAAGATATGGGGCTGCGGAGCAGCTGCTTGGCATGGGCCTATGCCTGCTGCCAGGTATCGACGAGCTCCTTGGCTGCGGCGTAGGGGTCGTCGGCACTGCAGACGGCGCTCACCACAAAGAAGCCGTCGACGCCGGTGGTCTTGAGCTGCGGAAGATCGGCCGTTTTGACGCCGCCGCCCACCACGATGGGCACGGGGCTTGCCGCATGGAGGGCAGCCAGGTCCTCAAAGCTCTTGGTGATGATGGAGCCGTCGGCAGCACGTCCGCAGTCGCGCTTGGTCTCGGTCTCGTGGAGCGGGCCTACGCCCAGGTAATCGACCAGGCTCATGTCGGCGGTCTTGACGTACTCGAGCATCTCCTCGCAGCGGGCCGAAAGGCCCACGATGGCATCTGGGCCCAAAAGTTTGCGGCAGACCTCGACGGGGATGTCGCTCTGGCCAACATGCACGCCGTCGACAGCGATGCCCTGCTCGCGTGCGGCGAGTACGCAGTCAAGACGGTCATCGATCAGCAGAGCGACCTGTCCGGTTTTGCCGGCCTGAGCGATGGCCTGTGCGGCATCGCCCGTCAGTGCGATGATCTCGCGGGCACTTGCCACCTTGGAGCGCACCTGGATGCAGGTAAAGCCGGCATCGAGCGCCTGGGTCACCACATCGCTCACGGGGCGTCCGAGGGTGTTTTCGGGGCCGAGTACCAGGTAGGCCGAGATATCAAGGTTGTCGCGGATGCTCATCGTGCTTCCTCCTGCTTTTTGATCTGCGCTTCCATGCGCTCGAGTTTGCCGGTCATGGTGTCGGTAAATCCGGGTCGAATATCGGCTTTGAGCACGACTTCGGTGCGGATGCCCTTGCTCGCCAACACGAAGGTCGCGTCGCGCACGACCTGCATGACCTCGTCCCAGTCGCCCTCGATCTCGGTGAACATCGAGGTGGTGCGGTTGGGAAGGCCGCTCTCGCGAATGACGTGTACGACCTCGGCGACTTCGGCAGATAGCTCGTCGCCGGTGCCGCACGGGGCGATGGCCACAGCGACGAGTGTGTTCATGCCGGCATTGGTTGCGGGCTTGGACATGGCTTATGCCTCCTCGAGCTCGAGTTGGTTATCGGCAATGTCCTGGGCGGTTGCGCGGTAGAGCTCGTCGATAAAGGCGACCTTAAAGCTTGCCGGGGCATCGGCGACGGCGGCGGCACGCGTGCCGGCAACGTTGTAGACGGCGGTGCCGCAGATGGCCGCCGTAAACGGGTCGGTGGCGCAGGCGTACACGGCCAGCACGCCGCCCTGCGAACAGCCGCAGCCGGTGATCTTGGACATGAGTGGGCTGCCGCCGTGGGACTTGGCAACGGTCGTGCCGTCGGTAATCAGGTCGACTTCGCCCGAGACCACTACGGCGCCGCCGGTGTAGCGGGCGAGCGCCACGGCGGCATCACGGGCGGCGTCTACCGTGTCGGTGGTATCGACGCCACGCACGCGGCTCAGATCGGCCGCTTCGCCCTCAAGGCCCCACAGACCGGCGAGCGCGATAATCTCGGAGGCATTGCCGCGCACGATGGCGGGCTTGTACTGCTTGAGTTCGTTTACCAGTTGGGTGCGCAGGCTGCCGATGCCCAGGCCCACCGGATCGAGCACCCAGGGCTTGCCGGCGTCATGTGCCGCCTTGGCCGCGCGGGGAATCGTCTGCTCGTAGATGGGGAAGAGCGTGCCCATGTTCAGATAGATGGCGCCGCCGCCGGCAACGAGTGCCTCGCCCTCGTCGGGCAGATAGACCATGGCGGCCGAACCGCCCACGGCGAGCTGCGCGTTGGCGACAAAGTCAATCGTTACCGTGTTGGTGATGGAGCCGGCCATGGGATTGGTGCCACGAATCTCCTCCACGGCCTTGACCACGTTTTGCTTAAGCTGTTCCGAATCGATCACTGCACATGCCTCCTTGGCATAGAAAAGGGGCGCTGTGCATAGACAGCGCCCCTAAAAAGGCGGCATGCTCCCTACGCCAGCATTAACTGACAGGTTCAAAGGATTGGGCCCCATGCCCTCTCAGCCTTGTGGTTTGCACCGCCGGCACTCCCGCATCGAATCTGTTGTTCCCTATACTAGCGCATCGGTACAATGGTTAGGATGAAAACGACTGGGGGACCTTATGATCAAACTCGTGCTGACCGATATGGACGATACGCTGATTCCGGCCGGGCATGACGGCGCCAGCGACTATGCCATCGAGGGCATTCATGCCATGCAGGCGGCGGGTCTGCACTTTGGTCCGGTTTCGGGTCGCCAACCGTCTGCGATGGGCTGGATGTTTAAAAATCATTCCGAGTGTTTTTCGACCGGTGCATTCTGCAACGGTCAGGTCATGTTTGTCGATGGCGAAGTGGTCGCCTCGCGTGCGACCGATAACGATGCGCTTATGCGCTTGGCCGCCTATCTGGAAGAAGAAACCGACGATACCTATCTGAAGGTATACAGCTTGGGTGATGGCTTTTGGGATAACGATGCCTATTGCGTGACACGTGATGCCGAGCGTGTGCGCCGCGCTATGGAATCGGGCGGCAATGCGTGGCTCAAGGGCGAAGAGGCCCCGTGCCGCCCTGTCGTCGATGATGCGCCGGTGTTCAAGGCGAATATCTGGAGCGCCCGTTCGCGTGAGGAACTCGCGGAGCTACGCGAGCACGTTGCCGCCGAGGTGCCGGAGCTCTCGCTTGTGTTTCCCAACAACCGTGTGCGCCTGTTCGACATCCTTCCGGCTGGTTGGGACAAGGGCTGCGCTGCGCTGGAGCTGGCGCGCGCTTTGGGCCTAACGCCCGACGAGGTGGCCGTATTTGGCGATTCCGATAACGACCTGCCCATGATCGATGCCGTTCCCAACTCCGTTGCGGTCGCCAATGCCAACGAGGCCGTCACGGCTGCCGCACGCTGGCATATCGGCGCTGCGGCAGATGATGCGGTTGCCGCAGCGCTGCATCAGATTGCCGCCTGCGCCGCGACGGGTGAGATGCCGTCATTTATGCGTCAGATGAACGCGGCAGACTTCGGCATCGCGAACGTCTAGGGAGAAAGCCATGAAGCTTCAGCAGCTCAGGTACGTTGTAAAGGTTGCCGAATGTGGCAGCATCACCGAGGCCTCGCGTCGCCTCTATGTGTCGCAGCCTTCGATTACCGCGTCGATTCGCGATCTCGAAAACGAGATGGGCGTGCATATCTTTGAGCGCACCAACAAGGGTGTCATTGTGTCCGATGAGGGCGAGACCTTCTTGGGCTATGCGCGCCAAGTGCTCGATCAGGCTGATCTGCTCGAGGACAAGTACAAAGGGGCATCTGAGCAGGTGCCGCATTTTAGCGTGAGCTGCCAGCATTACTCCTTTGCCGTCAACGCGTTTGTCGATGTGATCCGTGAGTTCGATGCCGCGCGCTACGACTTTACCCTGCGCGAGGAGCAGACCCACGAGATTATCGAGGATGTCGCGCACATGAAAAGCGAGTTGGGCATCCTGTACTTATCCGAGCACAACCGCGAGGTTATTGAGCGTATGCTCGCTGCCAATGAGCTTGTGTTTGAGGAACTCTTTTGTGCCGCGCCGCACGTTTTTGTATGCGCCGACCATCCGCTGGCGACCCGCTCCAGCGTGACGCTCGAGGACTTGGAAGATTATCCGTTCCTGTCCTACGAGCAGGGCAGCTACAACTCGTTTTACTATTCCGAGGAGCTGACCTCGACGTTTGAGCGCCGCAAGAATATCCGCGTGCGCGACCGTGCGACGTTGTTCAATTTGGCCATGGGCCTCAACGGCTACACGGTGTGTTCGGGCGTGATTAGCCACGAGCTCAACGGCCCCGGCATTATCTCGATTCCGCTCGACGTGGACGAGTACATGGAGATTGGCATCATCACGCGCAAGAACACGACGCTCACGCGCTACGGTCGGGCCTATATCGACGCGATTCGTCAGCATATCTAGGCTGCTGTGCTCCCCACGGTTCAAGTCCCTTTATGGTAGTCCAGAGTGACATAGGAAGCATCTATATCAAACTGTTATAAACGTATATTTTACGATGGCCATATGAACGCTCATACTCTGTCCCGGTAAAGCAACCAATGCAAAAGGGAGATATCTATGAGCACTTCGATTCAACCGAACGCACCGTTTCGCGCCGATATCGTCGGCAGCTTTCTTCGTCCGCAGGCCGTAAAGGACGCTCGTGCTGCCTATACGGCAGGCACGCTTGATGCCGAGGGGCTTAAGGCCGTCGAGGACGATGCCATCCGCGATTTGGTGGCAAGGCAAAAGGCCGCCGGCCTGCAGGTCATCACCGATGGCGAGTTTCGCCGCAGCTACTGGCACCTCGATTTTATGTGGGGGCTGAACGGCGTCGAGCGTCGCACCTCGCGTACAGGCTATATGTTCCACGATGAGGAGACTACCGCCGACACCGCCGTGGTAACCGGTCCCATTAGCGGCGAGAATCATCCGTTCGTCGAGCACTTCAAATTTGTCAAGGCGCTCGAGGGGGAGGGTCAGGTCGCGCGACAGACCATTCCGGCGCCGATCCAGACGTTCTCCGAAGTCACGCTCGACCGCTGCGATGGCCAGCAGGAGAGCCTGCGCGCCGTCTACAAGACCGACGAAGATCTCGCCGATGCCATCGCCGCAGCATACCGCACCGTTATTGCCGACCTGTATGCCGCAGGCTGCCGCAACATTCAATTTGATGACTGCACCTGGGGCATCTATTGCGATGCCGACTTTGTGTCCAAGACCGGTATGAGCCCGGTTGACCTGCAAAAGGTGAGCGAGCTGGGCGTGGCGCTCAACAACGCCGCAATCGAGGGCAAGCCCGATGACCTTGTCATTAACACGCACGTGTGCCGCGGCAACTACCACTCTACCTATGCTTTTGAGGGCGGCTATGGCCCCATCGCGCCGTACCTGTTCGCACACGAGAACGTCGATGCGTTCTATCTTGAGTTCGATACGCCGCGTGCCGGTGGCTTTGAGCCGCTCAAGTACGTTGCCCCCGGCAAGAAGGTCGTGTTGGGCCTGGTGACCACCAAGGCGGCAGAGCTCGAGAACGAAGACGCCATCGTCGAGCGCATCCGCGAGGCGACAAAGTACGTGCCGCTCGAGAACCTGTATCTGTCTCCGCAGTGTGGCTTTGCCAGCTGCGAGATTGGCAACAAGCTGACCGAGGACGAGCAGTGGGCAAAGATTGCGCTGGTCAAGCGTATTGTGGAGCGTGTCTGGAAATAACGATGCCGTTCGCAGGCAGCGGCGCGTGCGAGGCGCTGCGTATCGCGTACAATGGTTCGGATCGTATCGTTCGGGCAGTTTATCCGATATGCCCGATCGCCCTTCCATTCGAAAGGACATCAATGTCCCAGTCCTCGACGCCCGCCGTTAGCGATGCCATCTACGACGCATTGTCGCTCGGCCGCCCGCGCATGTTCCTGCTCGGTCTGCAACACCTGTTTGCCATGTTTGGCGCCACGGTGCTGGTGCCCGTGCTCACCGGTCTCTCGGTGTCGGCAACGCTTTTGTTTGCTGGCTTGGGCACGCTACTGTTCCACTTCCTATCGCGCGGTAAGGTGCCGGCATTTTTGGGCTCATCGTTTGCCTTTATTGCCGGTTATGCCGCAATTGCGCCCAACGGCGAGGCCGAGTTTTTGCCCTACGCCTGCCTGGGCGTTGCCTGCGCCGGTCTGCTCTATCCGGTGCTGGCAGCGCTGTTCCGCGCATTTGGCGCCAAGCGTGTCATGCGCTTCTTTCCGCCGGTGGTGACCGGCCCCATCGTCATTTCCATCGGCCTGATCTTGGCAAGCTCTGCTATCGCCAACTGCCAGACTAATTGGCTTGTTGCCGTTGTCGCTGTGGCCGTCATCGTCATCTGCAATATTTGGGGCCGCGGCATGGTCAAGATCGTGCCGATCCTGCTGGGCGTCGTGGTGAGCTATACCGTCGCGGCTGCGTTGGGTGAGGTCGATTTTTCGGGCGTTGCCGCCGCTCCGTGGGTCGGTCTGCCCATCGTGTGGGACAACACCGTGTTTGCGCTCTTTGGCCCGCAGTTCGATAGCGGCCTTGCCACGACGGCCATCATTACCATTATGCCGCTGGCCTTTGCGACCATGATCGAGCATATCGGTGACATCTCGGCTATCGGCTCCACTTGCGAGCGTAACTACATCGCCGATCCTGGTCTGCATCGCACGCTGCTCGGTGACGGCCTTGCCACGATTCTGGCTTCGCTCTTTGGCGCTCCGGCCAACACCACCTATGGCGAGAACACCGGCGTGCTCGCCCTGACGCGCGTGTTCGACCCGCGCGTGATCCGCATTGCCGCGTGTTGCGCCATCGTGCTTTCGTTCTGCCCCAAGTTCGCTGCGGTCATCGCAGCCATGCCGGCATGCGTTATCGGCGGCGTGTCGCTCGTGCTCTACGGCATGATCAGCGCTGTGGGCGTCCGTAACCTCATCGAGAACCAGGTCGATTTCCAGAACAACCGCAACGTGCTGGTGGCCGCTCTGGTGCTTGTGCTTTCGCTCGGTATTGCGTACAGCACCGCCGGCGCCATCGTGCTGGAGCTGGGCGGCGTGACGATTTCGCTTTCCGGTCTTGCCGTGGGCTCGCTGGTGGGTATCGTGCTCAATGCGATTCTGCCCGGCAATGATTTTGAGTTCGATACTTCTGAGCTTGAGGAGGCTGTTAAGTAGCAGCTGCGTTCAGCTAAAACAAGATATGGTGCCCATGCGTATGTACGCGTGGGCACCATTTTAATGCGTCAGTATCCAGTGGATGCCGCGTGCCATGCGCAGGTCAGTTTGGGCAAAGTGATTGCCGGGGTTGAGCTCCAGCGTTGTTGGAATGTCGCGCTCGATAAACAGCTCTTCCATCGCGCGCGTATCGTCGAGTACGTGCCGCATCATGCGGTTGGGCGTCTTGGTTTCCTTTTTACCGAGCGACAGATAGGTGGCGTCGGGCGTAGCTGTCATCGTGCGCTCGCGCGCGTAGTCGATAAAGCCGGGGAACCACAGCGACCCCGATGCACTCGCCGCGCGCTCAAAGACATCTGTTTGCCAAAGTGCCCACAGTGCAAAAAGACCCGCCAACGAGTAGCCGGCAACGCCGCGCCAGGCGGGCGGTTGCGGGAGCGATGATTCGGCCTGGGGGATTATCTGCTTCAACAACTCGTCAAGAAAACCAGCAGCCTGTCCGCCAAAGGGCTCGGCATCTCGTATAGCTCCGTCGCATGCCCAGGGGCTCAGCTCGCGATTCCAATCGAGCCCTCCAATGACGACAAGGGTGAACGGCGGGCAGTCGAGCTCTCGGCAGCGCTTGTAGACTTCACTACCGTCGCCCATGACAACGGGGAGGTAGATGACGGGCGCGCCTTCCACACACTCTGAATAAACGGCTATCTGCTTATGATGCGCTTCCAAGGCAGGCTTCTCTCGGTGTTGTGATATTGACAGCCTCAATTGTCGCACGCCGGCACGGGGGCAGACGCTAAAAGAAAGGCGCGGAGCCGCTCGATGCGACTCCGCGCCTTGTTGTTTTGCGTTAGCAGACTATGCCGTTACGCCACGAAGAAGTAGACGAGGAAGGCAAGGGCTGCGATCCACATGAGCGGCTTGATCTTGGAGGCCTCGCCCTTAAAGAGCGCGACGACCACGTAGGCGATAAAGCCCAGGCCAATGCCGGCAGAGATGGAGTAGGTGAAGGGCACGCCGGCGACAATCATGAACGCCGGGAAGCCCTGCGACACGTCGGACCAGTCGATCTCGGAGACCTCGCTCATCATGAGGTAGCCGACGTAGACCAGGGCGCCGCAGGTGGCGGCACTGGAAACGATGGAGACGACGGGGGAGAAGAACGCGGCGAGGATGAACAACACGCCGGTGGTGACGGAGGTGAGGCCCGTGCGGCCACCGTCGGCAGCGCCGGAGGTGGACTCGACGAAGGTGGTGATGGAGGAGACGCCCATAAAGCCACCGGCAGCGGCGGCCACAGAGTCAACGACCAGGATGGGGCGGATGTCCTCGACATTGCCGTCTTCGGTTAGGAACTCGCCCTGCTTGGCGACGGCCATCGCGGTGCCCATGGTGTCGAAGAAGTCACTCATGAGCAGCGAGAAGGCAACGACGAGCAGCATCGGGTCGGTCAGAACCTTCACGATGGCCATGTTGCCGTCGGCGGTGCTGGCAAACGGGGCGCCAAAGGTCGAGAAGTCGAGCGGGGCGATAAGGCCCTCGGGCGCATGGGTGACGCCCAGCGGGATACCGGCGATAACGGCGACGATGATGCCGATGAGCAGCGAGCCCGGCACGTTGCGGGAAGCCAGGGCAACCGTCACGACGATGGAGATGATGCCGACGATAAAGGTGGGGGAGGTGATGTCGCCCAGGCCGACAAGCGTACCGGCGCCAGCGGTGATGATGCCGGCATCGCACAGGCCGATCATGGCGATGAACATGCCCAGACCAACCGAGATGGCGTGGCGCAGGACCACGGGGATGGCGTCCATAATGGCCTCGCGCAGGCCGCAAAGGACGAGCAGCAAGATGACGACACCCTCGAGGAAGATAACGCTCATGGCCACGTGCCAGTCACCGCCGCACATGGTGGTGGTGATGCCCGCAATCATGGCGTTGATGCCCAGACCCGACGCGCAGGCGAGCGGGCGGTTGGCGAAGATGCCCATGCAGATGGTCATGATGCCGGCGCCCAGACAAGTGGCGCAGGCGAGCGCTCCCGCATCGATGCCGGCGCCCGAGAGCACCGCGGGGTTGACGGCGATGATGTAGGCCATCGCCAGGAATGTTGTCAGTCCAGCGCGAAGTTCGGTCCCGATTGTGGACTTGCGCTCACTGACGTGAAAAAGTTCGTCCATGCATACCCTTTCCTTGTTCGGCCCCGAGTTTAGGCCGATTGACACGAACTTCCTTACTATATCGCCTTTTTATAGTTAGTGTTCCTCGCATGTTGATGTTCGGCGCTTTGGGGGCAGACGTGCGGTATTTTTCGTATGAAAATGTGTAGGTACCGTATACTTAAGCGGTTACAACGAACTCTTTGGAGGAACGTATGATTAAAGAGCTCTGCCGCGACGAGGTCATCCTGTCCCAGCGCTGCGAGGTTGCGACTGTCGAGGACGAGTCGGTCGCACAGGACCTGATCGATACCATTAAGTCGCTCGAGGATGCCGGCTGCCTTGCCGCCAACCAGATTGGCGTCACCAAGAAGGTCTGCGTCTATCTGGACGATGCCGGCGAGCCCCACGTGCTCTACAACCCCCGTCTGGTGTTTGGCCTGGGCGCCAGCAAGATGGAGGAGAGCTGCCTGACGCACGACGAGATCACCAAGTCCACGCGCTACATCAAGTGCAAGGTTGCCTTTGACCAGATCGTCGACGGCAAGATGAAGGAGTGCCGCCGCGACTACGCAGGTTTTGAGGCACAGATGATCCAACACATGATTGATCACTGTCTTGGCAAGTTGGTCTAAGGGGACCAAAGCACCGCACCTTGCCGCTCAATCGTCGCTCGCGTACCTTAAGTACGCTTCGCTCCTCTTTCGTGGCAATCTGCGGCACTTTGACCCCTTAGACGACCTGCGGGGTTGACTTGGTTGGGTCTATCTTGCTTGTAAAGTCCGGGTATGACATTGTTGTCATGTCCGGACTTTTTGTTTAGCGCTCCTTTGTTTGGTGACAATGAGCCTAGTAAGAACATTGAGCTAGGAGGCGCTATGTGCACGAGCATTCGATTTACCGATAATTCTGGCCACATGTATCTAGGCCGCAACCTCGACTGGAGCTTTGACTACGGCCAACAGGTTCGTGTGATGCCGCGCGGGTTTCACATTCCGTATTCGTTTATCGACGATGCGTCGGCGGCACACGCGGTAATCGGCATGTGCATCGATTACAAGAACTATCCCATGTTTTTCGACTGTGGTAACGATGCGGGTCTGGCTGTGGCGGGGCTTAACTTCCCCGGCTATGCCGAGTATGCCGAGGGCCCGGTTGATGGAAAGACCAATATCGCGGCCTATGAGTTTCCCCTGTGGGTGGCAGCGACGTTCTCGACGGTCGATGAGGTCGAGGCCGCGCTGCGCGACACGGTGATTGTCGCCAAATCTGCCGGAGAGGGGCTGGGCGTGTCGCTGCTCCATTGGATTATCGGCGACAGCCAGCGCAGCATCGTGGTCGAGATGATGGCTGACGGCCTGCATGTATACGACGATCCGGTCGACACCCTTGCCAACCAGCCGACCTTCCCGTGGCACATGGAAAACCTGCGCACCTATATCACAGCCACAAGCGATTTTCCGCAGACGGCGACATGGCGTGGCGCCGAGCTCAAACCCTATGGCGCGGGTGCCGGCATGCGCGGCATTCCCGGTGACTGCTATTCGCCGAGCCGTTTTGTAAAGGCGGCGTACCTCAATGCCAATTACCCGCAAAAGGAGAGCGAGGCCGAAAACGTCGTCCGCATGTTCCGCTCACTCGAGGGCGTGGTGATGATTGAGGGGGCGTCCAGGATGGGCGATGGCAAGTTCGAGAAGACTATCTACACCGGATGCTTTAGCGCGCGCACGGGCAATTATTACTATGCGATGTATGAGGATCCGTCGATTCGCTACGTGAGCCTGATGGATGCCGAGGGCGCGAGCCCCGATAGGCTCGTGGTTCCCGAGCCGCGTCGTTCGTAGCCGTTAGCTTTACTGCAATGCAAAGCGGCCCTGCGTCTCTCGTGAGGTGCAGGGCCGCTGTCGTTGATTTGTGACGTCGCTAGAAGTTGGCGTCGTTGAGTTGTTCGTTCTCAAGACCGTCGAGCTGTTGCTGTTCGGGCGTATCGGCGACGCTCTCGAGCAGCTCGGTGGGATCGACGTTCATGTCCCTACCGGCCTCGTTGCCGTTGACCAAGTCGTCCGAGAAGATGTCGACTTCCATTTCCTCGGCCTCTTCGATCTGAACCTCGAGCGGCACCTGGGTGCGCACGAGCTTAACGGCCGGGCGCATGCGGGCAAACAGCGGCACGTACTCGATGATGATGGCCGAGTTCTCAAGACCGTACCAGCGTGCCGGGCTTCCGCAGGCGCGGCGGACGGCGTACTTGATGGCCATCACGCGGTGGTCGTTGCGGTTGATGTCCGTTTCGGGGGCGAGCATCTTGCGCAGCATGCAAAAACGGAAGTCGCCCACGTTGCCGCGCGTCTCATAGATGGAGTAGGTGTGGTGCTGCGGCGGCAGCTCGCCCGATGCCATCAGGTCGCCAACGATCTGGCGCAGGTAGGCATTAATGCGCTGGTTGACCTTAAAGCCCAGGTCCAGGCGCACGCGGAACAAAAAGTCCGTGCCAAAGGTCTCGACGGAATACTCGTGCGTATAGGGCTCATCGGTGACATGCACGTTAATGAACCAGTATGCCTTGGCGCGCTTGGGATGTTTGTCCAGGATGGAATAGAGCACGTCGCGGTCGAGTGTGAGCGGATCGGGGCTGTTGGTGAGGAACACCAGGTTGTCGGCGAGCACGGGATAGGTCTCGTCGTTGCGCAGGCGGTTGAGCTGATCGATGTACTTGGAGACCGGCAGCAGGATCGTCTGCGTGCGCTCGATGGCGGTGCCGCGGCGCCACACATACATAAGGCCAAACAGCAGCGAGGCCAGGAAGATCATCACATAGCCGCCGTCAAAGAACATGGTAAGGCACGAGGCGAAGAAGCACAGCTCAATGGCACCGAAGAGCAGGGCGAAGACGCAGGCACCCAGCTTGTGCTTGAGAATGCCGGCGATATAGCTCGTCAAAAGCGTCGTGGTCATGAGCATGGTCACGGTGATGGCGAGGCCATAGGCGCTTTCCATGCGCTCGGAGTTCTGGAACAGCAGCACGATAAAGATGCAGCCGACCCACATGAGTTTGTTGACGAGCGGAATATAGAGCTGGCCCTTGGTGTCGCTGGGGTAGTGGATGCGCAGATGCGGCATAAGGTTGAGGCGCGTTGCCTCGGATACCAGCGAGAACGAGCCGGTGATGAGCGCCTGTGAGGCGATGATGGCCGCCACGGCCGAAAGCACGATGGCAAAGGGGCGTAGGGGCTCGGGGAGCATCATATAGAACGGGTTGACGATATCCATCGCGAGCATCTGGGGGTTGGAGTTATTGGCGAGTAGCCAAGCTCCCTGACCCAGATAGTTGAGGATAAGGGCCGCCTTAACAAATGGCCAGGATGCATAGATGTTTGCCTTGCCCACGTGGCCCATGTCCGAGTAGAGTGCCTCGGCACCGGTTGTCGACAGGAAGACAAAGCCGAGCACCATAATGCCCGAATGGTTGATGGGCGAGAACAGGAACATAATGCCGCGGATGGGGTTGAGCGCGCGCAAGATGGACAGGTTGCCGAGCATGTTGAACAGACCGGCGCCTGCCAGGAACAGGAACCACAGCGTCATGAGCGGGCCGAAGAGCTTGCCGATTGACGAGGTACCGGCGCGCTGCATGGCAAATAGGCCGCAGATAATGATGATGGTGATGATGATGACGTTGGTCTGGCCGTCGCCCAGCAGCGCATGGCCCCATTCGATGGTGCGCAGACCCTCGATGGCTGTGGTGACCGTGACGGCGGGGGTGAGGATGCCGTCGGCAAGCAGTGCCGCGCCGCCGATCATGGCGGGCAGAATCAGCCATGGTGCCACCTTGCGTACGAGGCTGAACAGGGCGAAGATGCCGCCTTCGTTGTGGTTGTCGGCCTTCATGGCGATTACCACGTACTTGACCGTGGTCACGAGCGTCATGGTCCAGATGACGAGCGAAAGCGCGCCCAGGATCATGTCCTCGCTGACGGTACCGATGCCGCCGTTGTTGGCGACGATTGACTTCATGGTGTACATGGGGCTCGTGCCGATGTCGCCATAGACGACGCCGAGCGTTACGAGCAACATGCCAGCGGAGAGGGGGATGGCGCCATGCCCGCCCTGACTATGCTGGTCTTGGAGGCTTGCCTCCAACTTGTTGTGTGCCACGTGGACTCCCTTAGACATCCGGTTATCTGTCCTGAGCAGATAACTTTTATGCCGTCTTTATACATACAAGAGCAGTTTGGCACATCGGGTATTTTTAGACAATAATCCCCAGCTGGGGATTATTTATGTACGCAGGTAGCATTTCAAAACAGGGGCTTTTAAGCGCGTACTGTCTGGGCGATACCGGCCTTGGCGCTTGCGCGCTTGCCAGCGAGTTCGCAAAAAATCGCGCCGCCGATGATAAGTGCGGCGCCCATCAGGCGGACTGGCGTTATGACTTCACCCAAAAGGACGGCGGAGAACACGACGGCCGAGAGCGGCTCGAGGTAGCCGACAACCGCGACGGTCTGCACGGGCAGCTTGGCGACGGCGCTAAAGTAGAGCAGGCAACCGATGCCGGTGTTGACGACGCCGAGCATAGCGACGGCGCGCCAATCGATGCCTGCGGCGATGCCGGGGGAGAAAAACGAGGGAGCGCCTTGGGTGACGAGCGTAAGGACCAGCGCGGTCACAAAGGCGGCGCTCAACTGGAGCGCGGAGTTCTCGAGACCCTCGATGTGTGGCGCACCCTTGCTAGCGATGACCATCAGCGCATAGCAAAATGCCGAGGCGATGCCGCAGACGATGCCCGCAATGGGCATGTTGCCGCCGAGACCTTGCGCTGCAATGAGAAAAGCGCCGCAGGCGACGGCGATAAAGCCGGCGATTTTGCTGCCGGTCAGTTTTTCGCCAAAGATAAACGGCGAGAGGGCCATGACGATGATGGGGCCGCAGTAGTACAGCAGCGAGGATACGCCGACGCCGATCGTCTGGTAGGCGCGGAACAGAAAAATCCAGCTGGCGCCCAGCGCGGCTCCCGAGAGAAGGAGTGCTGCGGCTTCGCGGGGACGAGATGGCGCCTGCAGCTTATGGCGTTGGGTGATAACGAGGATGGTGACAAGCGAGAGGGCTCCCAGAAAGGTGCGCAGCAGCACGATATCGGAGCTCGGCAGCGCGATGGCAGCGGCGATGATGCCGTTGGAGCCAAACAATAGCAATGCTGCTAAGTACGTAAACAGTCCGTTGTTCATGTGCTTCCGTCCCCTTTATATCCGAACATGTTCACTATGGGTGAGGTGGCTATAGAAGAAAAGCGAATATAATGCATGGATAACATGACAAAAACTCATGTAAAGGTGGAGGGGTGCCGTGGAAACGAATATTCAAAAGATGCAGGTGCTGCTCGAGACCGTGCGCGCCGGCAGTTTTACGCGCGCCGCCGAGCGGCTGAGCTATTCGCAGTCGGGCGTGAGCCGTATGGTGGCCGATCTTGAGGCAGACTGGGGCTTTAAAGTGCTCGATAGAAGCCGCGAGGGCGTAGTGCTTTCTGCCGATGGGCGGCAAGTTATGCCGGCGGTCGAGGCGTTATGCGAGGAATTTGTTCGTTTGCAGCGACGGGTGGATGAGATGCGTGGGCTCATGCGCGGCAAAATCTGCATCGGTACGTTTTCGAGTGTGGCGACCCATGTGCTGCCGCCGGTGATTGCGCGCTTTCGTGCCGATCACCCGGACGTCGATTATGAGTTGCTGATGGGCGATTACTCGGAGATTGAGCAATGGGTGGCGGAAGGGCGCTGCGACCTGGGCTTTATTCCGCGTGAGCCCCGAGGAAACGGCATGACATCGCGGGCGTTGGTGCAAGATGAGCTGATGGCGGTGGTGCCGGCAAACTCTTCACTTGCCACTGCAAAGGCCGTTTCTCTTGCTGATTTGGCCAACGAGCAGTTTATTCTGCTGGAACGTGGCAGTGACGATGAGATTACGCCACTGTTCCGTCGTGCGGGCCTGGCGGTGCGCTCGAAGCTGTCAACCTGGGATGACTATGCGATTATGGCCATGGTCGAGGACGGTCTGGGTGTGAGCATTCTTCCGGCGCTCATCTTGCGCCGCTGCCAGTTCGATGTTGCCGTGCGTCCGCTCGAGGGACATCCTCATCGGCTGATCAATGCGATATATCGCACGGCCGATGTTTCGCTTGCCGCCGCTCGTTTCCTCGAATACCTCTAAACGAGCGCACGTCGTTATCGCCTTGGGATAAATCTCGAGGTTTGGCTCATTTTATTTTTGAAATTGAACTTTTCGAAATAGCACGGCGTTATACTGCTGCCTAAATTGAACTCAGGTTCAATTCGTGTTCTACAAATTGAACTTTGCCAGCAAGGAGGTTCTAGTGGCCCAAGAGACGTTTAGCGATCGCCTGCGACAGGCTATGTCCGATCGCGACGTTCGCCAGTCGGACGTGATCCGCGCATCGGAGATGCTCGGCAAAAAACTCGGCAAGAGTCAGATGAGCCAATATGTGAGCGGCAAGACGATTCCGCGGCGCGATGTGGCAGAGCTGCTCGCCCGTATTTTGGAGGTCGATGTTACCTGGCTGCTCGCCAGTGACGCCGATCAAGGCGAGACATCATCGCCCCGCAACGTTTCCAAACCCGAACCCAACCCCTCGGCTCAAATTGCAAGGAGCGCCACCATGCGTACTTTTTCTAAATCCAGCAAGCTCGACAACGTCCTCTATGACGTGCGCGGTCCCGTCGTTGACGAGGCCGCCCGTATGGAGGACGAGGGCGAGCGCATTCTCAAGCTCAATATCGGCAACCCCGCGCCCTTTGGTTTTCGCACGCCCGACGAGGTCATTAAGGACATGCGCCAGCAGCTGCCCGACTGCGAAGGCTATTCCAACTCGCGCGGCCTGTTCTCCGCGCGCAAGGCGATCATGCAGTACTCGCAGATCAAGGGCCTGCCCAATGTTCAGATGGAGCACATCTACACGGGCAACGGCGTGTCCGAGCTCATTCAGCTTTCGATGAACGCACTGCTCGATAACGGCGACGAGATCCTGATTCCCAGCCCCGATTACCCGCTGTGGACGGCGTGCGCAACTCTTGCCGGCGGACATCCCGTGCACTATCTGTGCGACGAGCAGGCGGATTGGTATCCCGATCTGGAGGATATGGAGTCCAAGATCACGAGCGCGACCAAAGCCCTCGTGATCATCAACCCCAACAACCCCACGGGTTCCGTCTATCCGCGCGAGGTGCTCGAGGGCATCGTCGAGATTGCACGCAGGCATCAGCTGATGATCTTTGCTGATGAGATCTACGACCGTCTGTGCATGGACGGCTACGAGCACGTCTCCATTGCATCGCTTGCCCCCGACCTGCCCTGCGTTACGTTTAGCGGCCTGTCCAAGTCGCACATGATTGCAGGCTATCGCATCGGTTGGATGGTGCTTTCGGGCAACCAGCGCTGCATGAGCGACTTCATCATGGGCATCAACATGCTCTCCAACATGCGCCTGTGCTCCAACGTGCCGGCTCAATCGATCGTTCAGACGGCACTCGGTGGACATCAGTCCGTCAACGACTACATCCGTCCCGGCGGCCGTGTCTACGAGCAGCGCAACTTTGTGTATGAGGCGCTCAACAAGATTGACGGCATCTCGGTGGTCAAGCCGCGTGCGGCGTTCTACATCTTCCCCAAGATGGATGTTAAGAAGTTCAACATCACCGATGACGAGCAGTTTGCCCTTGACCTGCTGCACGAGAAGAAGATCCTGATCACGCGCGGCGGCGGCTTTAACTGGGCCGAGCCCGACCACTTCCGCATCGTGTACCTGCCGCGCATGGAAGTACTAAAGGAGTCGCTCGAGGACCTCGCCGACTTCTTCGATCACTACCGCCAGAGCTAGTGGGATAGAAGTTCCGCACTATGAAAGGCTCCCTGCAGTTGCTTGGCTGCAGGGAGCCTTCTTGAATTGGCGGAACTATATAACGATTCCTTGGCAGTGGTCGATTTCGTGTTGGATGATCTCGGCGGTGTAGCCCGAGAAGTTTTTGATGCGGTGGACAAAGCTCTCGTCCAGATATTCCACCTTAATGCGGCGATAACGAGTGCAGGGACGCTCGCCGACGAGCGAAAGACATCCTTCACTCGTCTGGTAGGCGTTGACCTTCTCAAGAATTTGAGGGTTGTACATCAGCAGCGCCCTGTTGTCGTCCTTTACGCAGATGATGCGCTTGCGTACGCCGATCATGTTGGCGGCAAGGCCCACGCACTCGTGCTCGTGTTCGTGCAGCGTGTCCAGAAGATCCTGCCCGGTCGCGGCGTCGTCGGGCCCCGCGTCTTCGGAAGGCAGGCGCAAAAAGAACTCGGATTTCATGATGGGCTTAATCATGGCGGGCTCCTTAAGGTGGATGCGTTTGGTTCAGGCCATGATACCGCGACATGTCGCATTAATGTGTGCACATAGATTCTGCAGCTAGATTGGATGGCGACACCATAAACTAATGGACGTTTTGCCGAGAGGCATGAATGTTTAAAGCGCAAAGAGTGCGCGACGGGCCCCGCGAATGGGGCGATGATGCCCGAGAGGGCCAAGAAGGAGTCTCATGTCCGAGAACGAAGAGATCATGAACGAGACCGAGAACGAGACCATGGCTGCCGAGGTTGAGGCAGTCGAGACCGTGGAGACCGAAGCTGCCGAGGTTGAGGCTGCTGACGAGGTTTCCGCCGAGGAGGAGGCCGAGGTTGTCGAGGCCGCCACTGATTACGATGACGAAGAGCTGATGGACAAGATGCAGAAGGCCGCCCGCCTGCTGCGTAGCCGTCGCTTTGCTATTTCCAAGGAGGAGGAGGCCAAGGCCGAGCGCATGGCGAACATCGAGCGCGCCATCAAGCTTCTTGACCTCAAGCCCAAGATGGAGCAGAAGGAAATGTCCGATCTGCTGGGCATGCGCCTTCGCGAGCTCGATGGCCTGATGGCCGAGGCCGAGGCTGCCGATCTGGTCGGCCGCATCGACGACGCCGAGGGCGATATGCGCAAGATCGTTGTCTTCGCTGCCGAGGATGCCGCTGAGGGCCTGGTCGAGCTTGCCAATAAGAAGGAGAAGCTCCTGCCCGAGCTTTCTTACGAGGAGGCCACCGAGCTGATGGCCGCTCTCGATAAGGTTATCGCTCCGCTCGTCGCCATGGGCCTGGACGAGGACCGCGGTCCTCGCGGTGGCCGTGACGATCGTGGTGGCCGTGGCGGCGACCGTGGCGGCCGCGGCGGCTTTGGCGAGCGCGGTGGCCGTGGTGGTGACCGTGGCGGTCGCGGTGGCGATCGCGGCGGCCGTGGCGGCTTTGGTGACCGCGGCGGCGACCGTGGCGGTCGCGGCGGCTTTGGCGGCAACCGTGGTGGCTATGGCGACCGCGGTGGCAACCGTGGCGGCTTCGGCGGCAACCGTGGTAACGACCGTGGCGGCCGCGGTGGCGATCGTGGCGGCCGCAACGGCGGCGGCTTCCGCGGCAACCGCTTTTAGGGGTTACGCGGTTCTACGAACCGCGTAACTAGTTGACGCTACGCGCCACCCAGGGCGACAATTTGTCATTCAAAAAGCAAGGCATGACCAGAAGGTCTATGCCTTGCCTTTTTCATGCCAACTTGTTCGCCCTGGGCGGCGCTCGCTGGCGTTTCCGAAACATCAGCGTAATTGCTGTTGCCAAAATGATCTGTTGGGTAGCTTATTTCCGGCACTTGGGGACGTTCCTTTTCTGCTGGCACTTGGGGACACTCCTTGTGGTTGCTGGACGTTCTTGTTTGACTAGTTGTTTAAGAACGTCCCCAACGACTACATAGCATGAGAGTGGATAATCTCCCGGTTTGAGCCTGTATTCAAACTCAAAGTGGGAGATTATCCACTCTCATTTGTTGTGTGTCCGAAAATCCACGCTCGTTTCTACTCCGCCTACATTTGTAGGAACAGTTCGTGGAGGCGGGTGTCTTCGTCGAGTTCGGGGTGGAAGGTTACGCCGAGCTGGTTGCCCTGGCGGGCGGCGACGATGCGCCCGTCGACTTTCGCTAAGGCCTTGGCGTCGCCGTGGACCTCGACGATGCGGGGCGCGCGGATAAACGTCAGCGGCACTTCACCGTCGATGCCGGCTATCTGCCCCTTGGTTCGAAAGCTGCCGAGCTGCCTGCCGTAAGCATTACGCTCAACGAGCACATCCATGGTTGCCAAGCGCGGCGTCCCCTTATCGTCGTGGGTGGCAAGGTCGTGAGCCAGCAGAATCAGGCCGGCGCAGGTGCCCAGGACGGGCATGCCTTTGGCGATACGGGCGCGAAGCTCCTCGAGCATGCCCAACTCATCAAGCAGCTTCCCTTGAACGGTAGACTCGCCGCCGGGAAGTACCAGACGGTCAAAGTCCTGCTTCAAATCAGCCGCCTGCCTCAGCTCAATACAACGTGCGCCCAGCTCGGACAGCCTTGCCTCGTGCTCGACAAAAGCACCTTGGACCGCCAGCACGGCGACCGTCTGTTCTGCGTAATCGCTCATGTGCGATCCTTTCTACCGGACTAGCGTCCGCGCTCCTCCATGATGATCTCGATCTCGTCGGCGTTGATGCCGACCATGGCCTCGCCTAGATCCTCCGAAAGCTCAGCGATGAGCTTGGCGTCGGTGAAGTTGGCCACGGCCTTGACGATGGCGGCGGCGCGCTTGGCCGGGTCGCCGCTCTTAAAGATGCCCGATCCGACAAAGACGCCTTCGGCGCCCAACTGCATCATCAGCGCGGCGTCGGCAGGGGTTGCTACACCGCCAGCAGCAAAGTTCACCACGGGAAGCTTACCCGTGGCATGGATATCGCGCACCAGCTCGACCGGAACCTGCAGTTGCTTGGCTGCCTCAAAGAGCTCGTCGTCACGCAGGGCGACAACGTCACGGATCTGCTTTTGGATCTTGCGCATGTGGCGCACGGCCTGGACCACGTCGCCCGTGCCCGGCTCGCCCTTGGTGCGAATCATCGTGGCGCCCTCGGCAACACGGCGCAGCGCCTCGCCCAGATCGCGGGCGCCGCAGACAAACGGCACGTCAAACTGGGTCTTGTCGATGTGGTAGACATCGTCGGCGGGGGAGAGAACCTCGGACTCATCGATGTAATCGATCTCGATGGCCTGAAGGACCTGCGCCTCGACGATGTGACCGATGCGGCACTTTGCCATGACGGGGATGGAGACGGCCTCCTGAATGCCCTCGATCATCTTGGGGTCACTCATGCGCGACACGCCGCCGGCGGCGCGGATGTCGGCCGGGATGCGCTCGAGAGCCATGACGGCGCAGGCGCCTGCCTTCTCGGCGATGCGGGCCTGCTCGGGCGTGGTAACGTCCATGATGACGCCGCCCTTGAGCATCTGCGCGAGCTCGCGGTTGAGTTTGACGCGATCGGCCTTGCTGGTCTGTTCTGCCATGGTCGCTCCCTTGATTGGCATGTGCATTGCTTGACGGAATATCCTATCGGGGAGCTGGGTATGGCGAAATACTCAGTTTTCGAGATAATAACAAGGTCAGACTAATACCAGATTGAATGACTCGATAAGGTCAGATGATAGACTCATGCTTGACTACAATTTGGAACAACGCGGCGAAGCGTCGCTCTATGAGTATGTTTACCAGCAAATTCGAGATGATATCGTTGCTGGACGCATTGCGGCGGGGGAGCATCTGCCGTCTAAGCGCGCCTTTGCCAGTCATCTGGGAATCAGTGTCATTACCATCGAGAATGCATATAGTCAGCTGCTTGCCGAGGGTTATATTCGCTCAAAGCCGCGTCGCGGCTACTATGCGTGCGAGCTTCCGGATGCACCGGTTTTGGCTTTGGTTACAGAGGATATCGACCGGGATACTGTCTCTATGGACCCCGGGGCGCATGACGCCGATGGACAGATCGAGCGATTCGATGCGCTTTCTCCTTCCGCTTTGGAGGCGGCTAGGCTTTGGCAAGGCGCGCTACGGGCAACGCTGACATCCGAAGACGAACGCGAGATCTTTTCGCCCGCACCAGCGCAGGGCACCGCTCGGCTACGACGCGCAATCGCTCGCCATCTGCGCGGGACACGGGGCATGAATGTTAATCCCGACAACATTGTTATCGGTGCGGGCGCCCAGCTGCTCGATACCATGTTGGTTCAGTTGCTTGGCGCGGACAAGGTGTATGCCGTCGAGGATCCGGGTTATTTGCGTCTGACACGCATCTATCAGGCTATGGGTTGCGAAGTTCGCCATATCCCGCTGGATGGTGAGGGCGTGGACTTGAGCGCTTTGCAGAAAACCGGAACAGATGTCCTTCACCTGATGCCGTCCCATCAGTATCCGACCGGCCTTGTGACGAGCATCGCGCGTCGCTATGCGCTGCTGAGCTGGGCTGCCGAGCGGCCAGACCGGTATCTCATCGAAGATGACTTCGATTGCGAGTTTCGCCTTGCTGGCAAGCCGATTCCCGCGCTCGCGTCGATCGATGCCGCTCAGTCGGTTATCTACACCAACACGTTTTCGAAGAGCCTTTCCTCGGCGTTGCGTTTGGCGTATATGGTCCTGCCCGATGACCTGATGGAGCGGTTCGGGCGCGACCTTGGTTTTTATGCCTCGTCGGTGAGCTCTGTTGACCAGGTCACTTTAGCGCGCTTGCTGGATTCGGGTGATTACGAGCGACATGTGAACCGCGTGCGTGTTCGTGCTCGCGAGGCGCGTGATGGCCTGGCGGCGCTTGTACGGAAGACGTTTCCGGCGGGGGAGGTCTCGATCGAACATGCGGATGCGGGTCTTTACTGCATCGTGGTTGCGGAGCGTGGCGCGGGCGGAAGCTCTTTTACGCTGGCCCTCACGCGCTCGAGTATCCCTTTTATCGATATCAGTGACTGCTTTTGGTGTGCCGATGGCGCATCTGTCCCTGAAAGCTCGACTCGAATCCTTGTCCAGTATGACGACTTGAGTTCAAATGCGCTTAGTACCCTGGAATCGCAGCTAATGGGGGTGCCCTCTAGCCTAAGTGAGTAGACCTTTAGCTCTTTGGCGACCAGGCAGTTTTGTAACAAGCTATCTACCTGCGGTTTTGAAAAGCAGGATGACCGGCCTGCTCGGGATGTTCCAAAAAGTCTACTCACTTGCCGCGCAAAGCTTCTCCATAAGAAAAAAAGGTTTTCAACAGGGCTTCGTCCAGTTCTTGGCAAGCTATTGGTCAGTTGGGGAGGGCTGTTGAAAACTTAGCGGTCCGCTCGGTGCCATTTTTGGTGCGTTCGCGCCAATGCGAGACTGGCTGGGTTGAAATTCGTGTTTTCCTGTGCCTATGAAGGATCTACTTTGTGACATATCGGCTTTTAGGTACTGGCGTTTGCCTCCTCAAGCCCTCGCTTTGTGTCCGCCACTTCCACGACCGGAAGAAGACCGGCAGCGATATGGCCTCGCCCGTAACCCGACTGCTGCGGTCGTGCTCGGCTTGCCGTTGCATACATTGGTTGGGACGAGAAATAAGCGGACTTGTCCTGCCAGCGTTAGGCAACGGCTGTTCCTTGGTGAGCTTCCTAGGGAATCCGTGCTGGAAACGGAACATGGGTTTTTGGTCACATCTCCTTTGCTGACGGCATTCATCATGTCGCGGCATCTGACGGATCTCCAGCTGCTTTTGGTATTAGCGGAGATGCGCGGCTTGTTTACGGTTTGTGCCTTGCCAGCAGCACTCGAGGCAGAGCTTTCGCGTGCAATTGAGTCGGGCGCGATTCCGGCAACCTTTGGTTGGGCACGTTGCCCGTCCGAGGACGGTGCCGCCTCAAATATGTGGCGGCGCGACGCTTTGGTTTTGGACGGAGATCTTGACCGTTTTTGTTCAGATGTTTGTGGGATGCGTTACGGCAAGCGATTTGTCGCGGTATCGCATCTCGTTCCACTGGGCGCCGCATCGCCTTTTGAGGTTGAGACGTATTTGTTGCTTGGGTTGCCACGATCACTGGGAGGCGAAGGTTTTTGCGGCATAGAGCTCAATGTCGAAGTGGCGCTAAGCGCAAGTGCTCGGGCGATTGTAGGAAAGTCCCGCGTATACATTGACCTACTTCTGTCTTCGCCGGACGGAGAGCGACAGGTGGCCATTGAATGCCAAGGAAAGGGCTCGCACGGGCGAGCCGGGGATGGTTTGCGTGACGCCGACCGCATGACGGCGCTTCAGGCAATGGGCTACGATGTATTTCTCCTGACACACGGACAGATATCCGATGAGGATAGATTCCGCGCGATCGTTAAGGCCGTATGCAGGTTGCTCGATGTTGAATATCGCGATAAAAGCTCGGAGGAGCAAGGGGCCGAGGCGTTACTCCGGTCTGAGCTATTCGTTGACTGGTCAAAACTGGGAGAAATCGACAAAAAGATGCCCGTTAGATACAAAAAGGCCCGATCGTGGACGGCTGCTAATCTAAGTGAGTAGACTTTTAGCGTGATGGCGACCAGATTGTTTTGCGGCAAGCTATCTACCTGCGGTTTTATAATGCAATACGGGTGGTCTGCTCGACAAGTCCCAAAAAGTCTACTCACTTAGTTTTTGACGCAAAGCCGATGTCAAAGGTGGCCCTATTTTTGGGACGTTAACTGGTTCGTAAGACACGAAAAAGGCCCGAACCATGCGGTCCGGGCCTTATCGAGCTAGAGATTATCTCTCAGGCGATTGGCTTAGCCAAAGTAGCGCTTGAGCAGGCCGGCGAAAGCCTTGCCGTGGCGAGCCTCGTCGCGAGCCATCTCGTGCACGGTGTCGTGGATGGCATCGAGGCCAGCGGCCTTGGCGCGCTTGGCAAGATCGGTCTTTCCGGCGGTGGCGCCGTTCTCGGCCTCAACGCGCATCTCGAGGTTCTTCTTGGTGGAGTCGGTCACGACCTCGCCCAGGAGCTCAGCGAACTTGGCGGCATGCTCGGCCTCCTCGTGCGCAGCCTTCTCCCAGTACAGGCCGATCTCGGGATAGCCCTCGCGATGAGCGACGCGAGCCATCGCCAGGTACATACCGACCTCGGAGCACTCGCCCTCAAAGTTGGCGCGCAGGTCAGCAACGATATCCTCGGAGACACCCTCCATCTTGGCGACGCCCACGACGTGCTCGGCAGCCCACTCGAGCTGGCCCTCCTCCTGCTTCAGGAAACGAGAACCGGGAACGCCGCACTGGGGGCATTTGAAATCCTCGGGCAGCTGGTCGCCGTCGAACTCTTCCACATAACCGCAAACGGGGCAAACAAACTTCATGATTCGATCCTTTCGATCGATGGCGATGGAGCGCTCGTCCGGTCCCGTAAGGGCCCTCTCCGGACGCGCGTCTTGACGAGTTCTATTATCCATAAATGCAACCGAATGTGAAGCCTATTAGGAATGATTTTTAATAAAAATTTGAGCTTGTGAAGATGTTGATTGATTAACGATTGGCAGGCCGCCCGAGACCTCCGATGAGTACAATCGGTCGAGCAAATGTTGACCCATCAACAAATGAAGGAGCTTCCTTTATGCATCTAGCCCGTCGCGCCTGGTGCCGAACGTATCAGATGGTTTTTCGTATCGCATTGCCGGTGCTGCCCTATACCGAGCCGCATATTCTGGAGCATGCCGAGGATGTCCCCGCGGTGCTTCAAAAACGCTCGATACAGCGGGTTCTTATCGTGACGGATCCCGGTATTGCCCGTCTGGGGCTTACGGCACCGCTCGAGACGGCGCTCGCGTCCAAGGGAATCGGCGTTGCGATCTATGCCAAAACATCGGCAAACCCTACGGTCTCAAACGTGGAGGAAGCGGCGTCCCTGTATCGGGAGAACGCCTGCCAGGCCGTTATCGGCTTTGGCGGCGGCTCGGCCATGGACTGTGCCAAGGGTGTGGGCGCACGCATCGCACAGCCAAACAAGCCCATCAACAAGATGCGTGGCCTGCTGCGCGTTCATCGTCGCCTGCCGCCGCTCATCGCCGTCCCCACTACGGCGGGTACGGGTAGCGAGGTCACGCTCGCAGCGGTCATTACCGATGACAAGACGCACTACAAGTACCCCATTAACGACTTTGTGCTTATCCCGCGCTTTGCGGTGTACGACCCCGAGTTTACGCGCGGCCTGCCCGCCTCCATTACGGGACAAACGGGTATGGATGCCCTGACGCATGCCGTCGAGGCCTTTATCGGCCGCAGCACCACGCCCTATACGCGCAAGATGGCGCGTCAGGCGGTACAGCTCATCCACGATTATTTGCTCGAGGCCTATGAGCACGGCGACAACATGCGTGCGCGCCGCAATATGCTTTCTGCAGCGTATAAGGCGGGCGTTGCGTTTACGCGCTCCTACGTTGGATACGTTCATGCCATTGCACACAGCCTGGGCGGACGATACGGGATTCCGCATGGCCTGGCCAACGCCATCATCCTGCCGCATATGCTTCGCGCTTATGGTGACGCCGCCGCCCCCAAGCTCGCCGATCTTGCCCGCATGGCGGACATTGCGCCGGCTACCGCGCAGGACGGTCTTGCGGCCGAGGCCTTTATCGATTGGGTCGACCGCATGAACGTTGCCCTGGGTATCCCCAAATATGTGACAGGCATTCGCCGCTCCGACATTCCCGAAATGGCAATGCATGCCGATGCCGAGGCTAATCCGCTATACCCCGTTCCACTTTTGATGGACCGTTTGGAGCTCGAGCGTATGTACGAGGTCGTAGCGGGTGGTATGTTTGAGGGCGAGAACTAGGAGGGCCCATGAACACCGAGGAAATCGCGCGCATCGTTGCCGATCAGCGCGCCTATTTTAAGACGCATGCCACGTTTGATGTCGATGCTCGCCGTCGCGCGCTCGTGAGCTTGCGTGATGCGGTACAGGCGCACGAGGCCAATATTGCCCATGCGCTCAAGACCGATTTGGGCAAGTCGCACGACGAGGCATATATGTGCGAGATCGGCACGTCGCTTTCCGAGATTCGTCATCAGATTGCGCACGTGGCTCGATGGAGTCGCCCGCGCCTGCGCCCGTGTGACCTCGACAACGCCGTGAGTGTGTGCAAGACGCAGGCCGTGCCCTATGGCGTTACGCTCATCATGGCTCCTTGGAACTATCCGTTTTTGTTGACGCTCGAGCCGCTTGCCGGCGCCCTTGCCGCGGGCAATACCGTGGTCATCAAGCCGAGCGCCTATGCCCCGGCTTCGAGCGCGGTGCTCAAGCAAATCTGCGAAGAGGCATTTGATCCGCGCCTGGTAACGGTTGTCGAGGGCGGGCGCGCCGAGAACGAAGCGCTGCTCGATGAGTGCTGGGACAAGATTTTCTTTACCGGTAGCGTTCCGGTCGGCAAACTCGTCATGGAGCGGGCAAGTAAAAACCTTACGCCCGTGACGCTCGAGCTGGGTGGGAAGAGTCCCTGCATCGTAGATGCAACGGCAAACTTGAAGGTCGCGGCACGGCGTATCGCCTTTGGAAAATGGCTCAACGTGGGGCAGACCTGCGTGGCGCCCGACTACCTGCTGGTCGATAGACGCGTGCACGACGAGCTGCTGGGCCTTATCAAGGAGGAAGTCCGCCGTATGTTTGGCGAGCATCCGCTCGACAACGAGGATTACGGCCATATCGTCAACGCCAAGCACTTTGCGCGCGTGCGCGGGCTGATCGATCCCGATAAGGTTGTGCTTGGTGGCGCGGCGCGCGAGATGTCGCTCAAGATTGAGCCGACGATTCTGGATGGCGTGACCCCCGATGACGCCGTAATGCAGGAGGAGATTTTCGGCCCCATCTTGCCGGTGCTGACGTTTGAGAGCCTGGATGAGGTCGAGGCGTTCATCGCGAATCGCCCGACGCCGCTGGCCCTGTACGTCTTTAGTCAGGACCGTGCGGTTCAGCAGCGCTTTGTGCGCTACGTGCCCTTTGGCGGCGGCTGCATTAACGATACGATCATGCACCTGGCCACGAGCCATATGGGCTTTGGCGGCATGGGCGCGAGCGGCATGGGGCAGTACCATGGCCGCGAGAGCTTCGATACGTTTAGCCACAAGAAGAGCATCGTGAACAAGGCAACCTGGCTGGACGTGCCGTTTCGGTATGCGCCCTACGCAAGCTGGAAACACAAATTCGTGCGCATGTTTGTGCATTAGAATCAGATAAGGATGAATTTATGTCCGCACGGGCCCGTAGACTTCTCGATAAGGTCAAACGCTGGTTTATCCGGCCGTTAGAGGAGTTGCCATGTACGAGCCTTTACGTGTGCTTCTGTCGTTTCATATCGCGGGATTTCAATATGCCGACGGCGCTTTGGTCCTAGGCGATCTTAAAGCGGGCGATAAGCTGACGCTGTGCGCCGAGCGCGATAATCCCCATGACCCCGAGGCGGTTGCAATCTACTACGGCAACACCAAGCTTGGCTATGTTCCGGGAAACGAGGTCGGCCCGCTGTCCTTGATGATGTATTACGGCCACGAGGACGTATTTGAGGCCCGCGTGCAACAGGTTGCCCCCGAGCGCAGCCCGTGGCATCAGGTACGCGTTGGGCTCTATGTGGTGGATGCTCGCTAGTCGGCAATGGAGGCTGCCATGTTTGATGACGATGACCTGTTCGATCTGACAGATGATCCGTTTGAGTGGGATATGCTACTCGATGACGGTGAGTTGGAACAGGACCGTAGGAAACGGCAGGACAAGAAAACTCAGAGTGACGCTTCGAAAAAGCAAGACAAGCGCCGCCGCGGACTGTTCGGCGGGCTCTTTGGATAACCGCTGTATCGCTACGTCTGTATACTTAGCACGAGTTGAACACGTTGCGAAATGAGGGCATAGACGATGATGTGGTTTACCGCCGACCTGCACTTGGGCGATACGAATATCTTGCACGACATGGATCGACCGTTTGATTCGGTCGAGGAGATGAATCGCAAGGTCATCGATGCCATCAATGAGTGCGTGGCTGTGGATGACCGTCTCTACATTCTGGGTGACTTTACCTATCGTTTGCCCCTGGCGGAGGCGGTGCGCCTGCGCGAGCGTATTGCCTGCCAAAACGTGACGCTCATCCGTGGTAACCATGACGGCGATTGGGAAGATCCCGACGTGCCGCAAATTTGGGAAGACGTGCGTGATTATCTGGAGATTGCCCCCGGCTATGCCAAGGGCCATCGTCTGGTTATGAGCCACTACCCCATGCTTAGCTGGAATGGCAAGGCGCGTGGCGCCATCATGCTGCACGGGCATATCCACAGCAGGGGAGACCGCACCAACGCGCGCAACCGCGATCGCGAGCGCCCCATTTACCGCTACGATGTGGGCCTCGACGCCAATGACTACAAGCCCGTAAGCCGCGATCAAATCCTTGGCTTTTTTGGACTGTAATTAGAAGTGCAGGTAGAATGAACGCGCCGTGTGGATGGTCTACACGGCGTGTGTTTGCAGGAACGGTGATTCCATGAGGGCTATCCAGCGCATTAACCACAACGCTGCCATCTGCGAAGATGGTGCGGGGCGCCAGCTTATCGCGTTGGGTCGTGGTATCGGCTTTGGCGAAATGCCGCACGAGGTCGATCTTGACGTTATTACGCGTACCTTTTACGGCATCGATCCAAAGTATCTGGCGTTCATCGACGAGGTCGACCCCGAGGTGCTTGAGTTTTCTGCTCAGCTGGCAGATATTGCGACCGGACAGCTTTCGTACGAATTGAGTCCTAATCTGCCCATTACGCTGGCAGATCATATCCAGTTTGCTATTAAGCGCGCCCGCGAACATATGGTGGTGTCGTTGCCGCTCAAACGCGATCTGGAGCAGCTGCATCCCATTGAATACCGCTTGGGCGAGCTGGCTGTTCGTGGCATTAAGAAAACTTTTGCCGTTCGCATGCCCCAGAGTGAGGCCGCGGGTATCGCCATGTCGATTATCAATGCGGCGATTAAGCCGAGCGAGCGGCGCGTGCTTGCCGAGCAGCACGAGGAGCATCTCCTCGATATGACGGTTGCGATTATTCAAGAAGAGTTGGGCGTGACAGTCGATCGCTCGTCGTTTGCCTTTACTCGCTTTGCCACCCATGTGCGCTATCTGCTCGATCGCGTGGCAAAGAAAGAGCCGATTGACACCGAGAATTCCGGTCTTTACGACGTGCTCGTGGAGCAATATCCTGCGGCATCGCGCTGCGCCCATCGTATCGACGCTCTGATTCAAGAGGCCTTTGGCGAGCCATTGGCCCAAGAAGAGCTCGTCTATCTGATCATGCATGTGAATCGCGTGGCTCCTGCAAGCTTGAATAAATAGGGTCTCTGGCGTTTTATTTCCGTCGTAGTGACCGTTCGCGGACTGTTTGCTACCGTTCGTCGGCAATCTGAGTCACGGAGAACGCATCTGCCGCATATACTCGCCGTGTGTTGGGTGTTACTCACGGCGCAGCTCCGAGAGGCACTACCGATTCTGTCGAGGCCCCCATTGGGTCTCTGTCGGTTGTGCGCGGGGCTTTTTTCATGTCGATCCACCCGGGAATCACATGTAATCAAATCTCTTGCCAACGGGCATCGCGTGCTGCGCAGGCGCGAGCAGAATCGTGCGTCTTGGCGCTGTGAAACCCCACGGGCTTTTAGTTGGAAGAGAAGGGATTCGACATGGCTGTCGATAACAAGAAGATTGCCGAGGACGTGCTTGCTGCCATCGGCGGCGCCTCCAATGTAACGAACGCGACGCACTGCATGACCCGTCTGCGTCTGAACCTTAAGGATCAGTCCATCCCCAATGACGATGAAGTTAAGAAGATCAAGGGCGTACTGGGTGCCCAGTGGTCTGGCGGCCAATATCAGGTCATCATCGGTCAGAACGTACCGAAGGTCTACGACGCCGCCATTGCGCTGGGAGTTAAGGGCGAAGGCTCCATTGACGAGAACCTCGATGGCGGCGCCAAGGAGCCGCTGACGCTCAAGACTGCGGGCAGTAAGACCCTCAACTACCTGTCCAAAACCATGGTCATGACGATCCCCATTATCATGGGTGCTGCCATGTTCCGTACTATCGCCGTGGTTTGCGGTGACGGCATGCTCGGCATTTGGTCTGCCGATTCCGACATCTACAACTTCTTCTACAACTGGATTTACAACGCCGGTTATTACTTCCTTCCCGTTTATTTGGGTTGGGCTGCTGCGAAGCAGCTTGGCTGCAGCCAGCCGCTCGGCATGATGCTCGGCGGTGTGCTCATTGCTCCTGAGTTCATGACGATGGTCAACGCTGCAGCGGATTCGGGCGTAACGACCACCATGGTCTACGGCGTGCTGCCGGCCCAGCTGAACAACTATTCCTCCACGGTGCTCCCCATGGTTCTGTCCATGCCGGTACTCATGGTCGTCGAGAAGTTCATGAAGAAGGTCGTTCCCGACATGCTCTCTACGGTGTTTGTACCCGTGGGCACCATGGCCGTCATGATTCCCGTTTCGCTGTGCGCTTTGGCTCCGATTGGCTCCATCCTGGGCAGCATGGTCGGCAACTTTATGTTCGGTCTCGGTAACGCCGGCGGCATCGTCACCATCCTCTCCCTCGTCGTCATTGCCGCACTTTGGGAGTTCCTGGTTATGACCGGTATGCACCAGGTCCTGCTTGCCCTTGGTATTGTGCAGCTGCTCACCCTGGGCTCCGACTCTTGCGTTATGGTCGCGGCCGGTATCGCTCAGTTCGCTACGTGGGGCATGGCCTTCGGTGCCTTCCTGCGCCTTAAGGAGACCGACGAGAAGGGCGCCATGCTCGGCTTCTCGCTCTCCGGTATCGTGGGCGGCGTGACGGAGCCCGCACTGTATGGCTGTGGCTTTAAGTACACTCGCTGCCTGGGCGCCATGGTTGCCGGCGGTGCTATCGGCGGTTTGATCGCAGCCCTCACCAATGTGACAACGTATGTTCTGGGCGCGACCAATATTCTGGGCGTCACCGGCTTTGTTGCCGGCGGAACGGCTAATCTCGTCTGGGGTTGCGTTGCATCGGGCGCTGCATTTGTTGCCGCCGCTGCCATCGCCTACCTCTTTGGCTTTAGCAAGGATCAGCTCGAGGAAGATGTTGCTGCCGCTAAGGCTTAAGACATCTGTTTAGGTAGGATAATTACCTGGGGCACTTGGCTACACTCCAAGTGCCCCTTTCCATAGATTGGAGTCGTTATGAAGCAATTGCTTATTCGTGCCGATGATATCGGTTATTCGTATGCTGTTGACCTGGGGATTGCCCGAAGCGTCAACGAGGGCCTGGTGCGCTCGGCGGGCCTTATGCCAAATATGCCCGAGGCCGAGCGTGGGTGGTCGCTCGTGGCGGATGCCGATATTGCAGTGGGCCAGCATACCAACGTGTGCCTGGGCAAGCCGTGCGCCGATCCGGCGCTCATCCCGAGCATGCTCAACGAGAGCGGCGAGTTCCATAGCAGCCGTACCTTCCGTGAGCATTTTAAGCGCGGTGAGGAGCTGATAGACTTCGACGAGGCCTGCATCGAGATCCGCGCACAGCACGACCGTTTTGTCGAGATTGTGGGCCGCGAGCCCGATTACTTTGAGGCCCATGCCGTCATGAGCGAAAACCTTAACCGAGCGATCTCGGCGGTTGCCCAGGAGCTGGGCCTTAAGGAGCAAAAGGCAAGCTTCGACCCCACGGCGGTGGTGCATTGCGGAGATACCGACCTGCGCATGGTGATGCATTCGATGGAGCCGGGCTACGAACCCAAGGACTCGATTATGCAGACGGTTCGCGAGATATCCGACGGCGAGACGGTCGTCTTTGTGTGCCACCCGGGCTATCTCGATCGGTTTATCCTCGAGAACAGCTCGCTTACGACCGATCGTACCAAGGAAGTCGACGCGCTGATCGACCCTGAGCTGCGCGCTTGGCTCGGGTCTCAACCTGATCTTCGCCTGGTCGACTATCGCGACCTGTAGTGACCCATGCCACCACAAAGGGGACAGGCACCTTTGTGGTGGTTCTGGCGCTGTTGCCATTATGGCGGCGGCGTCTTTTTTGTCCGTGCAGCGCGGTAGAGTGTAAGCGGTTGAAATTTGCGTCCATCGAGGAGCTGCCATGAACGAGATTAAGTGCCCGCATTGCGGCGAAGTTTTTAAGGTCGATGCGTCCGGCTATGCGGATATCGTCAAGCAGGTGCGCGATACCGAGTTCTCGCACGACCTGGATGAGCGTGTGAAGGCGGTCCAGCGCGAGGGCGAGCGGGCGCTGGAGCTTGAGCGCTCGCGTTCGGCGGCCGCTTTGCAAAAGGCGGAGTCCCAACGTAACGCCCAGCTTGTCGAGCAGAAGAATGCCGCAGCTCAACAGCTGGCGCAAGAGGTCGCCAAGCGCGATGCCGAACTTGCCGAGCTGCGCGCCAAGCTCGAGGGCGCTGCTGCAGAGCGCGAGAGCGCAAGCCAGCGCGCGGCGGTAGAGGCCCGCGCCGATGCTCAAAAGGAGAACGCCGAGCTCCAGCGCGAAATCGACAGCTTGCGCGCACAGCTGGGACGTAAGGATGACGAAGCCAAGCTTGCCGAGTCGGCGGTGCGTAACGCTGCTCAAAGCGATCTGGCCGCACGCGATGCGCAGATTGCCGAGCTGCAGGCCAAGCTTGCCGCGGCGGACAAGGCCCAGGAGATGGCGCTTGCCGCGGCCGCGGCCGAGTCGCAGCGCGCGCTTGATACTGCTCGCAGCGAGGCTGAACGCACATTTGCTGACTATCAGGCGAAGGTGCAGGAGAAGTTTTCCGCCGCAAAGGCTCAGTCTGAGCAGGAGGCTGAGGGCCTGCGCGCCCAGCTGCGCGAGCAGGAGCTGACAGCAAAAATGAACCTGTCGGAGGCGGTTGCCGCGGCGGAGCGAGAGCGCGACGAGGCGCGTGCCAAGCTGACGAGCGAGCTGGCGGTGCGCGATTCGCGCGAGGAGCAGGCCAAGGCGGCACACGAGCTCGAACTTGCGCAGACCAAGCGCGCGAACGAGGAACTGATTCGCTATAAGGATGAAGAGATTGAGCGCCTTAAGGACATGAAGGTCCGCCTGTCCACCAAGATGGTGGGCGAGTCGCTCGAGCAGCACTGCGAGACCGAGTTTAACCGCCTACGCATGACGGCGTTTCCCAACGCGTACTTCGAGAAAGACAACGATGCGTCCGAGGGCACCAAGGGCGACTTTATCTTCCGTGAGTGTGACGCGAGCGGCAACGAGATCATTTCGATTATGTTCGAGATGAAAAACGAGAACGACGAGACCGCGACCAAGCATAAGAACGAGGACTTCTTTAAGAAGCTCGACCACGATCGTCGCCAGAAAGGCTGTGAGTACGCGGTGCTCTGCACGTTGCTCGAGCCCGAGAGCGAGCTTTATAACGCAGGAATCGTGGACGTGAGCTATCGCTACGAGAAGATGTACGTGATCCGCCCACAGTTTTTCATTCCCATGATTACGCTGCTGCGCAACGCCGCTATGGGTTCGCTTCGCTATAAGCAGGAACTGGCGGAGTACAAACAGCAGAATATCGATGTCACGAACTTCGAAGCCAAGATGGAGAAGTTCAAGGATGGCTTCTCGCGCAACTACAACCTGGCGAGCAAGCAATTCGAGTCGGCAATCAAGGAGATCGATGCCGCCATTAAGCAGCTCGAGAAGACCAAGGACGACTTGCGCCGCAGCACCGAGAACCTACGCTTGGCCCACAACAAGGCCGATGAGCTTACCATTCGCAAGCTCACATGGGGCAACAAGACCATGAAGACAGCGTTTGACGAGGCGCGCGAGGCTGCGCCAGAGTCAAGCAATGAGCCGGCCGAGGCGGATTCGTATGAGGTTGAGGATGCCGAGTAGGGCATAGTCGATAGCGCAAAAGCGGGGCCGCTGGCGATGTTGCCAGCGGCCCCGCTTCATTTCGTTCCAGTATGTACGGCTACTCTTCGAGCAAGTCCTCGATAAAGCCGACGCGGTAGTTTTTGAAGATGACCTCGCCGCCGTCTTGCGTGGCATCCAGGTCGACATCGCCCATGATGCCAAAGTCGTGGTCGCCGTCCTCGTCGGCAAAGATCTGGTGCACGTGCCACACGTGCGCGGTCTTCTCGTCGGATTCATCGATGGAAAACATTGCGGCGCTGCGCGCGTCGCCGTTGGTGAGAATCTCCTCGTGCTGCTCATGGTAGGCATCGAGCGCTTTTTGCCAACGGATTTCGCTCATGCCCCAGTCGTCGTCGAGCTCACCCAGGTCGCGCACGTGCCCGCGGGCGGCAAGGGTCACGCGGCGGAAGAGGGCGTTGCGCACCAGTAGCGTGCAGCCGCGGCGGTCCGCCACGACCTCGTCGATGCCTTGCGGCGGCGCAGCGTCGAGTGCCGCCGGGTTGCCGGCGTTTTCCCACTCGTCCACCAGGCTCGAGTCCACCGAGCGCACCACAAAGCCCAGCCACGAGATAATGTCGCGCAGGCGCTCGTCGCGCTTCTCGATGGGTACGGTGCGGTCGAGCGAGCGGTAGGCCTCTGCCAGGTAGCGCAGCAAAATGCCCTCGGAGCGGGCGATTCCGAGCTTTTGGATATAGCCCTTAAAGTCGCTCGCGCTCTCCAACATGTCGCGCAGGACGCTCTTGGGCGAGAGCTGGTAGTCGTTTGCCCAGGGCACTTCCTGGCAGTACTTGTCAAAGGCGGCATCGAGCAGCTCCTCGAGCGGCTTTTCGTACGTGACGTCCTGAATGCGCTCTAGGCGTTCCTCATATTCGACGCCGTCGGCCTTCATCTCGGCCATAGCGCGGTCGCGCGCGGCACGCTCCTGGGCGCGGAGCACCTGCTTAGGGTCTTCGAGTGTGGCCTCGACCATGCTGATGAGATCCATGGTATAGGTCTCGCTCTCGGGGTCGAGCAGCTCCAGCGCGGCAAGCAAAAATGGCGAGAGCGGTTGATCGAGCGCGAAGTCCTCGGGCAGATCGACCGTCAGCGCATAGTCGATGTCTGGCGTGGCGTCGGCCGGGGCGTTGGGTGCGGGCGGCACCTCGGTACGAACGACGACGCCGGAATCGATGAGCGTGGCGAAGATTTCGTCGGCGCGAACCTCGAGCTTAGCCTTTTCCTCGGGAGTCTGCAGGCTCGTCTCGATGAGGTCGTGTACGCGGGCGCGGGCATCGCCGCCCTGCTCGACCACGCTAATCACCATGGAGTGTGTGATGCGCAGGCGCGGCTTGAGTGTCTCGGGCTGCGTCTCGATCAAGCGCTCAAAGGTCTGCTTGTTCCAGGTGACAAAGCCCTCGGGCGCCTTCTTCTTTTTAATCTTGCGAAGCTTCTTGGGATCGTCGCCCGCCTTTGCCATGAGCTTGGCGTTTTCAATCTCGTGCTCAGGTGCCTCGGCAATCACCATGCCCTCGGTATCGAAGCCCGAGCGGCCGGCGCGGCCGGCAATCTGATGAAACTCACGGGCGCGCAGACGACGCATCTTGTAGCCGTCGAACTTGGTGAGCGCGGTGAGCACCACGGTATGGATGGGCACGTTGATGCCGACGCCGAGCGTATCGGTGCCGCAGATGACGGGCAACAGGCCCTGTTGTGCCAAGCGCTCGACCAGCAGACGATAGCGCGGCAACATGCCAGCATGGTGCACGCCGACGCCGCATCCGAGCAAGCGCTTAAGAATCTTGCCAAAGGCCGTCGAGAAGCTCGTGCCCTTGGCCGCCTCCTTGATGGCCTCGCGCTGCTCCTTGCTGGCAATACCAAAGTTGGCGAGGGATTGCGCCGTCGCAAGTGCGGCATCCTGGCTAAAGTGCACGATATAGAGCGGGGCCTCGCCGCGGCGCATGGCGAGCTCGACCGTGCCCTCGAGGGAGGTCGTTACATAGTCGTAGCTCAGCGGAACAGGGCGCGGGGCATCGACGACCAAGTCGCAAGCAGCGCTGGTGTGCTCCTCGAGTGAGGCGGCGATGGCGGTGACATCGCCGAGCGTGGCGCTCATGAGCATAAACTGCGTGTGGGGCAGGGTGAGCAGCGGCACCTGCCAGGCCCAACCACGATCGGGGTCGGTAAAGTAGTGGAACTCGTCCATGGCTACGCAGCCCACATCGGCATCTTCGCCCTCGCGCAGTGCGTCGTTGGCCAGGATCTCTGCCGTGCAGCAGATGACGGGCGCCTTGGTGTTGATGTGCGTGTCGCCGGTGATCATGCCTACGTTATCGCGGCCGAGCACCTGCACCAGGTCGAAAAACTTTTCGCTGACCAGGGCCTTGATGGGGGCCGTGTAATAACAGCGCTTGCCCTGCGCCATGCCCATAAAGAGCATGCCCAGCGCGACAAGTGACTTACCCGAGCCGGTCGGCGTGCCTAAGATGACGTGATCGCCGGCGGCCAGGTCCATGAGGGCCTCTTCCTGGTGGCCCCACAGCTCAATGCCGCGGTCGCTCGTCCATTCAAAGAAGCGCTCGAAGGCCTGATCGGGCGTGAGCCACGGTTCGGGCTCGCTGCCATCCTCGGGCTCCCACCAAGTGGGGGAGAGCGCGCCGAGCGAGCCGAACTCTGCCTCGGTTCCCGTGCCGCCCGAGAATGAGCTGGCAGCGCCGGCGCCGGAGACGGTGCTGGCGGCGGTATCTGTTGTGGTCTGTGCCATGTGGTTGCTTTCTCTCGCGTTTGTCCGCCAACTATTATGGCGTAGCGTCGCATCGATGCGTTCGCAGGCAAGAAAATGCAGGAAATGGGCGTTCTGCCCAGCCGTTTGGTGCAGTCGCCAGCTAAGTGAGTAGACTTTTTGCGATATCGCGAGCACATGGCTTTTGCGCAAGGGCTCTACCTGCGGTTTTAGTTTTCGTTATGCGGGTTGTGCTTGGCTATTGCAAAAAAGTCTACTCACTTAGGTTTGAGGGTCGTTCGTCGGCGCCTATTTGCGTTTGGCTACCGGCGCCGCGACTGCCAAAAGCCCCTAGGACTCTTGCGGCAGGCGCTTCTTGCCCTTGCGGGCGCGGTTTTTAAAATTCTCGACGGCCTCTTCCATGCCCAGGGGCACGTACGTGAGCTCATTAAGGTCGTCGGGCAGGTAGCAGGCAAGACTTTGCTCCTGCATGCGCCCCGCCGTGAGCTCATCGTCACTGGGCTGTGCGCCGGGTGTGGCGCAAATGCCGTAGACAACGGCACCCATCTCGCGCGTGCGGCACTCATATTCGGTCTCGGGATACTCGGGATGGTCGCGGCGGACGTCGTCACTTACCCAAAGCGTGTCGTAACCGGCCGCGGCAATCTGCCCCAGGGCATAGTCGCGCAGCGGTTTGCTGTCGGTGCGCAGCGTGACGGTGGCGCCGGCTGCAAGGAGCGGGCGGTAGAGCATCAGATGGTCGACATGGACGAGCCGCTTTTTGGCGTACTTGGCTTTGGGCTGCGGCGTGGGAAAGTTGATGGTGATGGCATCGAGCTCGCCTGCGGCAAACAGCGCGGGCAACGCTGCAGCTCCGCGCGGGAGTACGAGCGCGTTGGGCAGCCCCTGCTCGCAGATTTTCTGTGCGGCATAGGCGATGCAGATGGGCTCCTGGTCCATACCGACAAAGAGCGTGTCGGGTTCACGGCGAGCTCGCTCAACCAGATAGGTGCCTTTGCCGCAGCCTAGATCCAGATGAAGGCGGGTAAAGGACAGGCCGCCGGCTGGCGCGCAGGCTTCGCCCCAATTCCCGGCATAGGCCTCGGGGTTCGTCTCAATCGCATCGGCGTAGCGCTCCAGGCGCTCTTCGAGCACAAAGTTCTTAGGCGTGCGAACGTGGACGGCTCCCATGAGGCTCCTTGGTTATACGCATGGAACGCATGACTGCGCGTTCGGTCAACGGGCTGGAAAAGGTGGGCATGGTTTGCCCGGAAGTTGCGGCGCGACTCGGCGGCGGGTCGCCGATGCCTACAGGCGCTTGAGGATCACATAGCGGTTGAGCTCGCCGCTGCGACCGTCGGCGTGGAAACGCTCGAGCTCGCGTACGGGAACCTCGCCACTCTTGTAGAACGTACGAACGCCGCGCACCAGGTCGGTGATCTGCTGATCGTCAAAGTGGTGGCAATAGCGGTAGGCATGGCGGTCGTTTTGCCATCCAATGAGGTGGTCGCCGGCTTCGAACTGCGCGGAATCGTAGTCCTCAAACGGCGGGGTGAGCTCAGCGCGGGCCTCGGCGCGAACGGCTTTGCGTGCCATACGCTCGTCGTTCATAAACTCCCAAAAGCTGATGGCGATGATACCGCCCGGGCGCGTCTGGCGCACCAGGGCGTCGAGCACGCGCACGCGATACTCGCACGACGGCACGTGGTGCATAAAGCCAAAGCAGACCGAGATGTCGGCGAGCGGGGCGTCGAAAAGCGCGTCGGGTGTCTCGGCGGGGTTGAGCTTCATGAGGGCATCGAGCACGTCGAGTTCCTGGAAGTGCAGGTTGGGGATGCGCAGGGCGTGGCCATGAGCATCGATGGCCAGGTCTTGGCACGAGTCGACGCCATAGAACTCAAGCGGGCAGCTGGCGTCTGCCGAGGGACTCGTGCCGTCGACGCCTTTGGCGGCAAGTGTGCCGCCGGCGGCAAAGTTCTCGAATCGCATATTGCCGCAGGCGAGATCGAAGACGCGGACGGGATGCTCGATCGTGGCGACGTCGAGCTGCCCGAGCGCGATGTCCATAGTGCGCACCCAGCCGGGCCACGGGGCCTGGCGCGTATCGGAAAAAGAGGCGGAGTGCTCGCGATAGAACGTATTGTTGAGCTTGATGAGCGATGAGGCGAAATCGCGGTTCACGGCGCGGAACTCCCTCCGTTGGCGGTGCGGAATAAACAGTACGACCATACTACCGTTAACGCCGCAACGGGGACAACCGAGCTGCGGGCCATTGCTTTGTTTGGACGCATTTTCGCAGCTCATATGTGCCCGCAACCGTCGGTTGTCAAAAATCTCACTAGAATAGGTGGCATGCTTTTGGCGGTGGCGGATAGATTTTTAACTGTGCAAGGCGCCTTAAGAAAAAACGGTCCGGCGGCACGGCTGGCATCGCATAGGAGGAACCATGAATGTAGAAACTGCGCAGCGGCTCGCCGACCTTCGCCGCAGCAAGGGCTTTAGCCAAGAGGGATTGGCGCGAAAGCTGGGACTGTCGCGCCAGGCGGTCAGTAAATGGGAACGCGCGGAGAGCTCGCCCGATACCGAGAACCTGATCTCGCTCGCCAAGCTCTATGGTGTGAGTCTGGACGAGCTGCTCAATCCGAGCGACGAGATCGAGGACGATATCGAGTTTGAGAATGAGGACCGCGCCCGCCAGCGCGAGGCCGAGGCGGCGGAGCGAGCCCGTACCCACGAGGCGGCGGCACGCGCTACCGAGGCCGCAACGCAGGCGAGTGATGCCGCGGCTAAGGCGGCGCAGGCTGCAAGCTGGAGCGCGCAGGCGGCTAACGCCGCGACGGCGCAAGCGACGAACGCCGGTGCGGTCAATCCGACTCCGGTGAAAGGACCGTTCCAGTCGTTCCCGTATTGGGCTGTGTGCTGGATGCTGTTCTTTTTGCTGATGTTCCTGTTTGGCGCCGGTCCCTTTGCCGCGCTGATCTTCTTTACGATTCCCATCTATCACTGGGTGGCGCGTGCGCTCGATGGTGATTGGGCGCGCGGGGATATTCAGGTTGGTCCGGCGCCGGTGGCAGCCAGGGCTCAGGATGATTCCCCTGCGGTTGATACCGACGTGGCTACCGCGACCCCCGCTGATCCGAGCGCCAAAGAAGGTGATGAATAATGAAACTCTCGCATGAATCTAAGGTGCGTCTGGGCGTTGGCATCGGAGCGTTTGTGCTTATTGTTGGGCTTGTATTTGGCGTTTCGCGGACATTGATTCATTTTGATGGCCCGTGGGATCTCGACGATGTTGTATCCAGCTTGTCCGGTAGGGACGATGTGGTGCGCGAGGGCGATCTTTTGGATGACGGTAACTATTCCGCTCAGCCTCAGCAGCTTTCGAGTACGACTTTTGATGCCGATATGTTCCGCTACCTCGATTTCGATATCAATGCGGCTTCGGTGGACGTCAAGGTTGTTGATGGCAACAAGGCTCGCGTTATCGAGCGGGGGCGCGTTGCCAAGGGTATGGATGCCTCCAAGGCCGCGGCGCAAAACATCGCATCCGTCGAGGACTCGACGCTCAAGGTTTCCCAGTTTGGAAGTGATGACGGTAAGGCAATCGATCGCTCGGTTACGGTTGAGCTGCCGCGCCGTGTTGCCGAACATCTGAAGGGGATCAACGCGCACGTGGGCTCGGGTGATTTGCAGATTGCCGGTGTCATCTGTGATGGTTTTGACCTTTTCCTGGGTGCGGGAGATGTAGAGTTTACAGGCAGCGTGACTGATGCGCTCAGTGCTGAGGTCGGTTCGGGTGATGTGACGTTCGAGCTCTACCAGGCCCCCGCGAAGTCGATGAACGTAAGCGTGGACTCGGGCGATGTGGAGGTAACGGTTCCGAACTCTACGGGCTTTACGGCGAGCCTTACTCTGGGTAGCGGTGACTTCGAGAGCGATTTCCTTCCGGATAGCTACGACGACGAGGCGATTTCGAGCCTCGAGTTCGAGAATGGCGATAAGTCCGCCACGTATCGCTTTGCGGTTGGTTCGGGCGACATGTCGTTCAATCCGGAATGACGACGGCGGGCTAAGTCCGCAAACATAGATGCTTATACGCGCTGTTTGATGAAGGCGCCGAAGCCGAGATCGGCTTCGGCGCCTTTGCCTTTACAATGGGGGCATGGAACAGATTATCTTGAACATACTCGAGGCTCTGCGTCGCGGCGAGACCGTGGACGACAAAGCGCTCGTCAAACTGATACATGCCGAGGCGCGCCGCGAGGGTGCCGACAAACGTGACCTGGCCAAGCGCCGTCTGCTGCCGTTCTACCAGCGGGTAAAACGTGAGGAGCCGGCTCGTTGGGCTGGGTGGAACATCGATGCCGAGCTGGAACGTCAGCTGCTGCAGGTGTTGCGTATGAAGCCGCGCCGCACGGCTTCGGGCGTGGCGACCATTACCGTCATCACCAAGCCGTGGCCGTGCTCGGGCGATTGCCTGTTTTGCCCCAACGACCTGCGCATGCCCAAAAGCTATCTGCACGCCGAGCCGGCGTGCGCCCGTGCGGAGCAAAACTGCTTTGATCCGTATCTGCAGGTGAGCGCTCGTCTGACCGCGCTTTCGCAAATGGGGCATGCGACCGACAAGATCGAGCTCATCGTACTTGGCGGTACTTGGAGCGACTATCCGCAAGGGTATCAAACATGGTTTGTGTCGGAGCTTTTCCGTGCGCTCAATGACGATGCCGTGGCCGGCGTGGCAGCCAACCCCATGTTGGCGCGTCCGGGCATCAGCCGTGCCGAGGCGGGGCGCCTGCTCGATGACGCTCCCGCCGATGCCCTGCCGCCGGTGGTGGCGGTGCGTCGCGAGCGCTATAGGACTGCCGGCATTGCGACCGATGAGGCTGAGCTTGCCGCCGGTGTTGCCGGCGAGCAAGGGCGTGTGGATGCTGCCGTGGGTGGCTATAACCGCGCGGTGCGAAAGCTCTATGGCCCCGGCACGCCGTGGGGCCGGGTTGCCGAGTGGCAGACGGCAACGATGGAGGAGCTTGAGCGGCAGCAGCGCATCAACGAGACGGCGAAGCATCGCGTGGTGGGACTCGTTATCGAGACGCGCCCCGATGCCGTGACGTCGCAGGCGCTCACGCTCATCCGCCGCCTGGGCTGCACCAAGATTCAGGTGGGCATCCAGAGCCTCGACCAGCATCTGCTCGATATCAACGAGCGCCGCATTGCTGTGGCGCAGATTGAGCGAGCGTTTTCGCTCGTGCGCCTCTTTGGCTTTAAGATCCACGCGCATTTTATGCTCAACTTGCTGGGCGCCACGCCCGTGGGGGACAAGCGCGACTACGAGCGCTTTATGACCGAGGGCGCCCTTATGCCCGACGAGGTCAAGGTCTACCCGTGTGCGCTCATTGAGGGCTCGCGTCTGGTGGGCTGCTATGAGCGTGGCGAGTGGCGCCCCTATACCGAGGACGAGCTGCTCGATGTGTTGGCCGATGACATCGTGGTGACGCCGGCGTTCTGCCGCATTAGCCGTATGATTCGCGACTTTAGTTCCGACGACATTATGGTGGGCAACAAGAAGCCCAACCTTCGCCAGCTGGTCGAGAATCGCCTGGCGGCGCAGGGCAAGGGCGCCAAGGTGCGCGAGATTCGGTATCGCGAGATTAGCACGGCGGGCACCGACCTGGGCGAGTTGACCCTTAACGAGGAGGTGGCGTACGAGACGCCGGTGACGCATGAGCGCTTTTTGCAGTGGGTAACGCCGCAGGGCAAGATCGCGGGCTTTTTGCGCTTGTCGCTGCCCGACCGCGCATTTGTTGCCGCGCATGCGGACGAGTTGCCGACGACGCCGGACGAGGCGATGATTCGTGAGGTGCACGTGTATGGTATGGCCGCGCGCGTGGGCGATCAAGGCCAGGCGGCTCAGCATCATGGATTGGGGCGCTCACTGGTGGAGCGCGCGTGCGAAATTGCTCGGGATGCGGGCTATGCGCGCATCAACGTGATTAGCGCGATTGGCACGCGTGAGTACTATCGCCATTTGGGTTTTTATGATCATGGACTCTATCTGCAAAAGGAGCTCTAGATGAACAAGCCGAGTGTTTCTGCCGGTGTCGTTGCCGGCGTTGCTCTGGGAGCCGCGGCGCTCGGTGCGGCCGCCGTTGCTGTTCGCGCTGCCTGTCTGCAGGTCGCGAGGACCCGCAATGGGCTGGCGCGCGTGAAGCGCGTGCACGATGAGAACGGCGACGAAGTCCGCGTGTTGGTGCAAGGCGGCGTGTACCAAAGCGCGACCTATGTTGGCGAGCGTTGGGCAGAGCCCGTCTTTGCGTACTATCGTGCGTTTGACGATGTGTTTGAGGCCGAGGATGCCATGCGCGATGCTTGCGGTCATGGCATCGACCGCATGCTTATGCTGGGCGGCGGCGGGTTTGCCTATCCCAAGTTTGCGCTGATGTCGCACGAGAACTTGCGCATGGACGTCATTGAGTACGACGCCGAGATTACGCGTCTGGCACGTCGTTGGTTCTATCTGGACGAGCTGGAGCGCACGGTGGGCGACCGCTTGCGGGTGATTACCGCCGAGGCTCGCTCGTATCTGGGCGTGACGAGCGTGGGGCATCGTCGCTACGATGTCGTCGTGAGCGATTGCTTTGGCGGTGCCGAACCCGTGCGCGAGCTGGCGACGATTGAGGCGCTGCGTTTGGTGCGGGGCAGCCTGAACCCCGGCGGTATCTATGCTGCCAATATCGTGAGTGCAAATGAGGGGAGCGATGTGACGTTCCTGCGCGATTGCGTTGCCACGGCGCTCGAGGTGTTTGCGCATGCTTGGGTGGTTCCCTGCGGCGACGCGGAATTTGGCGGCGAAGAGAACTACCTGCTCATTGCCAGCGACGGTGACTACACCTTTGCCGAAGCCGTGCCCTTCGATGCCGACTTCTTCGGCGCGGCCCTCCGCGACTAGCCTATTCGGGGCGGGCCTCTTTCGACCAGTCTTTTTGGGCTTTTTAGCTACCCCGGCAGGTATCGCGAACGGTTTGGCTGATTAACGGCAGGGATAGCTAAAAGAGCCCCGTCCCAAATTAGCTGGTCCAGCTGCGGATGCGCTGCTTCATGCCCTCGATATCGAGTACGCCTTCGGCAAAGCCCTTGCGCACGAGTTCCTCGGGAACAAATTCGTCGTAACGATCAAAGTAAGGCACCTCGCCGGGATAGACGAGCTCAATGGGATCGAAGTCCTTCTCGGCCTCGGCGGCGAGCACCTCAAAGAACGTCTCCTCGTCGGCCTTCATCTTAAACTGCATATAGTACGGTCGCGACGGGTCGAGTCCGCGAAGGCCCAGCTCAGCGGCACATTTAATCTTGAGCATGCGCTCGAGCGCCAAAAAGGCGTAGCTGCCCAGCCAGGGGAAGAACGCCCAGGTATCGCCGCCCAGGTTGATGAGCGGCTTGGTTCCTGCGCCCGAAATCTCGGCCGTATGACGAGCCTGCGCCAAGCGGGCTCTCGCGTTACCCATGAGGTACGGATATGCCGCGTGCTCGTTAAGCGCTTTGCGCATACGCTCGAGTACGTGTGTATTAATGTCGCCGGGGCAGTCGCCAAAGTAGGCCGGCACGCGACCTTTGACCTGTGTGGCAAAGACGGTATGACGCTTCCAGTCCACTTCCTCGACAATCCAGCAGTGTCCGGCGATGGCGATGCGCTCACCGGGCGGTGGCGGATTGACGATCGTGCCCAATTCGGCCGACTCGTTGCGAACGGTGAACTCCTCGTTTTCCTGAAACACGGCGTAGAACTTAAAGTTGTTAATGATGCGCTCGCCTGCGAGACCTACGATGAGCCCGCCGCCCTCGGTGATCTGAATATGGTCGATGGTAATGAGGTGACGGAGCAAGACGCGATAGTCATCGGCCGAGATGCGGTGAAAATAGCTGAGCGTGAGCACACGCTGGGCAAGTTCTGCCGGCGTGAGCTCACCGGTGCTGGCAAGTGTCGACATGGTCTGGTGATAGAGCAGACTATAGGGGAGTCGATCGAGCTCGGGTGGCTCGACCCACTTTTCCTCACGATAGAGTTGTACGAGCGCGATGCCCTGCAGGAGCTTCCACGGAATGGTCTCGGGCATCATCGTGCGCGGCTCGGGCTCTTCCTCGCGCATGACAAACCACATCTCGGGTGGAAGATCGCGGCGTCCTGTGCGGCCCATGCGCTGCAAAAAGGAGCTGACGGTAAACGGTGCATCGATCTGGAACGCGCGCTCCAGACGACCGATATCGATGCCGAGCTCCAGTGTGGAAGTGGTGACGGTTGTCTGTGCCTGCTCCTCGTCACGCATCAGCTCCTCGGCGGTCTCGCGCAGCGATGCCGAAAGATTGCCGTGGTGGATGAGAAAGCGGTCGGGCTCGTGTCGGCTCTCGCAGTAGCTGCGCAGCATGGAGCATACGGCCTCTGCCTCCTCGCGCGAGTTGGCAAAGACCAGGCACTTGCGGCCGCGCGTATGTTCAAAGATGTAGCCCATGCCGGGGTCGGCGTTTTCGGGCGCGGTGTCGGTGGGGTTGAGAAGCGCCTGCTCGGTCGCCCGCGGGATATCGACTTCGCCCTCGGGGGCCGAGGAAGTGCGACGATCCCTGGAGGTAACCTTGCCCCGTGCCTGTTCGCGACGCTGACGGCGCTCCTCCTGCGTGAGCTGTCCGCTGTGACGTCTGTCTTGGGTGCCGGCGGGCAGTGCCGTGGACGCTGCCGCCTCGATGCGCTCGCACGCAAGCACCTCGGCCTCTTGGGGACCAGCACTCTCGAATCCTCGCTGCTGCGCCTGGGGGCCCGAGTTGTAGAAGTGCTCCATGGAGATGCGCCACACGCGACGCGGTTCCTCAAAACGGGGGATAACGCAGCTGCGTCCCGTTCCCTGCGAGAGAAAGGCGCCCGTGCGCTCGGGGTCGCCGATGGTAGCCGAAAGGCCAATGCGTCGGGGCTGCACACCTGCCATGCGCGAGAGGCGCTCGATAAGGCAGAGCGTCTGCCCGCCGCGGTCGCCACGCATAAGCGAGTGAACCTCGTCGATGACCACATAGCGCAGGTCGCAAAACATGCGCGGGATCGCCATGTGCTTATGGATCAGGAGCGCCTCGAGCGATTCGGGCGTAATCTGCAAGATGCCGCTCGGCTTTTTAATGAGCTTTGCCTTGTGCGACTGCGAGACGTCGCCATGCCAGTGCCAGACGGGGATATCGGCCTCTTCACACAGGTCGTTGAGGCGGACGAACTGATCATTGATGAGTGCTTTGAGGGGACCAATGTAGAGGGCGCCTACGCTTGTGGGCGGGTTTTCCCAAAACTCGGTCAGGATGGGAAAGAAGGCCGCCTCGGTTTTGCCGGACGCTGTGGATGCCGTCAGGAGCACGTTGTCTTGCGTGTTAAAGATGGCGTCTGCTGCTGCAACCTGGATAGAGCGTAAGCTCTCCCAATCGTGGGAGTAGATGAAGTCCTGGATAAACGGGGCGTAGCGGTCAAAGGCGTTCACGGGGCCTCCTTTCAACAACGGGTTATCAAACGCAACGGGCAATGGGTCGTCGAATTGCAATATCGGCATTTGCCCAGATAAAACCTGCCAAAATAAACCTGTCCCTTTTTGGCAGGTTAGATGGTGAACTCGGCGAAGTTGCGCGCATCGGATGACGCGGGCGATTCGCCGGCTGGCGCGAGAGTATCGCCACCGACGCTTTGCAGCAACTCGGCTACGCTAGCGTCGGGGTTCTGACACAGGATATCGAGCAACTCGATAAAGTCACGAATGACTTCACGCGGCGTCAGGTGCGTATCGGCTCCCACGCGACCGAACTCAATCTTGAGGAAGTCCACCAGGTCGTTCTCGGTAAGCGTGGGCGTCCAGCCAAAGTAGCCGGCATGGATCTGCATGAGTTTTTCGATGAGCACCAGCAGCTCCTCATAGGTGAGTGGCTGCAGGCGGATGATGGGCGCGAGCATGTCCTTAAGGTCCTCGCGTGCAAAGCGGCCCTGGGCGAGTCGGCTGCGTAGGGCCTCGTAGGAAAACACACCGCGGCGGCGGTCCTCGATGGAGGTCGGCGTGCCACCCATGATCATGCCCAGGTACTGCGCCTTGCCCTGAAGTGTGTCGTTGTACATGGTCAGGATTTTCTCGTAGTTGTACTGGCGCGTGATGGCGTTGGGAATCTTATACAGATTCACGAGCTCGTCAATGAGCACCAGCATGCCTTTGTAGCCGCTGCAAACCAAAAAACGCGCGATGAGTTTGACGTAGTCGTACCAGTCGTCATCGCTGATGATGGTTGAGGAGCCCAGCTCGGCGCGAGCCTCGCTCTTGGTGCGGTATTCGCCGCGGATCCATTTGGTCACGCGGCTCATGGCCTCTTCGTCGCCCTCGGATACGGCCGCGCGATAGCGGCGAAGCATGCGGGTGAAGTCGAAGCCGTGGACCATCTCCTCGAGCGGGGCTAGTTGGGCATTGACGACCGACTCGTCGACGTCGGCACACGAGGCGACCCAACGATCCAGGATAAGGTTGAGCGCACCGCCCTCGGGGCGCGTTTTAGTCGATATATTGCGGATGAGCTCGCGGTAGGTGGCAAGGCCCTGTCCCTGACCGCCCTGGAGACGGCGCTCAGGGGATAGATCGGCATCGGCGACGACGAACCCCTCGCCCATGGCGTGCGTGCGGATGGTTTGGAGTAAAAAGCTCTTGCCGGCGCCGTAGCGACCGACCAGAAAGCGGAAGCTCGCGCCACCGTCGGCGATGAGGCTAAGATCGGTGAGCAGGGCGCGGATCTCGACCTCGCGTCCTACGGTGATGTAGGGAAGGCCGATGCGCGGGACCACGCCGCCCTTGAGCGAGTTGAGAATGACGGCGGCGACGCGCTTGGGCACGCGGGGTGCTGCGGATGCGGTATCACTCATGGTCTAGGTATCCTCTCACGTCTGCTTCGTAGTCCTCAATAATCTGCGGTCCTGCCGCGCTAAATTCAATTACGGTGTCGCCCACCAGATCAAAGAGCGCCTCGTTGATGGTATCGACGAGCATGTCCTCGCTCTGCTCCGATTGCGCTACCGCCGATTCCGCCTGTACTGCATTGTGCTCGAGCAGCGCGCGGAGATAGGCGTCTGCAACAGGCGCGAGTTCGTTCGTGGCGTCAACGGGCGCAGCAGCTGTAAACGCGGGCGTCGGCACAAGAAGCGGCGCCACAACACCAAACTGTTCGGTGGAAATGGTTGGCTCGTCGGCCTCGTCCTGCCGAATGGGTGCCGCGACCGCCTCGACCGTCGCGTCTGCCACGGGCTCGGCTTTCGACCGTTCGGAGCCTGCCGTATCGACCTCTGCGATCATTCCGTCCTCGCGCTCCTCGTCGATCAAAAGCGCCTCGCGCGTTTGCGCGGCGGCGCTCCGAATGTGCCCCAGCTGACTCAGATCGATATCGATCTTGACGGGCTGGTGTGCGGCGTCCCACGAAAGCCATGCCACAATCTCGTCATCGATAATCTTGGCCAGATATTTGGGGACCTTTTCTTCCTTAAGGGGATGGGCGGGGTCCAGCGCCAGGCGCAGGCGTTGGTCGCAGGCGCGCATCATTTCACCGAGCTTGCTGCTCTTTTGCCTACTACCGTGGATGCGCATGCATTCCCAAAAGCCGTTTTGGCAACGGTAGATATGGATAGGATCTAGGCGATATTCGCAGTCCTCGTGGCGCTCGGGCGCAAAGAATACGGCCGAGGCAAACATGGTGTAGGGCATGGCCGTCTCCTCCCCAAATAAACTCGCCACGATGCCGGTCTTTCGGTGCGTGTCATAGTAGCGCGCCATGCGGACATACACGGCGCACGCCACGTGGCGCAGATCGCGGTGGTGGCTGCGGTCGAGCCGCGAGTTACTTAGGTTATACGTGGAGAGGGCATTGATAGCGGCCATGAGTCGTTCCTCGCGCACCTCATCGGGCGGAAGGGGGAGCGTGGGCTCGGAGGTTTTGCGACGCTTAGGGGGCTGGCCGGACGGTGCCGGTGCTGGTACAAGGTCTCGTGCCGCGCGCCGCAGCTCGATAAGGGCGTTATCGAACATGACGGTTTTAGAGTCACGAAGCAGCTTGGGGTCGAGCCTGTGGAACACGGCGTAGTCCTGCAGCCACACGCGCGCAAACCGGTCGATGCCGGGCTCGAAGGCGTGATAGACATCCCAAAAAGCCTTGATCTTGTTAAAACCATCGAGCGGGTCATCTACGCCAATGCCGCAAATCAACTCATAGAGATACAGAAAGGCAAACGAGGTCGATGTCTCCTCGATATTCCCACGGCGCACTTGGGCACGCCAGGTAAAGTAGCCGCGCAACTGCCGGTCGCTCATGGCGTTGTAGGTGGGAAAGTACGACTTAAAGGTGCCGTTGTAGGGACAGTCGTCCTCAAAGTCGGCCATCAGCAGGCCTTGGCGGTAGAAAAGCTCGGCTTCCGAAAGCCAACGGCCCGCCCCGCCCTTTGGGTCTTCTTGCCAACGCGATATCTCACGCATCTTGCGGTATTGGTCGGGGAGGAAGTTCTGCATCTGTCGGCCGGTCTTGAGAATCGGCTCGTCTGCGTAGATTTCGTTTGAGAAGCGGGCGGACTGATGGGTCCGGGCCTCGGCCATAATGCGCTCGATGAGCATCTTGATGTCCTGGTCGGCCACCGCTCCTCCTCTCGAACACAGCTACGGTGACCTCATATCATAGCACAGCATCAAACAGATGTTCGAGATACCGCTGCGTAGATAGATTTAGAACAGGAGGGCGTAGATGACGGCGATGATGACGGAGGGAAGCATATTGGCAGTGCGGAAGGTCTGAGGACGGATGAGGTTGACGCCGACGCAGAAGATGAGCATGGAGCCTACGAGCGAAAGGCTGTCGAGGGCTGCCGTGGTCATGATGGGGGAGAGTGCACCGGCAAACAGCGTGATCGTCCCCTGGAACACGGCGACGGGCAGGGCGGAAAAGATGCAGCCGCGACCAAGTGAGGCCGTCATGGTGCAGACGATGATGCAGTCCAGTGCGCCTTTGAGGGCAAGCGTTGACCAGTCGCCGAGCAGGCCGTCCTGGATCGATCCCACAATGGCCATGGCGCCGATACACACGGTGAGTGAAGTCGAGACAAAAGCGTTGGTGAACTCGTTATCGCCCTCGCTGCCGGTTTTGCGCTTGAGCCATTCGCCAAGGTTCTCAATGGCGGCCTCCAAGTTGACGGCCTCGCCGATGAGCGAGCCGAGGGCGAACGAGACAATGAGCATGGTGGTACCAGTGGTCGCCAGCGCCTTCCCATCGATAAGGAGCATCTTTTGCATGGTGCCGCCAAGGCCGATAAACAGGACGCACAGCCCCGACGCTTTCATGAGCGTGTCTTGGATACGCGGTGTGATAAAGCGACCGCCCGCTAATCCCAAAAGACCGCCCGCAACTAAAAGGACAACGTTGATGATTGTTCCCAAGCCCGGCATGAGCCCTCCTGTATTGATGCCAACGTGGCAATCGTAGCAGAATGGAATGCGAGGCACATCGCGACTCATCTAATACGTTATATAAGTGGTATTAGGAATGATGCGCAGTATTTAAGCCTCAGGTGGTTGTCGGGACATAGGGATAGTAGTCAAAGCGCAGTGTCATAAGCCGCTGCGGGGATTCAATAGCCGCGGCGATGATATTGGCATCGCGGGCACGATCAAACCCTTCGAGTTCGATCTGATACGAGACGTCTTGCATAATGTCCAGACGTCGCCAGGCTAGGAGTGTGTCGCCATCGAATTCCAAGGTCTTGTCTCCGTCTGGGGCAACGGCGTATAGGCGCAGTTTAGCGGTGGTTGCAGGGTCGACAACCGTGACCTTTTTAATTTCGTTTCGAGTATTCTTGGCGCCCAACAAGGTGAGCAGTGTTGGGGCCACGACCTCGCCCGATGGCAAAAAGACGACTTCGATGGATTCAGGAAATGCGATGATGGCCGACTTGCGGACGGGCTGATTGGCGGCGGCAACTTCGATGTTCGCAGCGTCGATGACCTCCGTGTGGTCGAGCGCGGCAAGCACGCAGCAGTTACCTTCATCGATCTCTTGAGGATCAGCAAGCCCCAGGCTGTCCGCGAGCTCGGGATCGTTTTGATCGGTAGCGGGCTCATTCGGTGCTTCGAAAGAAGCTGGGACGCTGTTTGTCGGCGACGGCGTGTCGCCCGCACCCGCTTCCTTGTCCGCGCTCTCTTCTTGTATGGTTGCGTTGATGGGTTCGTCGTTTGAGGAGAGCGTCTTGGCGTCAAGCGCGGAGGGGAGAATTCCGATGGCTCCGGATCCGTTCCACTCCATTTCGAGAAGCGCCGGGTCGGCAAGAATGCGTTGCCTGCTTTGCGCGTGGGCATCGATTTCAATAGGGCCTGCTTCTATCCCTCGTGTAAGGCTGAGTGATCCGGCTGGCTTCTCGAAATGAGCATCTGTGTCTTTGGTGCTGACGGCGTAGAACAGCAGGGACGCTTCTCCCGCCGCGATGGCATCGGTGCCGGCTTTGGTCAGCCGCAACGATGCCGTGAATGAGAGGGTGGGCTGCGTGTCGTCTGCATTCGCGGCGGCGCAGCCCAGACATATACCGCCTCCTTTCTCGAAAAACGCACCGTCGAAGGCGACCTTCGCTCCGTTCGCCGAGTCATCGACCGAAGCGATGTCGATGCGCAGCTCTAAATTGCATGGATCGCCATCTGCATCGAGCACAACCGAGCGCCACGTGCAGACGGCGCACCCCGCCTGGGAGCCGTTTGCCTTGTTCGAACGATTGATATCCACGACTATCGAGCCGTCCGTATTACGACGAAGGCATCCCGAGGTTGAGATTGCAGCCTGTGCGAACGAAAAACGCTTGCACGCAATGGCGCTCGACGGATTTGGTGCGGAGCTTAGGGCTGCCGGTAAGAAGTCCGCCATGACGGGAGTCGCCCAGGCGGCGACAGGCGTTCCGGTTGCGAGCGCGCCGCAGAGTGCGACGACGGGCAAAAGGTTCTTCGATGCCATGGGGTCTCCTTAGCTAATTTAGTGCGGCCTGTCCGTGTTTTGTTTCTGGCTGCGTTTGATGTGCAGACCGAGGCCGGCGGTCCCCGCGCCTGCTGCTGTGGCGCCTGCTGCCAAGAGCCATCGTCTGTCGCCTGTCTGCGCCAACGGTTCCTCGCGGTCGCCACGGTCGAGCTCCGAGAGGTCGACCGTCACTTGCGTGGCGGCCTGTGCCTGTTCTTGCTGGGCAAAGGCCATGGCTGGCTCAAATGCTAGGATGCTGACGGCGGCGGCCAGGGCGACGGCCTTATGCCGTGTGCGCACCGGGCTCGACCGTCCAGGTGATCGTTGCAACCTGATCGCCTTCGCCGGTTACGCGGAAGATGTCGCGCGTGACGCGGGCGACGTTTCCGCTTGTCTTGAGCTTAATTTTGTCCGTGCCACCGGCAATGCCCTGGTAACCCATGTCGAAGGCTGCATTCTTGGAAAGATCGAGGCCCGTCTCCTGCATTGCGGTGCTAGCGTTCTGGAGTGCGCCGTCGGGGCCGACCTTAAAGTCGATGGAGTTCTGCACGGTTCCGGCCTTGGCGTCGGCGGCAATGGTCCAGGTGTTCATGGCGTCGATCTTCATGTTGGTGACATGGATGCCGTAGGCCGAATGATTGTCGATGGTGGTCGCGTCTTCTGAGGGGCCCTGAAGCGTGCCGTCGGCCTTGGCGACGAAGGGAATAACCGTCGGAACTTTGAACTCAACGTTGTCGATCTCGGTCCTGACCATTACCTTCGTGGTTCCAACGCGCCCGGCTGCCATAGCTGGCGTCGGGGCGGCGCCCATTGCGAGCGCGAGCGCGAGCCCTGCGCCCACGACGAGCGCTCTGGCTCCGTTCATGTTCCTGGTGATGTCCATGGTCGTTCCTTTCTATTCGCCGCGGGCCGTCCCCGCGATGATTGGACAAATGCCGGTGAATTGCGTGCGGTGCCGCGTCGGCCGGAAAGCTAGTTCTCGGCTTGCTCAACCCGTACCTTGACACGTGTTGGATTGCCGTGGCTGTCGAGGGTCTTTGCATCGAGTGCCTGGATCTCGATGTATGCTTCGCCTTCTTTGATGTTGCCGGCGGGGCACGTCTCGATTGTCTTGCCGGTCTCGACCACACCGGATTCGTACATGGTCTCGTCGTTTTGGATGACGCGGAATCGCTGGGGAAATTTATTGTCTTGGACGTTTTGCACGTTGATGCGCAGCTTGCCGTTCTCCTGCAGCTGAGCGACCGGCGCGACCGAGATCGTCATCATGTTGTCGCGGACGATGGCGTCGAGCTCATCTTGGATTTCTTGGCGCGATTTACCCTCTGCCGTCGTGACTGAGGCACCCGCTTCGGGCACGGGTTGCGACTGCCAGGCGTATAGCCCTACGGCGATGAGGGCGCAGACGATAGCCAGGCAGACAACGGCGAGTTTCTTGCGACGTCCCAGTCCTGCGAGGCGGGGCGGCTTCTTCGCACTCATGCGGCATCCTTGGTGGTGTAGACACGTGCGAACGTGGACGGGTCCGCTCCAAAGAGCATGTGAAGCATCAGGCGGCGCGAGTAGATGAGCTCGTCGAAGTCGTGAGGGAGCTCGATGTCGTGGATACGCGCGATGTGGTGGGCGAGCGCCGAGAACGACTCGGGGTCGCAGATAACATCGGTGGTGACATGGTAGACCACCGTATCGGGGAACGCCTCTTCGTCGAAAGGCAGGAGATAGGGATCGTCGTCGACCTCGATGGCGACGCCGTACTGGGGCCAGTAATATGCCATGGGAACCTCCCTGCTCTTGGGCCAAAACTTCTATCGGTTTTGGCTGTCGACGCCGACCCTATCAGTCGCAACTTGACCAATTTCTGACCAAATGCTTGACGGATTAGTGTCTCCGCAGGTAAAAGGCAGCAAAAATTACTTCAACTTTTTTCGAGCGACAATCGAGCGATCGGCGACGGCGTGGCCATATGTGTTAAAAGCATCGTCTGTCGAGGAAGACTTGCCGTTCGCCGAATTGCACGAACGTAAAAAACGCCAATTATGGAGACGGTCTCGAACACGTCGACGAAACGATGCGGTAACATCTCCCTGCAAACACTGTAGTTAGCTAAAGGGGGAGTTCGCGTGTCTGCAACCATCAAACCCTTCACCGACGAGTTCGAAGAGTATGGCCGCGATGAGTCTCGCACATCGGGCGAGGCCTCAAGCATCTCGTTTCCGACAACGGAGAACGAGGTCCGCGCCATTTTGAAAAAGCTCCATGCCGAGCGTGTCCCGGTGACGGTTCAGGGCGCCCGGACCGGTCTTGCCGCCGGCGCTGTGCCTCATGGCGGTCACATTCTCAATACTTCCCGCATGAATCGCTACTTGGGCCTTCGCCGCGATGAACAAGGCCGCTTTCTGCTGCGCGTGGAGCCGGGCGTTGTGCTTTCGGAACTGCGCAAGCAGCTGGGCAAGAAGGTACTGCCGGCTGCTGGCTGGGACCAGGCATCGCTTAAGGCCTACGATGAGTTTCAAGAGGCCCGCGAGCAGTTCTTTCCCACCGATCCCACCGAGGCATCTGCCTGTCTGGGCGGCATGGCGGCATGCAACGCCTCCGGCGCCCGCAGCTACGCTTACGGCCCCATGCGCCCGCATATCACGGGACTCCACGTCGCGCTGGCTGATGGCGATTTGCTTGAGCTTCAGCGCGGCGAGGCTTTTGCCCAGGGCCGCCACCTGTCGCTCGTGACGGCAGAGGGCCACACACTCGAGCTCGATCTTCCTGGCTACACCATGCCCAAGACCAAAAATGCCTCGGGTTATTTTGTTGCGGACGATATGGACGCCATCGACCTCTTTATCGGCGCTTGCGGCACGCTCGGCGTTATCACCGAGCTCGAGATTGCCCTGCAAGCGGCACCTGCGGTCGTTTGGGGTGTGAGCTGCTTTTTCGATAGCGAAGACAAGGCCGTGTCCTTTACCGATTCCGTGCGCCCTGTCCTGTCCCATGCGGCTGCCATCGAGTACTTCGATGCTGGCGCCCTGGATATTCTGCGTCGCCAGCGCGAGCAGTCGACGGCGTTTGCCTCGCTGCCGGTGCTCGACAAAGAGGCCAAGGTCTGTGTCTACGTGGAGCTCGACTGCGATGACGAGGCCCAGGCGACCGAGGAGCTGTACCACCTGGGATGGGTGCTGGAGCTTGCGGGCGGCCGCGACGATGCGACATGGGTCGCGCGCACCGAGGTTGATCGCGAGTGCCAGCGGTTCTTCCGTCATGCGGTCCCCGAGAGCGTCAACATGCTTATCGACGAACGCCGCCGCATGGATCCTACCATCACCAAGCTGGGCTCGGACATGTCGGTGCCCAATGCACACTTGGCCGATGTCATCGCCCTTTATCGTCGCACGTTGGCCGAAAGTGGGCTTGAATCTGCCGCCTGGGGTCACATCGGTAACAACCATCTGCATGTGAACATCCTGCCGCGCGATGCGCAAGACTACCGTCGCGGTGGAGAACTCTTTGCCCAGTGGGCTTCCGAGGTCACGGCCATGGGCGGTGCCGTTTCTGCCGAGCACGGCGTCGGCAAGATCAAGGCGGGCTTCTTGGAGACGATGTACGGCCACGAGGCCATGGTCGAGTCGGCGCGTCTCAAACTCCAGCTCGATCCTGCCGGCCAGCTGGGTCGCGGCAACCTGTTTGCGGAGAAGTTCTTGGATGGACTCGTCCAGAAGGGGGGCGCGTGAAGATGAGTGATTTCCATATGGTGGTGTGCGTCAAGGCGGTGCTCGGAAGCACCGAGGTCAAGATGGACCCCAAAACCAATACTATCGTGCGTGATGGCAAGCAGGCGGTCATTAACCCGTTCGATGCAAGCGCTCTGGAATGCGCGCTGGCGCTGAAGGACGACTTTATCGGCTTTGGCATGGACGTGCGTGTGACGGTGGTGTCGATGGGCATCCCCGCGACCGAATCGCTGCTGCGCGACTGCATCGCCCGCGGTGCCGACGACGCGCTGCTGCTGACCGACCGAGCCTTTGCGGGTGCCGATACCCTAGCCACCACCTATGCCCTCAAATGCGGTATCGAGGCACTCGATGAGGACTTTGACCTGCTCATCTGCGGCAAGATGGCAGTGGACGGCGATACGGCCCAGATCGGCCCCGAGCTGGCCGGCGCCTTTGAGATCCCCTGCGTGACCGACGTGAGCTGTGTGCAGAGCGCGGGATTTACGACGTGTGGCTCGCTGGCGCTCGTCCACGGCTGCGATGCCGGCGAGGAGACGGTGTACCTGGAGATGCCGTGTGCGATGACGACCGCCAAGGAGATTGGCCAGCTGCGCATGCCGAGTATTGCCGGTATTCGCGCGGCCGAGGATGCAGACGTGCGCGTGGCTAGCGCTGCCGACGTAAACGCCGATCCCTCGCGTTGCGGCCTTGCCGGATCACCGACGCAGGTCGTGCGTTCGTTTGTGCCCGACCGTGACCAAACGTGCGAGGCCGTTGAGGGAACGGCGTCCGAGCAGGCGGTAAAACTTGCCAAGATTATCGAGGAGATGGCATAGATGAGCGGACTGATAATCGATAGCGAGGCCTGCGTTGGCTGTGGCCGCTGCGTTCGCGCCTGCGCCTCGGGTGGCATTGTGGTGGAGGGCGAGCGCCCCAACCGTTGCGCCCGCGTAACCGACGGCTGCATCCTGTGCGGCGGGTGCGTCGACGCCTGCCCCGTCAGCGCTATCTCGATTGAGCGCGACGAGGCCGCTGGCGCGGTGGACCTTGATGCATATCGAGACATTTGGGTCTTCGTGCAGACTGACGAGCACGACGCCGTGGCTCCTGTGGCCTACGAGCTCATGGGTAAGGGCCGCGAGCTTGCCGATGCTCGCGGCTGCCGTCTGGTCGCACTGGTCGGTATGGGCCCCGAGGGTTCTCTCGGTGACCTGGAGCATCTGGTTTACGCCGGTGCAGACGAGGTCCTGGTCTGTCGCGACGAGCGCCTGTGTCAGAACGACGCGGAGGTCTACGCCCGGCTGATCTGTGATTTGGTAGCCGAGCGCAAGCCCGAGGCAATTCTGTACGGCGCGACCGCGTTTGGCCGCGAGCTGGCGCCTGGCGTTGCCGTGCGCCTGCAGACGGGCCTCACGGCCGACTGCACCGTGCTTTCGATGGATGCGGAGACGGGCTTGCTGCAGCAGACGCGCCCGGCGTTTGGTGGCAACTTGATGGCCACCATCATTTGCCCCAACCACCGTCCGCAGATGGCAACGGTGCGTCCCGGTATCTTTAAGGCTCCCGACTTCGACTACGGCCGTTTCGGCACGATCACCCAGATATCGCTTGCGGATGATGCTAAGGCCCGTGTCGAGATCTCGATTCCCGCCGAGGAGTGGGGACAGCAGGCCTCAATTGCCGATGCCGAGCGTCTGGTCGTGGTGGGCCGCGGCATTGGCTCCAAGAAAAACCTACCGCTGATGCGAAAGCTTGCCGAGGCTCTGGGAGGCGAGCTTGGCTGCACGCGCCCCGTGGTGGAGGCCGGCTGGCTGGAGTATCGCCATCAAATTGGCCAGACGGGTGTATCGGTCTCGCCCAAGCTCCTCGTGAGCATCGGTGTCTCGGGTGCTATCCAGCATCTCGCCGGCATCGGTGGGGCGGAGTGCATTATCGCCATCAATGAGGACCCGGATGCCCCCATCTTTGGCGCCGCCCAGTACAAGGTTGTTGGAAACGCCGTCGAGGTCGTTGAGGAGTTGCTGGCTCAGCTCGAGTGCTAAGCGCTTGCCAGCCAGCGGCGCAGCTCGTCCTTAAGGCGGCTCCAGGTTGCCTGCGTGGTGGGGTCGATAAAGGGCCGCGTAATGCCAAAGGGCGCGTCGAGCAGGCGATAGATATCGCCTTGCTCGCGCGCCAGCGCACGGCTTGTCGGATAGACGAGCTCAAACATAAAGCAGATGAGTCCCACCAGGTAGTCTGCGGGCTCGTTGCGTTCATCGCGTGCGACGCAGCGGTGCTCGTCAAAGGCGGCCAGCGTCGGTGCCGAGAAGCGACTGGCTACAAACGCGTCCTCATCCACTTTGAGGATAGTGTCGACAGTGCTGTCGGCGATGGTGCGCATAATGTCGATCTTGTCGCCATCGCGCACGATATCGCAGAAGCTCCGCGTGCGCTCGTCGAGCTGCGCGGGTAGACGGAAATCACTGTGATAGGCAATGCTCGCTCGGATGAGCTCATCTTCTGCCGGGTCATCGATAAAGTCGCGAATGCTCGTTACGGCGGGCGCATCGGCGGGATTCTCGCCAAAGAGAACCTCGACGCCCAACGCCGCATGGCTCATGCTCTCGGCATCTTTAAACGTGTCCCAGCGTCGCAGCTGTTCAAAACGACCCATATCGTGCAGCAGTCCGCACAGCCACGCCAGGTCAATGTCCTGCGGTGACCAACCTTGTTTACGTGCCACGGCATCGCATGCCTCGGCAACATGATACGTATGCTCGATTTTGAGTGCGATACGTGGATTGGCGGCATCGTAGGCATCGGTATAGGTCTTAAAGGCCGCAGCTGCCCGCACACGATCGATAGCTGTCATAATGACTTCCTAAAAAGTTGTGTCTTTCTGTATCTTTCGATCCGGTGGCAATTGTAGGTGATGTCGGTTGCTGCCGGACGATGATTCTGCCGTGTCGTTGAATGCAGAACGGATAACTTGTCGGGACGAGGAGCGTTATGGTGCTCAAAATCATTAAAACCGTCTGGCCGGTGATGCTTACCTATGTTGCTATAGGTGCGCCGTGCGGAATGATTATGGCGCAGACGGGGATGGAACCATGGATGGTTTTTGCCCTGAGCAGCACGTTTGTGACGGGCTGCGGACAATTTATGGTCTGCAACCTGTGGCTGGCGGGCGTGCCTGCGGCATCGATTGTCGCCAGCGTCGCCGCAATCTCCTCGCGCTTTGCACTTTACTCGGCATCGATCGCACCGCATCTGGCGGGTGCCTCGAAGCGTCAGACGCTGGCCGTTGCCGCGACGCTCACCGAGGAGGCATATGGCATCTCGCTTGCCAAGTTGATTGAGGGGCAGGATTGGGGTCCGCGCGAGTCCTTTGCGCTCAACGTGATCCTCGTCGCAACATGGGGCGTTTCGTGCACAACGGGCGCCGTTGTCGGTGCCGTTGTCGATGTCCCCACCGCTCTTGCAGGTTTTGTCTGCACATCGCTCTTTATTTGTCTGCTCTTTTCGCAGCGACTGTCGCGTGGCAATGCCGTAGCTGCCGTTTTGGCTGCGGTGTCCGTCGCCGTATGCAAGTTCTTGGGGTGGACGAATGTCGTCGTGCCGGTAAGCGTGCTCGCCGGCGTTGCCGCGGCGCTCGCGTGCGATGCCCTCGCCGAAGGAAGGGGTGCTCGCGATGCCCGTTAACGAGTTTTTGGTCCTGTGGCTCTCGTCGTGGGCGGCCATCGCGTTTTTCCGCATTGCTCCGGCGTTTGCCTTGCGCGGGAGAACGCTTTCACCCCGCGTTACCGAGGCCTTGGGCTATATTCCGCCCGCCGCCTTTGCGGCGCTAGTCGCTAACGACCTGATAAGCCCCGGCGCTTTCGATGCCGGCCTGTGGCAGGGCCTGATTCCCTGGATCGCATCTGCCGGCGTCGTGGCGGTGGCAATCAAGACAAAGTCGATGCTGTGGTGCTGCGTCTCGGGCATCGTGCTCTATATCGTTTTGAGCCTCGTATAAGAACAAGGCGCGTTTACCGTCTCGACTTTACGAATCGAATTTCTCACCGAGCCGGTCTGCTTCTTCTGGTACCATGGTCAAACTTTACTGTAGCAAAGTATGACGTGGGCTTTTGTGCCCCGTCAACGGAAATGGGGGTTTCATGGCACAGGAAGCGACCGCCAACGAGCAAAAGAAATTCAAAGTACCGCGAATCCCGGGCGACATCATGATCTATCCGATGATCGTCGGCCTTTTGCTCAATACCTTCTGCCCGCAGGTCTTCGAGATCGGTGGCTTCTTTACCGCCGCCTGTCGCGGCGGTTCCAATACCATCGTCGCCGCGATCCTGCTCTTCGTGGGTGCCGGCATCAGCTTTAAGTCCACGCCGGGCGCTATCAAGACCGGCGTCGTCGTACTGATCCCTAAGCTTGTGGTGGCAGCCGCGCTGGGTCTGGGCGTTGCGTATTTCTTTAACGACAACTTTTTGGGCCTGAGCTCGATCTCCATTATCGGCGGCATCACCTTCTGCAACATGGCGCTCTATACGGGCATCATGGGCGAGTTTGGCGATGAGTCCGAGCAGGGCGCCGTAGGCATCCTGTTCTTTACGGCCGGCCCCGCCGTCACCATGATCATCCTGGGCGTTTCTGGTCTTGCTAACATTCCGCTGGGCACTATCATCGGCTCCATCCTGCCGCTTGTCATCGGTATGGTTTTGGGCAACCTCTTCCCGTTTATCAAGAACCTGCTGGTTCCCGGCACCAATCCCGCGATTGCCGTCATCGGATTTCAACTCGGCGCGTCCATGAGCCTGTCGAGCTTTGTCACCGGCGGCATTTCCGGCATCTTGCTGGGCCTTGTCACGCTGTTTGTCGTCGGCCCCATCACCTTTGCGTTCGAGCGCCTGTGCGGCGGTAACGGCAAGGCCGCCGTGGCTTGCTCCACCATCGCCGGCACGGCTATGACCACGCCGGTTGCTCTTGCCGAGGTGGCGCCGCGCTATGCCGAGCTTGCTCCCACCGCGTACGCCCAGATCGCCACCGCCGTTATCATCACGGCGATCATGGCTCCGATTCTTACTGGCTGGGTCGACAAGAAGTTCTGTCAGGGCAAGGAGGATCTGTCGCCTGCCGGTGTCGAGGCCATCGAGGAAGCCGTCGCGACCGACATCGATGGCGAGTAGCAATCGTCATTCATCAATGATGCCGGCGTGCAATTCGCGCCGCTTGAGCGCCCGAACGAAAGCTGTCTTGCAGCAACGTTCGGGCGCTCTGCTATTATTCCCCTTACCCCTGCGGGTAGGGGTGTTTGTTGCCCAGACCCGAATCGGGCGATTCTGACCACTTGGATATTGAAGGGATGGCGTCTAGTGGTTAAGGCACTCAAGATTGAGATATTCCTGCTCTGCATGATTGTTCTTATCGGGCTTGCCGCGCGAAGCCGTCGCTCTTTATTCTCGAGTACCCAGCAGCTATTGTTTAGCATGCTCGGCTATACCTCTGCCGCGTAAATATTATTCGATATGATCTGGACGCTCTCGGATGGTGTGGACGGCACGCTGGGCATTGCCGCCAACTGGATTTCCAACGCGGTTTCGTTTTCGCTCTTTGCCAGCGCGTGTCTCGTTTGGTTTATCTATTCCGAGACGGTGCAGGGCTCTCGCCTTTCGACCGCGCGCTATAAGGTGGCGCTCGTAACGTTGCCTACGGTGCTGGTGGTCGTGCTGGCGTTTACGAGCTGTTGGACGCACGCCCTGTTCTATATCGATGCGCAGGGCGTGTATCATCGCTGCTTTGCCTATATGATCCAGCCCATCGTCAGCTACTGCTACGTTATTCATACGTCCCTGCACGCGTTTGTGCAATCGCGCAGGGTCGAGAGTCTACAAAAGAAGGCCATCTATCGAACCTTGGCATTTTTCGCCATTCCGGCCCTGGTGGGCGGCACCTTTCAGGTCGTGTTTTCGGTGCCCGGGCTTTGTGTCGGCATAATGATTAGCATGCTGCTGCTCTACATCGTCTGCCAGGAGCAGCTGATCTCGACCGATCCGTTGACTGGCCTCAACAATCGAAACCGTTTTGAGACCTATATGCTGTCGCTCTTCTCGAATGCGGATCATACGGGTGATGTGTATCTGCTCATGATGGACGCTGATGGCTTTAAGCAGATTAATGATCGCTACGGACATGTGGAGGGTGACCGCGCTCTTCAGCTCATCTCCACCGCGCCCAAAGATGTCTGCTCGGCGTCTGGTGGCTTTATCGCACGTTATGGCGGCGATGAGTTCGTAGTGCTCCAAAAGGCGATAGCAGAGCAGGACATCATGCGCCTGTGCGAGGCAATCAACGACGAGCTCGCGCGTACCGAGGTGCCGTATCTGTTGCGGATGTCTATCGGCTACGCACGGATGGGTGATGGTGTCGATACCTGGTAAGATTTGCTTCGCGCTGCCGATGCGGAGCTCTACCGCGTAAAGCACGAGAAGAAAAAAGCCGGCGTCCAGATACGCTAGAAAAAAGCGACCACGCGAATGTCCGCTGCAGGTGCGGCATATGCAAGGGCCTGGCTTGTTAGGCCTGTTTAGGTTTGTTGACAATGATGATGCCGCCGCAGACCAGGAACAGGGCCACAATGACGGTAACGGGGCTTGTGCCAGCACCCTCGCCGAGCAGCAGCGCGCTTAGCGCTACGCCAAAGACCGGGTTCATAAAGCCAAAGACCGAAACGCGGCTGACGGGGTTGACGGCGAGCAGGCGAGACCACAGCGAGTATGCGACGGCGGAAATGAGTGCCATATATATGATGAGCGCGATGGCGGGGACGATTTTGGTGGGGGATAGCGCGCCGCCCATCAAAAGCCCGATGGCGGTAAGGACCAGACCGCCGACTAAAAACTGCCAGCCGGCGAGTAAAACGCCGTCATGCTCGCGCGAGAAAATGCCAATGAGGCAGGTCGACAGGGCGCCCGCAACGGTGGAAGCCAGGATAAAGCCCTCGCCGTCGAGCGCAAAGCCAAAGGTGCCATCCGCGCCCGAAAGGTTGACGAGCGCTACACCGGCAAAGCCCAACACGCAGCCAAGCACCTTGGCTGTATCGAGCTTCTCGGTGTGAAACGCCAGAGCGGCAAAGAGGATTGCGAGGAAGTTGGCGCTGGCCTCAATGATGGAGCTCGACATGGCGCTGGCGCGCGAGAGTCCCAGGTAGAAAAAGAAGTACTGCCCGATCGTCTGGAAAAGCGACAAGACAAAGATGGGCTTGATGTCGCGAGCCTGCGGGATGAGTGGGCGGCGCTTCGCCGCGCTCATCCCAACGATGACCAGGGCGCCGGCAAGCGTGAAGCGCAAGCCTGCAAAGAGCAGCTGCGAGGCACTATCGTGCGCGGGAATGCCAAAGAGCTCGTAACCGATCTTGATGCAGGGGAAAGCCGATCCCCAGAGCGCACAGCAGATAAGGCAGCCCAGAATGAGTCCGGGCAGGGTGGCGAGATGCGGCTTGCGGCTTTCCATGATGTCCTTCCTGTATGCGCGAAGCAAAAAAGAACCCGCCACCGGAGGTGCCGGCGGCGGGTGTTGTTACCCGAAGGGATTGTACCCGATGGGAACGTCTTTAGGCGAAGTAGGCTACGCCGCTCTCAAAGATCGGCATGAACTTATCGCCGGGGACATGCTCGGGAACGTTGCGGTACAGGTTGTCGCCGCGACGCTCGGCATGGCCCATCTTGCCCAGGACGCGGCCGTCGGGGCTCGTGATGCCCTCGATAGCGAGTGCGGAGCCGTTGGGGTTGACGGAAAGATCCATGCTGGGCTTGCCATCCTCGCCCACGTACTGCGTGGCGACCTGACCGTTGGCGATCAGCTGGGCGAGCACCTCGTCATTGGCGACAAAGCGGCCCTCGCCGTGGCTGATGGCGACGGTGTAGGGGTCGTCCAGGCTGCACTGCGACAGCCACGGGGACAGGTTGGACGAGATGCGGGTGCGCACCAGACGGCTCTGGTGGCGACCGATGGTGTTGAACGTTAGCGTGGGCGCGTCGGGCGTGGCGTCGACGATGTCACCGTAGGGCACCAGGCCGAGCTTGACCAGGGCCTGGAAGCCGTTGCAGATGCCCAGCATCAGGCCGTCGCGGGCCTTGAGCAGGTCGCGAACTGCCTCGGTGACCTCGGGAGCGCGGAAGAACGCCGTGATGAACTTGGCGGAGCCGTCGGGCTCGTCACCGCCCGAGAAGCCGCCGGGAATCATGACGATCTGGCTTTGGCGGATGCGACGGGCAAGCTCGTGGGTGCTTTCGGCGACGGCCTCGGGCGTGAGGTTGTTGATCACGAAGGTGTCAGCCTCGGCACCGGCGGCGCGGAAGGCACGGGCACTGTCGTACTCGCAGTTGTTGCCGGGGAAGACGGGGATAATCACGCGCGGGCGGGCGATCTTGGCGCCGCCGTACACGTGGATATCCTTGGTGCGATAGTCGATGGTCTCGACCTCGGGCTGCTCGTCGGTGCTGCGGTAGGCAAAGACACCCTCGATGCCGCTCTCCCAGGCTTCCTGGAGCTCGGAGAGATCGATGACCTCGGAGCCGGTGTCGATGACATAGCCCTCGACGGTGGTGCCCAGGGGCTCGACGACAACGCCGTCGGCGACCTCGGGCAACTCGGCATCCTCTGCGAGCTCGACGATAAAGCTGCCGTAGAGCGGGGCGAAGAGGCTCTCCACGTCCACGTCCTCGGCAAGCTCGATGCCGATCTGGTTGCCGACGCACATCTTAAAGAGGCTCTCGGCACCGCAGCCGTAGCCGGGCGTGGAGATGGCCAGGGCGTCGCCGGTGGCGGTGAGCGCCTCGACGGCGTCAAACGCGGCGAGCAGCTGCTGGGCATCGGGGCGGTAGTCTTCGCCATAGGTGGCGGGGGCGATGCGGACGACGCGGTGCGTCAGGCCCTTGAACTCGGGCGATGTGGCGCGGGCGGCGCGACCCACGGCCACGGCGAAGCTGATGAGGGTCGGCGGAACGTTGAGCTCGCCGGCCTCGTCCTCAAACGAGCCGCTCATGGAGTCCTTGCCGCCGATGGCGCCGGCACCCAGATCGACCTGGGCCATAAGAGCACCCAGAACGGCTGCCATGGGCTTGCCCCAGCGCTCGGCCTCGGTGCGCAGGCGCTCGAAGTACTCCTGGAAGGAGAGGTAGGCGCGCTTGTGCTCAAAGCCGGCGGCAACGAGCTTGGCAATGGACTCGACTACGGACAGGTAGGCGCCCGCAAACTGGTCGGCCTCCATCAGGTAGGGGTTGAAGCCCCATGCCATGGCGCTCGCCGTGGTGGTCTCGCCGTCCACGGGGAACTTGGCGACCATGGCAGAGCTCGGGGTGAGCTGCGTCTTGCCGCCAAAGGGCATGAGCACGGTGGCGGCGCCGATGGTGGAGTCGAAGCGCTCGGAAAGGCCCTTGTTGGAGGCGACGTTAAGATCGGTGACGAGCGAGGTCATACGCTCGGCAAGCGTGGTGCCGGCCCAGCTGGGCTGCCACACGCTGCGGGCGCAGACGTGGGCGGCCTGGTGCTTGGGCGCACCGTTGGAGTTGAGGAACTCGCGGGACAGGTCGACGATGGCGACGCCGTTCCAGGCCATGCGCATGCGCGGCTCGGCGGTAACCTCGGCGATAACGGTCGCTTCCAGGTTCTCCTCGGCGGCGTAGCCCATGAACTCCTCGACGTCACCGTCGGCGACGGCGCAAGCCATGCGCTCCTGGGACTCGGAAATGGCGAGCTCGGTGCCGTCCAGGCCGTCGTACTTCTTGGTCACGGTATCGAGGTCGACATACAGGCCGTCGGCAAGCTCGCCCACGGCGACCGAGACGCCGCCGGCGCCAAAGTCGTTGCAGCGCTTGATCAAGCGACAGGCGTCGCCGCGTCGGAACAGGCGCTGCAGCTTGCGCTCGACCGGGGCGTTGCCCTTCTGGACCTCGGCACCCGAAGTCTCGATGGACTCGGTGTTCTGGGTCTTGGAGGAGCCGGTGGCGCCGCCGATGCCGTCACGGCCGGTGCGGCCGCCCAGCAGGATGATCTTGTCGGTGGGGGCGGGGCACTCGCGACGCACGTGGTTTGCCGGGGTAGCGCCCACGACGGCACCGACCTCCATGCGCTTGGCCACGTAGCCGGGGTGATAGAGTTCGTTGACCTGACCGGTGGCAAGGCCGATCTGGTTGCCGTAGCTGGAGTAGCCGGCGGCGGCGGTGGTCACGAGCTTGCGCTGCGGGAGCTTGCCCTCGAGCGTCTCGGAAACCGGGACGGTGGGGTCGCCGGCGCCGGTGACGCGCATGGCCTGGTACACATAGCTGCGGCCCGAGAGCGGGTCACGGATGGCGCCGCCCACGCAGGTGGCGGCACCGCCGAAGGGCTCGATCTCGGTCGGGTGGTTGTGGGTCTCGTTCTTAAAGAGGAACAGCCAGTCCTGGTCCTCACCATCAACATCGACCTTTACCTTGACGGTGCAGGCGTTGATCTCCTCGGACTCGTCGACATCGGTCATGACGCCGGTCTTCTTGAGATACTTGGCGCCGATGGTGCCCATATCCATGAGGCAGACGGGCTTGGCGTCGCGACCGAGCTCGTGGCGCATTTCCATGTAGCGGTCGAAGGCCTGCTGCACCACGGCGTCGTCGATCGTCACGTCATCCAGGACGGTACCGAAGGTGGTGTGGCGGCAGTGGTCGGACCAATAGGTGTCGATCACGCGGATCTCGGTGATGGTGGGGTCGCGATCTTCATCGCGGAAGTACTGCTGGCAGAAGGCGATGTCCGCCTCGTCCATGGCAAGACCGCGCTCGGAGATAAAGGCGGCAAGACCGGCTTCGTCGAGCTCGCGGAAGCCGTCAAGCACCTCGACGGGCGCAGGCTCGGGGGTCTCCATGTGCAGCGTCTCGGGTAGGTCGAGTGAGGCAATGCGGGCCTCGACGGGGTTCACCACGTAGTGCTTAATGGCATCGATGGCGGCCTCGTCCAGGGCGCCCGAGATCATATAGACCTTGGCGGAGCGCACGGCGGGGCGCTCGCCCTGGCTGATGAGCTGCACGCACTCGCTGGCGGAGTCGGCGCGCTGGTCAAACTGGCCAGGCAGGAATTCGACGGCAAAGACGGCGCCATCGCTTGCGGGGAGCTCGTTGTAGGTCACATCGACCTGGGGCTCGCTAAAGACGGTCGGCACGCAGGAGCGGAACAGCTCCTCATCGATGCCCTCGACGTCGTAGCGGTTGATGATCCTCAGAGCCTCGATGCCCTTGATGCCGAGAATCTCGCTCAGCTCGCCCTTGAGCTGCTGAGCCTCGACGTCGAACCCGGGTTTCTTCTCCACGTAGATACGAGAGACCATTGGTTCCTGCCTTCCTGATCGGTTGGGCGTACGGTGCGGTATGCGGCAGCGGTCGGTTTGCGGGGCAAGCCTCGCGATCGCCTTGAGCCACATACTTTTAAACCTCACTATGATACGACAGCTCGTGGCGCGTTGAGGACGGCGAGGGTGCTACAGTGGAGCGCAAACAGGAGAAAGGCATCACATGGCATTTGTTTCGCTCGCCATCATCGCACTCGTGGCCTTTGCAAGTCCCTTCATCGCCTCGGCGATTCCCGGAAAACCCGTTCCCGAGACGGTCTTTTTGCTCGTGTTTGGCGCGGTGCTGGGACCTCATATGCTCGGCATTATCCATGTGGATGCCGAGGTCTCGCTCGTGTCCGAGCTCGGCCTGGCCTTTTTGTTCCTGCTTGCCGGCTTTGAGATCGATCCCAAGAACATCACGGGCATCGAGGGGCGTTACGGCATGGCGACGTGGGTCGTCACGTTTGGTATCGCCTGGCTTGCCGTGCGCTTTACCCCGTGGTTTTCGGTCAGTCATTTTGATGGCATCGCCGTGACGCTGGCGTTGACCTCGACGGCGCTTGGGGCGCTCATGCCCATCTTGCGCGAGCGGTCGCTTTCTGGGACGCGCGTCGGCGATTCGATTCTTGCCTATGGTACGTGGGGCGAGCTCGGGCCCGTGCTCGCCATGTCGGTGCTGCTGTCTGCCCGTACGGGTGTCGAGACGCTGTTGATCTTGGGGCTGTTCGCCGTGGTGTGCGTGCTGCTTGCCGTGGTCCCCAGCCGCTCCAAGCGTATTGGCAGCCGCTTCTTTGCCTTTATTCAGGAGCGCGCCGATACGACTTCTCAGACGTTCGTGCGCCTCACAGTGCTCATCCTGGTCACGCTCGTGGCGTTTTCCGCTATTTTTAGCCTCGATATCGTACTGGGCGCTTTTGCCGCGGGCTTTGTCCTGCGCTACATCATCCCCGAGGGCAACCATACGCTCGAGCTTAAACTCGATGGCCTTGCCTATGGCTTTTTGATCCCGGTGTTCTTTACCGTTTCGGGCGCCAAGATCGACCTGACGGCTGTAGCATCGCGCCCTGGCCTGCTCGTGGGCTTTATCGTGGCGTTGCTGGTTATCCGTGCCGTGCCCATCGTTGTCTCCATGGGCATCTGCCCTAAGACGCGCGATGTTTCTGCCTACGGTCGCATCACCGTGGCGCTCTACTGCACCACGGCACTGCCGATCATCGTCGCCGTGACGAGCGTCGCCGTCAATGCCGGCGCATTATCGCAAGGCGTCGCTTCGGTTATGGTGGCAGCCGGCGCCATCACGGTGTTCCTGATGCCACTGCTCGCGCAGCTCTTCTACCGCGTGGTCGATGCGGCGCCGGTCGCCGCCGTGGCGGAGGTTGCCGAGCATCCCGCCGATGCGCTCAATATCCTGCGTGCCCATCACGACCTGGCAAGTCTTCTCGCCCGCGAGCACGAGCTATTGACGTCGCATGGACATGGTCGCGTATTCGAAGGCTTGCCTACACTCGACACGATTGCCGAGCGCCTTTCTGATCGGGCGGCGAGCGAACGCATCGATGCGCGCATTGTGGATGCGGCGCATCTGCTTGCCGATAAGACCTATGGCGACGAGATAGATCCGTCCGAGCTCACCCCGCGTGAGCGTCGCCGCCTAGAGCGCGCCAAGCTCGCCGTGCACGAGTACCGCCGTCGCATGCTGGAGCTTTATGCGCACGAAGAAGCCGACGAGGACGACGGCAAGTAGCCGACGCTGATGCGGGGGCGGCATTCCCGTTTGAGGACGGACGCGAAACGGGACACAGTTTCCCTTCAAACAGAAGAAGACGCGCTGTCTGCGGTTGATGCGGGCAGCGCGCCTTCTTTGGTTGAGCTATGTTGAGGCCAGGGGCCAAAGCTCGTGGTCCCTTAGGAGCGGGCGGCTCCATCGACGGGGAGCACGGCGCCTGTGACGTAGGCGGACATGTCGCTCGCCAGGAAGACGAAGGCGTTGGCGACATCCTCGGGCTCGCCCATGCGGCCCAGCGGAATGGTGGTGATGATAGGCTTGATGACCTCTTCGGGCAGGTTGGCGACCATATCGGTCTTGGTCACGCCGGGTGCGACGGCATTGACGCGAATGCCCATGGGGGCGAGCTCGCGCGAGAGCGACTGGACCATGCCGTTGACGGCAAACTTGGACGTGGGATAGCCAACGCCGGAGGGCTGACCGTACTTAGCGACCATCGAGCTCGTGGTGGTGATGGTGCCGCCGTGGCCGGCCTCGGTCATGATCTTGGCGGCAGCCTGGTGGCCGTTAAAGACGGCGACGACGTTGAGGTCCATGACCTTGGCAAACTCCTCGGCCGTGTAGTCCAAAAGGGGCGAGCGCTGGGAGATGCCGGCATTGTTGACGACCGTGTCCAAGCCGCCCATATCGGCGGCAGCCTGGGTAAAGGCCTCAGTTACGGCCTCGAGCGAGGTGAGGTCGCAGGAGCGGCCCCAAACCTTGGCCTCGGGATAGGCGGCTGCCAGTTTCTCAACGGCTGCGTCGGCAGTCTCCTGGCGCGAGCCAAAGACCGTGACGGCGGCGCCTTCCTCGATAAAACGGCAGGCGATGGCATAGCCGATTCCGCGCGTGCCTCCGGTGATGATTGCTTTCTTGCCCTTGAGCAGCATATCGCTTCCTCTCTTATGTGCATGGATACTTGCAGCACAGCATAGTGGCGGCAAAAAACAGCTGACGCCGCATATCGGTAAACGGTATCCACGGTTGTTGATGAACGGTCAAGTTGCTCAAACGTTAGTCGACCACTTCGTGCAAAAGATGTAACTAAAAGGGGCTCCCATCCAATCGGATGGGAGCCCCTCATGCGTTATTTGATTTGCCGAGAATCGGGCTAGTTGGCCATGACGCCTTCGGTCCAGGCCTCGACGTCCTCGATGCGCAGGACGTTGGCGATTTCGGCCACGCAGTCGACGCCTGCAAGCTCGGCGGCGGCAGCCTGGACGTCCTTCTCGAGCGCGCGGTGCGTCAGGAAGATGACCGAGCAGGTGTCGGTGACGCCCGACTTGCCGTCCTCGACCTGATTGATGAGCGAGATCGAGATGTTGTGCTTGGCGAAGATATCGACCGTCTCGGACAGGGCGCCCACGCGGTCGGCGACTTTCAGGCGCACATAGTACTTGGTCTGGAGCTCGTCCATGGGCTTAAAGGCAAGGTTGTGGCCGTAGGGCTCAATCTCGGGCAGCGGCGCCACGCCGCGGCTGATCTGCTCGGACAGCGACAGGATATCGCCCACGACGGCGCTCGCGGTGGGGAAGGAGCCTGCGCCGGCACCGTAGAACATGGTCTCGCCCACGGCGTCGCCCACCACGTAGACGGCGTTCATGGCGCCGTTGACCTTGGCGAGCATGTGGTCGGCGGGGATCAGCGTGGGGTGCACGCGGACGTCGACGCCGGCATCGGTGTTGCGCGCAATGCCCAGCAGCTTAATGGTGTAGCCGAGCTCGCGGGCCTGGGCGATGTCCTCGGCGCCGATGGTACGGATGCCCTGCTGGTAGACGTCGTCGGTGGTCACACGGGTGCCAAAGCCGATGGAGGCGAGGATGGCCGTCTTGCTGGCGGCATCGAAGCCGTCGACGTCGGCGGACGGGTCGGCCTCGGCGTAGCCCTTGGCCTGCGCGTCGGCGAGCACGTCGGCGTAATCGGCGCCCTCGGCGTCCATGCGCGACAGGATGTAGTTGGTGGTGCCGTTGAGGATGCCGGCGATGGTCAGGATCTTGTTGCCCACCAGGTCGTGCTCGAGCGTGCTGACGATGGGGATGCCGCCGCCGCAGCTGGCCTCGCACTTGATCTGCACGCCGCACTCACGCGCCTTCTCGGCGAGCGTCTCGACGTGACGGCCGAGCAGGGCCTTGTTAGCGGAGACGACGTGCTTGCCGTTCTCAAAGGCCGTGGTGAAGATCTCGGTTGCGGGATGCTCGCCGCCAATTAGCTCGACGACGATGTCGACGGTGGGGTCGGTGACGACATCATGCCAGTCGCTCGTAAAGGCCTCGCGCTCAATACCGGCGGCTTCGGCCTGCTCCCAGGCAAGCGCGCAGGCGCGGGTCAGCTTAAGGTCGATGCCGTAGGCGGCCAGGTACTCATCGTGGTGGCTCTTGATCAGACGGGCCACGCCGCCGCCGACGGTTCCCAGGCCGATCAGGCCGACGTTCACGGTGCGCAGGGGTTCGCTCATAGATAGCTCCTTCGTGCATCTGTATGGATGATTGACCAGTTAAGGTTGAGTGCATTCTAGCGTGAACCAAGGGCGCGTGCTTGCCAGGCAACAGGAGCCGCATAAAACGCTACCCCCGAAACGCTGCGGAAATATTGGAAACACGCTCGCTACAAACGAACTCCCGTAACAAACTGTCAACGTTTGGGCCATAAGGTTTGCCCTGTACCGCAAGACGGCCGCACCGCGGCCAGCGAAAAGGGGGACACCATGTTCAACATCAACAGCACGCTCAGCCGTAGGAACTTCCTCGCCGGCGCCGCCGCGCTCGGCAGCACCGTCGCACTTGCCGGCTGCTCCTCGAGTGGCTCGGACGATGGGTCTGCCGATGACGGCAAGTCTTTCAAGATCGGCGTCATCGGTCCTCTGACCGGTGCCGCGGCCACCTATGGCGTCTCGGTCGAGAAGGGCGCCAAGCTCGCCGTAAAGGATTTCTCGACCAAGGACCTCAAGCTCTCGCTTAAGTCCGAGGACGACGTCGCCGACGGCGAGAAAGCCATCAACGCCTTCAATACCCTGTGCGACTGGGGCATGCAGGCGCTCGTCGGCCCCGTCACCACCGGTGCCGCCGTTGCCGTCTCGGGTGAGATTGCCGACGACATGCTCATGGTCACGCCTTCCGCCTCGTCGCTCGATGTCACCAAGGACAAGACCACGGTCTTCCAGGTCTGCTTCACCGACCCCACCATGGGCACGAGTGCCGCGAAGTTTTTGGCCGAGAAGTACGCAGACGCCAAGATCGCCCTGTTCTACAACTCCGGCGATACGTACAGCTCGGGCGTTGCCGACGCCTTTGCCGAGCAGGCCAAGGAGTCCAAGCTCGATATCGTCGACACCGAGACCTTTAAGGACGACTCTTCCACGAGCTTTACCAATCAACTGACCAAGGCCAAGGAGGCCGGCGCCACGCTCATCTTTGCGCCGATCTACTACACGCCGGCGTCCGTCCTGCTCAAGAACGCCAAGGACATGGGCTACGACATGACGCTCATGGGCACCGACGGCATGGACGGTCTGCTCTCTGTGGAGGGCTTCGATACCTCGCTTGCCGAGGGCGTGCTGCTCATGACGCCCTTCTCCGCCGACGACGAGAAGAACGCCGACTTTGTCAAGGCATATAAGGAGGAGTACGACGAGACCCCCAACCAGTTTGCCGCCGACGCCTACGACTGCGTCCACGCGATCGCCGAGGCCATCGACAAGGCTGGCATCGATACGACGGCCGACGGTGCCGACATTGCCGCCGAACTTGCCAAGGCCATGCGTAAGATCAAGATCGATGGCCTGACCGGCGAGCTCACCTGGAACGACGAGGGCCAGGTCGAAAAGCCCGCTACGGCCTATGTGATTCAGGACGGCAAGTACATCGCCGCCTAAGAGCGTATAAAACGCAACCGGTGAGGCTCTTTTATTCAGGGCGAGGATGCTTGTAACAGAATGGAAACATTACTTTTACACAATAAAGTGGCAGATATGCATAAAGCTGCAAAAATACGCAGAAATATGGATAAAAATCTGAGGTAAAAGAAAAGTTGAAATAATCGCCACTTTTCCTAACTAAAGCGTCTACTATTTTGCGAACGCCGAACACGGCGAAGGATGGCCTGTCGGGTAACCGAAACCCGACGAGATTTGAGAGGAGAGCCGCATGTCGAGCCTCACCGGTAAGTCATTGAACCCTGTTATGAATCGCAGGAGCGTTATCGCGAGCGCAGCAGGTCTGGGGGCGATGTCTATTCTAGCTGGCTGCTCCTCCAACGGCGGCGATAGCGGTTCCGCTTCGAGCGACGCCTCGTTTAAGATCGGCACCATCGGCCCGCTGACCGGTGCTGCCGCGTCCTACGGCAAGTCCGTTACCCAGGGCGTCGAGCTTGGCTGCAAGGATTTCTCGACCAAGGAGCTGCCACTTGTCAGCAAGGCCGAGGACGACCAGGCCGACGGCGAGAAGGCCGTCAACGCCTTCAATACCCTGCTCGACTGGGGCATGCAGGCCCTCGTCGGCCCGACCACCACGGGTGCGTCGGTTGCCGTTGCCGCCGAGTGCGGTAACGACCCCAAGACGTTCATGATCACCCCGTCCGCGTCCTCCGAGGACGTTACCGACGGCAAGGATTGCGTCTTCCAGGTTTGCTTCACCGACCCCAACCAGGGCGTCAACGCTGCCAAGTTCCTGGCCCAGAAGTATGCGGACGAGAAGTTCGTTCTGTTCTATAACTCCGGCGACGCCTATTCTTCGGGTATCGCGGATTCCTTTAAGGCTCAGGCCGCTGAGTCCAAGCTCGAGATCGTTGACGAGGAGACCTTTAAGGACGACTCCGCAACGAGCTTTACCAACCAGCTGACCAAGGCCAAGCAGGCCGGCGCCACCATGATCTTCGCGCCGATCTACTACACGCCGGCGTCCGTCCTGCTCAAGAACGCCAAGGACATGGGCTACGACGTCAAGATGATGGGCTGCGACGGCATGGACGGCATCCTGGGCGTGGAGGGCTTCGACACCTCCCTTGCCGAGGGCCTGCTGCTCATGACCCCGTTCTCCGCCGACGACGAGAAGAACGCCGACTTCGTTAACGCCTACAAGGATAAGTACGGCGATACCCCCGACCAGTTTGCCGCCGACGCCTACGACGGCGTGCACGCTGTGGTCGAGGCTCTTAAGGAGGCCGGCTTGGGCGTCGACGCCGACCCCACCGAGGTCGCCGAGAAGCTGCCCGAGGCTATGCTCAAGATCACCGTTGACGGTCTGACCGGCAAGCTTTCCTGGAATGACAAGGGCCAGGTCCAGAAGGACCCCACGGCGTACGTCATCACCGACGGCAAGTACGTACAGGCCTAATAGACCGCCTTACATAGAGCGGTTTTGATCCCAAGCAGGGGAGGTTTTGGCCTTCCCTGCTTGCTTGGTATCTAGGGACGATGTAACGTCCCTGTTTCATACATCAACTGGAAACCTATTCGAAAGGGGGATGTGGAACATGACGGTCTTTATCCAATACCTGGTCAACGGCCTGTCCATGGGCAGCGTCTACGCCATCATCGCGTTGGGCTACACCATGGTCTACGGTATCGCCAAGATGCTGAACTTCGCTCACGGCGACGTCATCATGGTCGGTGCCTATGTCTCGTTCTGCGCCACGTCGTATCTCGGCCTCCCGGGCTGGGCTTCTGTAATTCTCTCTTGTGCGGTCTGCACGGTTCTCGGTGTTCTCATCGAGGGCCTGGCCTATAAGCCGCTGCGCCAGGCAGGCCCGCTGGCCGTTCTGATCACGGCTATCGGCGTGTCCTATTTCTTGCAGAATGCCGCCCAGCTTCTGTGGGGCGCCACGCCCAAGAACTTTACTTCGCTCGTCACCTTCCCGGTGCCGGAGTTCTTGGCCAAGTATAACGTGAGCGCTGTCTCGCTCGTCACCATCGTCGCTTGCCTGATTATCATGGCCGGCCTGGTGTTCTTTACGGGCAAGACCAAGATGGGCAAGGCCATGCGCGCCGTGTCCGAGGACAAGGCCGCCGCTCAGCTCATGGGCATCAATGTCAACCGCACCATCTCGATGACGTTTGCCATCGGCTCTGCCCTTGCCGCCATCGCCGGCGTGCTGCTGTGCTCCTACTCGCCGGTGCTGCAGCCCACGACGGGCGCCATGCCTGGCATCAAAGCCTTCGACGCCGCCGTCTTCGGTGGCATCGGCTCCATCCCCGGCGCCTTTGTCGGCGGCATTCTTATCGGCATCATCGAGGCAATGGCACAGGCCTACATTTCCACGAGCCTTGCCAACTCCATCGTCTTTGGCGTTCTGATCATCGTCCTGCTCGTCAAGCCTGCCGGCCTCTTGGGCAAGTACGTCCCCGAGAAGGTGTAGGTGAGCGTTATGAAGTTCCTTAAAGACAAGCAGACGCGTCACGACTTTGTCACGTACGCCATGTGCATCGTGGCATTCGCCATCGTGTTCTTTATGCAGTCCAACCATATGATCCCGCGCATGATCGCCGGTCAGCTGGTTCCCATCACGGCCTATATCGTCATGGCCATCTCGCTTAACCTCGTCGTCGGCATCGCGGGCGATCTTTCGCTGGGCCATGCGGGCTTTATGAGTGTCGGCGCCTATACGGGTATCGTCACCGCCGTTGCCCTCGAGAGCGCCGTTCCCTCCGATCCGGTGCGTCTTATCATCAGCATCGTGGTCGGCGCTGTCGCTGCTGCCATTATGGGCTTCCTGATCGGTATCCCGGTTCTTCGCCTGAGCGGCGACTACCTGGCCATCGTGACCCTGGCCTTCGGCGAAATCATCAAAGAGATCGTCACCTGCCTTATCGTGGGCGTCGATTCCCGCGGCCTTCACGTGATCTTTAACATCACGGGCAACTCCACGATCGACGACCTTCATCTGCTCGAGGACGGCACCGCCATCATCAAGGGCGCCCAGGGCGCGTCGGGCGTGTCGACCTACTCGACCTTCCTTGCCGGTGCCATCCTGGTCATGATCGCGCTCGTGATCGTGCTCAATCTGGTCCGTAGCCGTACCGGCCGTGCCATCATGGCCGTGCGCGACAACAAGATCGCTGCCGAGTCCGTAGGCATCTCCGTCACCCAGTACCGCATGATCGCCTTCGTGGTTTCCGCTGCCCTCGCCGGTGCTGCAGGCGCCCTGTTCGGCGGTAACTTCTCGCAGCTCTCCGCTACCAAGTTTGACTTCAACACGTCGATTCTCATCCTGGTGTTTGTGGTTCTGGGCGGTCTGGGCAATATGCGCGGCTCCGTTATCGCCGCGGCTCTGCTCACGGTGCTCCCCGAGCTGCTCCGTCAGTTCTCGGACTACCGCATGCTCATCTACGCCATCGTTTTGATCCTGGTTATGGTCTTTACCAACAACCCACAGCTCAAGGCGTTCTTCGGTCGCGTTAAGGACCGCTTTGCTTCCAAGAAGGAGGTGGCAGCCGATGCCCAGTAAGTTTGAGTTCAACAAGGGCAAGATGGTCCCGTATCCTTCTGGCGCCATCGTTCCCGACCGCGACCTGGGCCAGCGCCCGGCGCTCGAGTGCATCCACCTGGGTATTGAGTTCGGTGGCCTCAAGGCGGTCGATGACTTTAGCCTGACCATTGGCAAGACCGAGATCGCCGGTCTGATCGGCCCCAACGGCGCCGGTAAGACCACGGTCTTCAACTTGCTTACCAAGGTGTACCAGCCCACGCACGGCACCATCCTGCTCGACGGCGAGGATACCTCGGGTAAGTCCGTCTACCAGGTCAACCGCATGGGCATCGCCCGTACCTTCCAGAACATCCGCCTGTTCAACACCATGACGGTGGAGGACAACGTTAAGGTCGGCCTGCACAACCAGGAGCGCTACTCCGGTTTTGAGGGCGTGCTGCGCCTGCCGACGTATTGGAAGCATGAGAAGGCCGCCCATGAGCGCGCTATGGAGCTGCTGTCCATTTTTGATATGGAGCACCTTGCAAACGAGCAGGCTGGCTCGCTGCCTTATGGCGCCCAGCGTCGTCTGGAGATCGTCCGTGCGCTTGCTACCAACCCTAAGCTGCTGCTGCTCGACGAGCCTGCCGCCGGCATGAACCCGTCCGAGACCGCGGAGCTCATGGCGAATATCGTCAAGATCCGTGACACCTTCGGCATCGCCATCATGCTCATCGAGCACGATATGTCGCTCGTCATGAACATCTGCGAGGGCATCTGCGTGCTCAACTTTGGTAAGGTCATCGCCAAGGGCACGGCCGAGGAAATCCAGAACAACGACGCCGTTATCGAGGCGTATCTGGGCAAGCAGGATAAGGGGGAGAACTAAATGGCAGAGCCGATGCTTTCCGTCTACAACATCAACGTCTGGTACGGCGCCATCCACGCCATCAAGGACATCTCCTTTAACGTCAACGAGGGCGAGATCGTGGCCCTGATCGGCGCCAACGGCGCCGGCAAGTCCACGACGCTTAAGACCGTCTCGGGCCTGCTGCGCTCCAAGACCGGTTCCATCAAGTTTATGGGCGAGGACATTACCCATACGCCCGCCGATAAACTGGTGAGCAAGGGTCTGGCTCAGGTTCCCGAGGGCCGTCGCGCCTTTTTGCAGATGACGGTTGAGGAAAACCTGGAGATGGGCGCCTATACGCAGCCCAAGTCCACGGTGGCTCCGGGTCTTGAGCGCGTCTACGAGCAGTTCCCGCGCCTTAAGGAGCGCCGCCGCCAGGTTGCCGGCACCCTTTCGGGTGGCGAGCAGCAGATGCTCGTTATGGGCCGCGCCCTTATGAGCAACCCCAAGCTGCTCATGCTCGACGAGCCCTCCATGGGCCTGGCACCGATTCTGATCGAGCAGATCTTCCAGATTGTCGAGGACCTGCACAAGGCCGGCACCACGGTGCTCCTGGTCGAGCAGAACGCGCAGATGGCGCTTTCCATCGCCACGCGCGGCTACGTGCTCGAGACCGGCAAGATCACCATGACCGGCACCGGCCAAGAGCTCCTGCACGACGACAACGTGCGCAAGGCCTATCTGGGCGGATAGGAGGTCCCGCTGTTCTGCCGAACGGCGGGCCAGCCGACGCTGCGCGGGCCGCATTTGGACAATCTGATGTTCAACTTCAAGGGCGCGACCAGAAGGTCAGCGCCCTTTCGTTTCACGTCACCTTGTCTCAAATGCGGCCCGCTCGCTGACATTGCCAAAACATCGGCGTTGCCGTTGTCGCTGGCACATGGGGGTGACACTTGGGGACGTTCCTTTTCTGCCGGCATCTGGGGACACTCCTTGTAGTCGTTGGGGACGTTCTTGAATGACTAGTCGTTTAAGAGCGTCCCCAACGACTACTCCCTTTATGCTGCGGTGGAATAGGGACTAAATGGGAGTCTCAGAGGCCAAAAGAGTCCCTATTCCACCGCAACTTCATGGGGGCGTGCGACAATGCCCGTCGGAAAACATCTGCTGTCTTTGGGGGTCTATCTATGCTGTACGAGTTTTGTGCCGAGAACTTTGAGCGGGTGCCGGCGGCTATCGACGCCGGTGCAAAGCGCATCGAGCTGTGCGACAACCTCGCCGTCGGTGGTACCACGCCCTCGGCCGGCGTTATCAGCGCTACGGTCAGCTATGCTCACGAGCACGATGCGCGGGTGATGTGCATGGTCCGCCCGCGTGGCGGCGACTTTTATTACAACCAGGACGAGTTGCGTATGATGGAGATGGACCTGGGCCTTGCTGTGAGTGCGGGCGTTGACGGCTTGGTCTTTGGCTGCTGCAAGCCCTGCGCTGGCGGATGGGCGCTCGATGAACTTACGCTTGGCGCCCTTGTGATGGCTACGGGCTGCGCGACCGAGGAATGTAAGCGTGAGCCCATCGACATCACCTTTCACATGGCCTTTGACCAGCTCTCGCCCGAGGCTCAGCTTGATGCGATTGATGCACTTGCCGACTGCGGCGTTACGCGCATCCTGACGCATGGCGGCGCGGCCGGCACGCCGATTGAGGACAACTTCGACCACCTGGCTCGTTTAATCGAGTATGCGGGCGATCGTTTGACCATCCTTCCCGGCGGCGGCATCACTACGGCAAATCGTGACGCGGTCGCGGCGGCATTGGGCGTGTCCGAGCTCCATGGCACAAGGATCGTACCGCTGGAGGTGTAGCCCGTGGCACTTGTATTCGATGTTCAGCAGGCGAGCGGCAAACCCGATGACAACCGTCGCCCCGGTACCGCGTGTCCCTTTTGCAACACGGAGGGGCTCACCAACATCATCCGGCGTGATGGTGACTGCATCTGGCTCGAGAATAAGTTTAAGACCTTGCGGGCCACTCGCCAGACCGTATTGATTGAGTCGTCCGACCACGACGCCGACCTGGTGACCTATGCGCCGGACGACCTGCATCATGTGATGCGGTTTGCCCTGGGCTGTTGGCAGCAGATGATCGATTCACAGCAGTATCGAAGCGTGCTCATGTACAAGAACAAGGGCCCGCTTTCGGGTGGTAGCCTCGTCCATCCACACATGCAGATTGTGGGCTTGGAGCAGGAAGACGGCTATGCTTCGCTGACTTCCGCCAATTTCGAAGGCATCAATGTTTGGCAACAGGGGAGAATCTCGGTCAACATCTCAACCGAACCGATTATGGGATTCTTTGAGGTTAACGTCTCGGCTCCACAGGGAATCGCCGCCAGCGACGACGCCCGCGACCAAGCCGAAGCGGACCTGTTTGCCGATGCGATTCAGGTGGCCCTGCGCTATATCCTGCACGAGCACCACGGCGGCCGCGCGGAGTCGTACAACTTGTTCTTCTACCACATGGACGGCCGGACCATTGCCAAGGTGTTGCCGCGTTGGGTGGTTTCGCCCTACTTTGTCGGTTATCGTTTGGCCCAGGTCAATGCCGAGACCACGCTCGATATCGATGCAGAGCGCCTGCGTGCGCATCTGGAAACGCTCGTATAGCAAGACTATCACCCGCGTAATGCGGACAGTCTAGCGTGCCATCGCGTCGCGGCCGGCCTTGACCCGCTTGCGCTGTTTGGCGCGCTCCTCGCCGGTTAGGCGCTCAAAGAGGTGCCCGATAATCGAGGCCAGCACCTGTTGAAACAGCGTGCCACACATGACGGGGAACACGACCTCGCCGGGAAAATACTGTGTGGCGATGACGGCGCCCGAAGAGATGTTACGCATGCCGCAGGTAAAGCACATGGTAGTCGTCTCGCTATACGGCAGATGCAGCGCACGGGCGACCAGAAAACCGACGACAAAGCCGCTGATGGCGAAGGTCAAAATAAAGAGGGCGACTTCCAGACGCATCGCGTTCATGTGCAGGACGTACTCGCTCATGGCGGTGGAGTTGGACGCGATGACACCCATCATCATGAACTTGCAGGCGGTCGAGAGCGCGGGGGAGAGTTTCTCGTGTCCCCATCCGCGCGTGAGTTCGTTGATTACGATGCCGAGCACGGCGGGGATGGCGATCATAAAGGCCATGTCTTGCATCATGCTCGGCACATCGATCGAGACGGTGGCACCCAGCAGGAGCTTGAGCGTAAGCGGAATCGTCACAGGTGAGATGACCGAGGACGTCAGGATGATGGTGAGCGCGAGCGGGCCGTTGCCGCCGAACATGCTAATCCACATAAAGGCAGTGACTGCCACGGGCACGCTGTACTCGAGCACGATGCCGCAGACAAGGTTGGGGTTGGAACCAAAGAACAGTGATCCCATGGCATAAGCTGCTATGGGAATAAGCACCGCCGAGACGAGCAGCGCCAAAATCAAGTGCAGTGGACGGCGGAACACCTCGGCCACCTGGTGAAAGGTGTTGCTGAGCGCACCTTGGAACGTCATAAAGGCAAACAGGGCGGGAACGATGGGCTTGAGCACGCCGATCTGCTGGGGAAAGAGCACGCCGAGCGCCACGCAAATCGGAACGATGATTTGCATGTGCCCCGCGAGAAATTTGCCCAGTCCAACCCACTGCTTCATATGCGCTTGCGACTCCCTTTGCTTGTGAATCCGTTTTGAATGGATACGCTAGACGCTCGCATGCGTCCGTGCGTCAGAAACGCTTGATTATTTCGAGGCTATTACCGGCATCGTTTATCGAAACCGCGGCGTGCTGCGGCGATTGGCGTCCCCACTGCACGGTATAATAAATCCGTTCAACAGATCTGCCTGCCGAAGCGGGCATACACAGAGGACTCATCGCTATGAACCGTGAGAGGTATCGCGGCGACCTGCCCCTATCGGGGGTGGGCGCCTATGTCATCGCTTAAGACGACGCATCGCTGGGCGGTCGCTCAGCAAAACCCCGAGCTCGAAAAGGAGCTTTCGGCTGGCCTGGGCATACCCGGGCTGGTGGCGCGCATTATGGTTGCGCACGGCATTACATCCATCGAGGAAGGTCAGTTGTTTTTGACGCCTTCACTCGATCGCGACTGGGCCGACCCACTCATTATCCCGGGCATGTCGGTCGTTGCCGACCGCGTCGAGCGTGCCATTCGCAACCACGAGCACATCGCGGTCTTTGGCGATTTTGACGTTGACGGTATTACGTCGACCTGTCTGTTGACCGAGGCACTGCGCGCGTTTGGTGCCGATGTCACGCCGTTTATTCCACATCGCTTTGACGAGGGCTACGGTCTTTCGCGTGCCGCGCTCGACCGCGTTAATGAGCTCGCTCATCCCCAGCTGATCGTGACCGTCGACAACGGCATCGCCGCCAAGGAAGAGGTCTCCTATCTGGAGAGCCTGGGGATCGATTTGGTGGTCACGGACCATCACGAGCCCTCCGATCAGGTGCCGCAGGGCGTGCCCCTGACCGACCCTAAGCTTGAGAACGAGGGCCCTTCGCGCGAGCTTGCCGGTGCCGGTGTGGCGCTCAAGCTGGTGCAAGCCCTGGGCGAGCGTTTGGGCAAACCGTCGTATTGGCGTTCGCTGATCGAGGTTGCGGCGCTTGGCACCGTGTCCGACATGATGCCGCTGACGCCCGAGAACCGCGCACTGGTCGCCGAGGGCATCCAGCAGATGCGCGTGACGGCTCGTCCCGGCTACATCGCGCTGGCAGCGCTCGCCAAGGCCGACCTTTCTAGCATTACGGCCGATGGCCTGTCGTTTTCGCTCATTCCCCGCCTGAACGCCGCTGGCCGCATGGCCGATCCCAAGCTGGCGCTCGACCTGCTGCTTGCCCGCGATCCTATCGAGGCGAGCGCACTGGCGGCCGAGCTCGAGGAGATCAATCGCCAACGTCGCGAGATTGAAGCAGAGCTCACGCGCGATGCCATGGCGAAGGTCGAGGAGACTTATGACGGCGGTCGCGCGATCGTCGTGGGCGGCGAGGGCTGGCACGAGGGCGTCAAGGGTATCGTAGCGAGCCGTCTGACCAACCGTTATCACGTGCCGGCGCTGCTGTTCTCGATCGAAGACGGTATCGCTCGCGGTTCGGGTCGCTCGGTGGGCAAGGTCAACCTGTTCGACGCCGTCGAGCGTTGCTCCGACCTGCTGATTCGTCGCGGCGGGCATGCCGGTGCGGTGGGCGTGACCATCGAGGCATCCAAGCTCGACGAGTTCCGTCGTCGCCTTTCCGCCGTGCTGTCCGAGCTTCCCGCCGAGGACTTTGAGGACACCGACGAGGTTGCCGCCACCGTTGACCTCTCCGAGCTGAATATTGAGACCATCGAGCAGATCTCCCGTCTTGAGCCGTTTGGCCAGGGCAACAAGGTGCCGCTGTTGGCGGCCGAGGGCGTGACAATGTGCGATCGCGCCGTGGTGGGCAAAACCGGCGAGCACATGCGCTTCGTGGCGACCGATGGCGCCGCGAGTGTGCCGGCTATTATGTTCCGCGTGCCGCAGATCGATAAGCTCATCAATTGCGATAGCGCCGTCGATTTGGTGTTCGAGGCCGTGGCCGAGCATTGGCAGGGACGCGTGAAGCCCAAGCTCATGATCAAAGATGTCTTGGTGCGCGATACCACGGCGCCCAATATCGACGATCCGGCGTGCGAGCTTCGTCGTGGCGTGCGGCCGGCGGACTTAGGCCCGCGCCTGGAGTCGCGTAAGCGCGAGACGCTCGCCCAGCTTTCCTATACCGAGCTCACGCGCTCGCTCATTCACAGCTTTATCGGATCGAACCAGCCGCACCGCGCACAGGTTGAGGCACTCGATGCCTTGGCCGACCACAAGAGCGTCTTGGCCGTTATGGGAACGGGCCGCGGCAAGTCTCTCATCTTCCATGTACATGCCGCGCGTGAGGCGGTGCTTCGCGGACGTGCGAGCATCTTTGTCTATCCGCTGCGTGCGCTCGTTGCCGACCAGGCCTATCACCTTTCTTCGACGATGGCAGCGCTTGGCATTGGTGTTGGCGTGCTGACCGGCGAGACCGTGGAGGCGGCGCGCGATGACGTGTTTGCCGGTTTGGCTTCGGGCCGCACCGGCATCGTGCTCACGACGCCCGAGTTCCTGTCCATTCACCGCGATCGCTTTGCGCGTTCGGGGCGCATCGGTTTTGTCGTTATCGATGAGGCGCATCATGCCGGTCTTGCCAAAGGTGGCGACCGGAGCGCGTACCTCGACATGCCCGATATTCTCAAAGCGCTAGGCGATCCCGTTGTCATGGCGGCAACGGCTACCGCGACGGCTCCGGTCGTGGCAGAGCTCGCTCGCGTATTGCCCATTACCAGCACGGTGGTTGACGAGACCGTGCGCGAGAACCTGCAACTCGAGGACGATCGCGACCTCGCAAGCCGCGAAAATCGCCTGGTGTCGATTGTGGCGACGGGGGAGAAGACCGTTATCTACGTCAATTCGCGCGACCAGTCCGTGGCACTTGCCAAGACGCTGCGCAAGCGCGTGCCAGACTGTGCGACCCATATCGCGTTCTATAACGCCGGGCTCGCGCGTTCCGATCGCCGCCGCGTCGAGGAGGCGTTTCGAGATGGCAGCCTCAGCTGCATCGTCTCGACCTCGGCCTTCGGTGAGGGCGTGAACCTGCCCGATATCCGACATGTCGTGCTCTACCATATGCCGTTTGGCGCGATTGAGTTTAACCAGATGAGCGGCCGTGCCGGTCGTGACGGACAGCCCGCTGTGATTCATCTGCTCTATTCGTCGCGTGACGCCCGTATTAACGAGCGCCTACTCGATTGCTACGCGCCCGAACGCGATGAGCTCGTCACGCTCTATCGAGCGCTGCAGACCATGTGGCGCTCCAACCGCGGCAAGACGGGGGACGATTCATTCTGCGCAAGCGATATCGACATTGCGCAGATGTGCCTTGCAATCGACGCGCGCACGCCGGTCGATGAGCGCTCGGTGGAAAGCGGCCTGGGAATCTTCGAAGAGCTTGGTTTCTGTCGCGTTTCGGGGTTTGACGACACCCGTCGCATCGCGATGGCCGAAAACCCTGGCCGCGTGCAATTGAGCAGGTCAATTCGCTATTTGGAGGGCTTGCGCTCGCGCATGGAGTTCTCGGCTTTCCGGAGCTGGGCGCTCGATTCGTGTGCTTCTGATATGCTAGCCAAAGTTAACCGCCCGATCGTACCACGGGCCTAGGGGAAGGGGACCTCGATGGATGCCGCAGCCCGTACCGCCCATGATTCCACCCTCCAGCCTTTTTCTGAGATGGAGCACTATAAGCATGCCGATGAGCTGCCGCCCGAGATTATGGCGGACAGCTACGACAAGCTGGAGCGCCTGTGCCTCAAATATATGAATGAGGATGACTTCTCCAAGGTGGAGCAGGCCTATTGCTTTGCTGCCGAGAAGCACTGCAACCAAAAGCGCCGCTCGGGCGAGATGTACATCAACCATCCCGTCGAGGTTGCCATCATTTTGGCCGATCTTAAGATGGACTGCGATGTGGTGTGCGCCGCGCTGCTGCACGATACCGTCGAGGATACCGAGACCTCGCTTACCGATGTTTCCGGCCTGTTTGGCGATACGGTGGCCGAGCTCGTCGACGGCGTGACCAAGCTCACCAACATCGAAGTCGACAGCATGGACGAGAAGCAGGCGCTTACGCTGCGCAAGATGTTCCTTGCCATGTCCAAGGATATTCGCGTCATCATCGTCAAGCTCGCCGACCGCCTGCATAACATGCGCACGCTTGCCGCCCTGCGCGAGGACCGCCGCCTGTTTAAGGCGCGCGAGACCATGGACGTGTACGCGCCTCTGGCCGACCGCCTGGGCATGAGCTCTATCAAGTGGGAGCTCGAGGACCTGTCCTTCTTCTACCTTGAGCCCGACGCCTACCAGCGCATCGCGCGCATGGTGGCGGAGTCGCGCGAGGTTCGCGAGCGCTATCTGGCCGAGACCATCAAGACGCTCACCGACGAGCTCAACCGCATTGGCCTGGAGGGTTTCCAGATTAATGGCCGCTCCAAGCACTATTGGTCCATCTACCAAAAGATGAAGCGCAAGGGCAAGGAATTCTCCGAGATCTACGACCTAGTGGCACTGCGCGTCATCACGCATTCGGTGCGCGATTGCTACTCCACGCTCGGTGCGGTGCATACGCTGTGGCACCCCATGCCCGGGCGCTTTAAAGACTATATCGCCATGCCCAAGGTCAATAACTATCAGTCGCTCCATACGACGGTTATCGGCCCCACGGCCCGTCCGCTCGAGATTCAGATTCGAACCTACGAGATGCACGAGCAGGCCGAGTACGGCATCGCCGCCCACTGGCTGTACAAGAAGTCGGGCGGATCGTCTGCCTCCAAGACCAACGACGCCCAGCGTCTGGATGATCAGATTAACTGGCTCAAGCACTCACTCGACTGGGCGGCGTCTGACGAGATCACCGACGCCAAGGAATATCTGCATTCGCTGAAGGTTGACCTGTTCGATCAGGAGATTTTTGTCTTTACGCCCAAGGGCGAGGTCATGGCGCTTCGCGCCGGCTCTACGCCGCTCGACTTTGCCTACGCCGTCCATACCGAGGTCGGTAACCACTGCGTCGGTGCCAAGATCAACGGTGCGGTGGCGCCGCTCACGCACGAAATCAAGACGGGCGACCGTGTCGAGATTCTGACCAACAAGAGTTCCAAGCCGTCGCGCGATTGGCTCAAGATCGTCAAGACGCCTTCTGCCAAGTCAAAGATTCGCCGTTACTTCGCTGCCGCGACCAAAGACGATGACGCTGCAGCCGGCCGCGATATACTGGCCAAGGACCTGCGCAAGCGCGGCTATGGCATCTCTACGCCGCGTTCCACGCGTGCGCTCAATGCTGTGGCGGAGCAGTTTAACTACAAGCAGCTCGAGGACCTGTTCGCAGCCGTTGGGGCGGGCAAAGTCGCCCCACGTGCCGTGGGCAATAAGGTCGAGCAAATCTTGGACCCCAAGCCCGAGGAGCAGCTCACCAAGGCCGAGGCTATCGCCGAGGTCGTCAAGCAGCCCGCCCGCGGCTCCAACCGCAAGCCGCAAAAGCGTGGCAAGAGCGCAAGTAACGGCATTATCGTCAAGGGCGAGAGCAACAGCGGCCTGCTGGTCCGTCTGGCTCATTGCTGCAACCCCGTGACGGGCGACGATATCGTCGGCTTCATCACGCGCGGCCGAGGCGTCTCAGTGCATCGTGCCAACTGTCCCAACGTAAAGGGCCTCATGGAGCATCCCGAGCGCATGATTGACGTAGAGTGGGATGGTGCTGCCGATACGCTTTTCCAGGTCGAGATTGTGGTCGAGTGCCTGGATCGTATGGGCCTGCTCAAGGACGTCACTATCGCCATTGGCGATGCAGGCGGCAACATCCTTTCCGCCACCACGTCGACCAACCGCGAGGGTATTGCGACTCTGCGCTTTATGGTCGAGATTTCGGATGCGAGCGGCCTGGATCCGCTGCTGGCTTCCATCAGCAGTGTCGATTCGGTCTACGACGCACGCCGTCTGATGCCTGGCGAGGGTGGGGCCCAGCTCAAGCGCAGGATATAGACAACCCAGGCACTCCACGTAGGCCAAATATATGATCAGGGCCCTTAGGGGCCCTTTTTTATGCCGTTTGCCGATGATTTGCTACCGTTCGCCGTTGGTAAAGTAGCGGCCCATTTGGATGTAAAATGTCAAAACCGCAGGTAAACTGTGTACAGAGTGTCATTCTCTGCTGACCTGCGCAAAAGTGTCAAGTTGTCCACTGACAATGCTCAATAGGCGCGATATGGGCCGTATTTGTACGAAGAAATGTGTACAACCCAATGGGCATAAACGTGGTTCTTCGAGTGGATTGGGCAAGTTGTTCATTCAGGTTCATCGTTGTATAACCTTGTACAGCGAGAGGGGGAGCCAGTACCCCCGGTTCCCTTTATCGCCTTGCAGTTCCACGCATTCTTGGGAGGCGGTCGATATGGTCAAGGTCGATGAGTTCAGCAACTCGGGTCTTTTGCATGTCCAAGCGGCAAACTGGATGCGCGAGAAAGTCTACAGCCACGAATGGGCTCCTGACGAGCAGATTCCAACCGAGCATGAACTCATGGAGATTCTCCAGATGAGCCGTGGCACGGTGCGTCGGGCCATCCAGGCGCTTGTCGACGAGAACCTGCTTACTCAGATTCGCGGCAAGGGAACGTTTGTGACCAAGACGGTCTTTACGCATCCCACGGGCTCTACCTTGATCTCGTTCGCCGAGTCGCTCAAATCCCAAGGCGTCGTTTTTTCTACCAAGGTCGTACTGCACGAGGTCGTGCCTGCCGATAAGCTTATCGCCGCCAAGCTTTTTGTCCCCGTGGGCACTCCCACGCTTAAGATGAACCGCGTTCGCTCCGTTGATGGCAAGCCGATTCTCTACATTGAAAGCCTCATCAACCTCTCTCTGTTCCCCGGCCTTGAAAATGTCAATTTCGACACCGAGACGCTTTTCGCGACAATCGAGCGGATGTTTGGCAAGAAGATCGGGCATTCCAACGCTCGCTACGCCGCCCGCGTTGCGGGCGAGCGGGCCCGCTATCTCGATGTGCCCGAGCAGTCTCCGGTGCTGCATCTGGAGCAGCAGATCTTCTTGACCGACAACAGCTCGGCCGAGTGGTCCAATGTCTGGCTATCTGCGAACAACTACGTGGTGGGTACGGTGCTCCAACGCGTGTAGCGCGGCCCCACACTTTATGGAATATCCCTACAACCCAACCCCTGTTGTCAAGGCCAAGGGCGCTTATCCCTGGCTGCTATCAAAAAAAGAGAGGAAGGTCCCATGAAATTCGTGCTTGCATCGCACGGGCACCTGAGCGAGGGCATGCTCGACACCCTCCAGATGCTGCTCGGTCCGCAGGAGGACGTACTTACGTTTGTTTTGCATCCCGAGGAGGAGGCCGCCCGTCTGGGGGAGCGCATGGAGGCTGCGCTTGAGCCCGAGGACGAGGGAAACATCGTCTTTTTCACCGATCTGTATTTTGGAAGCCCCTTCAACCAGGTGGTCAACCTTTCGCGTAACCATGCGATCTATCACGTTACGGGCATGAATGTGCCCACACTTGTCGAGGCTCTGGTGGCGCGCAATGGAGGTAAGTCGGCGTCGGAGGTCTGCGATATCGCGCTCGAGGCCGCCAAGGATAGCGTCAAGGATGTTCGTAAGCTCACGTCCGTGGCAGACGGGCAAGAAGAAGATGAGGAGTTCTAGTCATGAGAAACGTTGTATTGGCCCGCGTCGATGACCGCCTGATCCATGGTGAGGTCGTAAGCGTGTGGACCCCCAATCTTTCGGCAAACTGCATTCTGGTTGCCGACGACGCCGTGGCCCAAGATAAGTTCAACGTGCGCGTGCTCAAGTCGCTCGCGCCCGACGGTGTCAAGGTCTTTGTGGCAACGGTCGAGGGCGCCATCAAGGGTCTGCTTAAGGACCCGGTTCCCGGAGAGCGAGTGCTTGTTCTCACCAAGAGCCCCATTGCCTATGCCCGCATGGTGGCTGCCGGCGTGCCCATCAAGGAGGTTAACCTGGGCGGTATGGGCATCCGCGGCGAGCGCAAACCGTTTATCAAGAACGTTGCCGCCGATCCGGACGAGGTCGTCGCTATCGAGCAGATGCGCGCTGCTGGTGTTCACGTGTACTACCAGCTCGTCCCCGAGCAAGCGGTCATCGAAGTCGACGATGCCCTTGCGCGCGCTCACGAGGGGGAGTAAGCCATGACCATCATCCAAGCCCTTCTTTTGGGCGTGCTGTATTGGCTCGCCGTGGGCAACCTTCCGTTTGTAGGCCTTTGGTCGGTGCAGCGCCCGCTCGTCTGCGGCCTTATCGCCGGTTGCATCCTAGGCGATCCGGTTGCCGGAGCTGTTACCGGCGGTACCATCAACCTGGTATATCTGGGCTTTATCTCTGCGGGTGGCTCGATGCCGGCCGATATGGCGCTTGCGGGCATCCTCGGTACGGCCTATGCCATCACGGGTGGCCTTTCTGCCGAGACCGCACTTGCCCTTGCCGTGCCCATCGGCATTCTTGGCACCATCGTCTGGTATCTGCGCATGACCTTTGACTCGGTTTTCGTCCATATGGCCGACGGCTTTATCGAGCAGGGTAAATTCGATCGCATCTGGATTGCTAACGTGGCGCTTCCCCAGGTCTTTGCCTTTGTCATCACGGTGATCCCCTGCACGGTCGCGGCATATTTTGGCGCGGCGTACATTCAGTCGTTTATTGACATGATGTCGGGCCCCGTCCTCACGGTGTTCCAGGTCATCGGTGGCCTCATGCCCGCCCTCGGCATTGCTATCACGCTCCAGTACATCTTCAAGGGCGAGGCGATCGTATTCCTGTTCCTTGGTTTTGTCCTTGCAGTGTATTCGGGCCTCGGCCTTCTTCCCCTGGGCGTTATCGCGCTTATCACCGCCGTGGTCTATGTTCAGCTCTCCGCCAAGAGTGAGGCTCAGGCCGCAGCCCCCGCTATCGAAGACGATGAGGAGGAGTTTTAAATGGCTTCCGATACCAAAAAGACTGAGGACGGCCTTGCCCGCAAAGGCGGCCTTGTCTCCAAGCGTTCGCTCAAGCGCTCTTGGTTAATTTGGGAGATGTTCCCCCAGACCTGCTATAACTACGAGCGCATGATGGGCCAGGCTGTTGCCCACACCTTCGTTCCCGTGGTGAAGGAGCTCTATAAGGACGATCCCGAGAAGCAGCGCGAGCTCATGAAGCGAGAGAGCGAGTTCTTCAACGTGCATGTTGAGTTTGGCTCGTGCATCCTCGGCATGGCAATCGCCATGGAAGAGGAAAAGGCCCAAGGCGCCCCCATCCCCAACGAGTTCATCACCAACATCAAGACCTCGCTCATGGGTCCTCTTGCTGGCGTGGGCGACACCATCTGGCAGGGCGTCGTCATCCCGATCCTCCTGGGAATCTGCATCGACCTGACCCGTATGGGCGGCGGTAACATCTGGGGAGCCATTCTGTACGCGGTGCTTATCCTCCTGGCTGCATTTGCCCTTTCGTACGCCAACTTTATGTTTGGCTATCGCGCGGGGTCGGAGGCTGTGGTCGACTTCTTGGAGAAGGGCACGCTCAACCGCATTCTCAAGGGCGCCTCGATCATGGGTTGCATGGTTATGGGCGGCCTGATCGTCAATTATGTTTCGGTTACCTGCGGCATCGAGTTTTCGAGTGCAGGCACGGCATTTAACCTTCAGACCGACCTGTTTGACACCATCATGCCCAAGATCTTGCCGCTTGCGGCGACGATGGGTATCTACGCGCTGCTCAAGCGTCGCTGGTCGTCCATCAAGATTATCGGTCTCATCATCGTTATCGGCATCGTCTGCGGCCTGACCGGCATCCTCACGTTCGTTTAGAGCACAATCTGCGGAAGTATCTCCGCTTTTCCCAATCCACCTAAACCAAATCACTTCCAAAAACGTGTCCGTCAGGACACTGGGGGAGTGCTGTCAAAAAACGTCCAACCATAAAGGAGATCAACCATGAAAGCCATGCTCATGCATAAACCGGGCGATGTCCGCCTGACCGAGCTCCCCACGCCCGAGCCAGCGGCTGACGAGGTACTCATAGCGATCAAAGCGTCGGGTATCTGCACCAACGATGTGCGCGACTACCATGGCGACTGCAGCTACTCCTATCCGCGTATCGGCGGGCATGAGTATTGCGGAACCATCGTCAAGATGGGCGACGCTGTCAATCCCAAACACTTTCAGGTGGGCCAGAACGTGGTCTCCTATATCATCGAGGATTGTCACGAGTGCAATCTGTGCAAGACGGGCAATGAGAATATCTGCCTGGATCATCTTGAGAGCAAGGTCTTCCACAACCCCGATGGCATCTCGGGCTATTGCGGCTTTGCGGAGTACATCACGGCAAAGGCTGATGATCTGATCGCCTATGAGGAAGAGACCAGCTTTACCAAGATGGCCTTTACCGAGCCCCTCGCCTGCTGCGTTAACAGCATCAATCGCTGCGATATCCGCTTTGGCCAGGACGTGGCAGTTGTGGGCGGTGGCACGATGGGCCTTCTGCACGTGATGCTTTTGGTCCGCAAGGGTGCGCGCGTTATCGTGAGCGAGCCTTTGGCGGAGCGCCGGGAGCTTGCGCTCAAACTGGGCGCATATGCCGCCATCGACCCTATGGAGTCCGATCCCGTGGAGCGCGTGCGCGAGCTCACCCGTGGCCAGGGTGCCGATTTCGTGTTCAACACGTGCGCCCACCCCAAGATCGCCGTCCAGGCCATTGACATGATGGCTCCCTGCGGAACCTGCATGATGTTCAGCTCGATTCATCCGCGCGAGAACATCCCTGTCGACGTAAGCGCGCTCCATACCTTCCAAAAGACGGTGACCGGCGCCGTGAGCCCCACGGTTCGTGCGTACTACGAAGCCGTTCAGCTCATCGACAAGGGTATTATCGACCCGCTTCCCGTGCTTGAGGGAGTGTTTGATTACACGGATTTCCAGTCGGCTATGGACACGGCATGCCGTCCCGATACCTACAAGGTCGTCGTGAAGTTTGGCGAGTGGTAACGATGGGCGGCTCGAGTGCTTCGGGAGCGCCGGTTGTTTTAGGCATCGATCTCGGCACCTCCTCGGTCAAGGTCATCGCATTGTGCGGAAGCTCGGTTGTAGCGGAAGCATCAAAGTCCTATGAGATATCGAGCCCGCAGCCGGGCTGGCGCGAGATAGACCCTGCGCTTTGGTGGGAGGCAAGCAAGGCTGCTGTCGCCGAGGTTGCTTCAAAGGTCGACGGTGATATCTCTGCCATCGGCGTAACCGGCCAGATGCATACGCTCGTGCCGATTGATGTGGAGGGTGCGCCGGTGCGTCCTGCCCTCATGTGGAACGACGTGCGCACGGCAGATTTGGTTCCGCGGGTCCGTGCAAGCCTCAATGCGGCGGGAGAGGACTATCTTGCGCGTTTGGTGAGCACGGGGAGCCCGGCGGCAAACCTCGTATGGCTTAAAACCCAGGAGCCGGCGTCATTTGCAAAGCTTGACCGCTTTTTGATTGGGCCGGACTGGATCGTTTTCAAGCTTACCGGGTCCGTTGAGACCGATTATTGCGAGGCCTCGACATCTTCGCTTTTCAACCTCGAGGAGTGGGCGTGGTCGGAGCGCGCTTGCGTTTCTCTGGGGATCCCACAGAGTATTCTGCCGCCCGTGCGCGGAGCCGCGCAGGTTGCTGGGCACGTGTGTGACGGGCTTGCCGAAGAGCTCGGAATCCCCGCCGGGATTCCGGTCGTTCACGGCACGGGCGATAATCCGGCAGCCGCCGTCACGACGGGATGCCTCGTGCAGGGGCGAACCGTCATCTCGCTCGGCACCTCCGGCGTTCTCATGGCGCGCCGCGATACCCCCGATTTTTCTGCGCGCGGCAAGAACATCCTGTTCTCCGCGGACGGCAAGGACGTTCGTTGCCTGGTTCAGGGTGCGATTCAATCCTGCGGCTCCACGCGTTCTTGGCTTATCGAGCGCATCTTGCAGGCCTCGTCGTATGACGGCGTCGACGGCCAGGCCGATGCTTCTCGGGCGGGAACGGGCGAGCTTCTGTTTTTCCCGCATATGACGGGCGAGAAGACCCTCTTTGCCGATCCGTCCCTGCGCGGTGCGTTTATCGGCTTGACGCCCGAGACGTCTCGGGCAGACCTCGACCTTGCGGTCATGGAGGGCATCGCATACGGCTTCCGTCAGCTTGCGTCTGAGATGGCCATCCCGCTCGACGTGCGCGAGCCCTTGCTTGCCGTGGGCGGAGGTGCTCGGTCTTCGACCTGGCTCCAGGTTTTGGCAGACGTCCTCAAATGCCCGATTCAGCGCGTCGAGGGACCAAGCGGCGCTGCTGTTGGAGCCGCAGTGCTTGCCCTTACCGGGGCGCTCGGATGCCCCGAGCCCGAGGTCGTGAGCTTTGGAGCCGTGTTTGAACCTGGTGCCGCTGCTGACAACCATGACAGGAAGTACAAGAGGTACTTGCATATCCGTGAGGCGCTCAAAAGTATCCCCTCTGAGTACGACCTCTGATTATCCCCATACCTGTTTATAAAGACCGCCGGCTTGCCGGCGGATGAGTGGAAGGAAGCCACTATGCCCCTCATCGATATGAACTCTCTCATCGAGATCGCCAAGAAGGGAGACATAATGCTCCCGGCGTTCAATACCACCAACATGGAAATGACGCTCGCTATCATGGACGCCTTCGAGGCCAACGGCATGCCCGGCATCGTCCAGATCGCGCCGACCAACGTGAAGCTTACCGGCTACGACTACATCTCCGAGGTTGCCCATCGCGCCATCCACGACTACACCGTCCCCATGGCGCTCCACCTCGACCACGGCAAGACGCTCGACGACGTGCGTCGCGCCGTGGAGGCCGGCTTCACCTCCGTCATGATCGACGGCGCCGCCCTGCCTTTCGAGGAGAACGTCCGTTTCAGCCGCCGCGCCGTGGACTACTGCCATGCGAGCGGGGTTTCGGTCGAGGCCGAGCTCGGCGCCATCCGCGGCAAGGAGGATGACCACGTCTCCGAGGCGGATTGCAAGACCGACCCCGCGGAGGTGGCCGAGTACGTAGGGCGCGTGGGTTGCGACACGCTCGCCGTCTCCATCGGCAACGTCCACGGCCTGGAGGACACGCCCAAGATCGACCTTGATCACCTGGCCAAGATCGCCGCGGTCTGCCCCTGCCCGCTTGTGCTCCATGGCGGTTCCGGCATCCCGTTTGAGACCATTGCCGCGATGAAGCAGTACGGCATGGTCAAGATCAACATCGCGAGCGACCTGCGCCAGGCCTACATCCGCGCCGTCGCCGCCGCGCATGACAAGAACCCCAACGAGGCCAACCTCGCCAAGGTCCTCATGGACGCCCGTGCGGCCGTCACCGAGGTCGCACGCAAGACGCAGCTCGGCATCAACGGCATGCTTGATGCGAAAGACCTCGCAGCATAAAACGAGAGCTGACATTTCATTAAATAACGCTGTCAACATATGTGAAACTACAGGGTATGTGAAACTACAGGGAGTCCCGGAGTTGCCGGGGCTCTCTGTTTTCCTGTGAGATGAGGCGGTATATATGAAAACGCTTGAGCTGGATCTGACGCCATCCGGATCACTCTCGATCGAATGTGTGGTCAACGGGCCTATCGAGACCAACAGCTACTTTGTGGGCTCGGCGGGCAAGTGGGTCGTGGTCGACCCCGCTTGGAATGGTGAGCTTCTGGTTGAGCACTTCAAGCAGGCGCATCCCTCGGATGAGCTTTTTGGTGCGGTTTGCACCCATGGACACGCCGACCATGTGGGTGGCGTTGCCGGCGTGCGCGCGGCACTCGGCGGGGACGCCCTGTACGCTCTTCCAGCCAAAGATGTCGAGGTGCCTGCAAAAAACATCGCTGAGCAACGAAGCATTTGGGGGATTGATACGCCCAGTCCCAGCGAACCAACGCGTCTGCTTTCCGAAGGGGATTCAATCGCGGTAGGGGATTGCCGCCTGCAGGTCATCGAGGTCCCCGGTCATACCCCGGGCGGCATCGTGCTCTTTGCGGCCGCCGAAAACGGCAACGTTGCCTTTGTTGGCGACACGCTATTCCCCGGTAGCCATGGCCGCACCGATCTTGCCGGCGGAGACGAGGCGGCAATCCTGCGCTCGCTCTCCAAGCTCGCCCGGCTTCTCCCGCCCGATACCGTTTGCTTAACGGGCCATGGCGATTCGACCACCATGGCACGCGAGCTCATGCAGAACCCTTTCATGCAGGTGTAGCTTTATAGTCAGCTTCCGAAGCACGAGGAACGTCCAAACGTCAAGTTATTTTTCCCCAACGGGTCGATTCCGTAGGGCAAACGGTCAAAAAAAGTCTGTTTGGACGATATTCGTGAACAAACGAACGTTTATGCTCGGGTGCGCCGTGGTAAAATCTCAGGCGTTATCGGAGCAACCTTACAGGAGGTTTCTTTTATGCTCGTCAACGCAGCAGACATGCTCAAGAAGGCCGAGGCCGGCAAGTACGCTCTCGGTGCCTTCAACACCAACAACCTCGAGTGGACCCTGGCAGTGCTTCAGGCCGCCGAGGAGGCCAAGTCTCCGCTGATCCTTCAGTGCACCGCTGGTGCCGCTAAGTGGATGGGCGGTTTCAAGGTCTGCGCCGACATGGTCAAGGCTGCCGTCGAGGCTACGGGCGTTACCGTTCCCGTCGCCCTTCACCTCGATCACGGTTCTTACGAGGACTGCTTCAAGTGCATCGAGGCCGGCTTCACGTCCATCATGTATGACGGCTCTCACGAGGAGACCTTCCAGCTTAACCTCGACCGCACCAAGGAGCTCGTTGAGCTTGCCCACTCCAAGGGCATGTCCATCGAGGCCGAGGTCGGCGGCATTGGCGGCACCGAGGACGGCGTGACCTCCAACGGCGAGCTCGCTGACCCCGCTGAGTGCAAGCAGATTGCTGATCTGGGCGTCGACTTCCTCGCCTGCGGCATCGGCAACATCCATGGCGTGTACCCCGCTGACTGGGCTGGCCTTTCCTTCGAGCGCCTGGGCGAGATCAAGGCCCAGACCGGCGACCTGCCCCTCGTTCTGCACGGTGGTACCGGCATTCCCGAGGATCAGATCAAGAAGGCCATCTCCCTGGGCATCTCCAAGATCAACGTCAACACCGACCTTCAGCTCGTCTTCGCCAAGGGCGTTCGCGAGTACATCGAGGCTGGCAAGGATCAGCAGGGCAAGGGCTTTGACCCCCGCAAGCTCCTCAAGCCTGGTCGCGACAACATCGTTGCCCGCACCAAGGAGCTCATGGAGGAGTTTGGCTCCGTCAACAAGGCGTAAGCGTCGCTAAACTTCCCGCCGGAAGCCCCGTCTCCCTACACTGTTTCCTTTGCGCTCACCTGGCTTCGCCAGAAGTCGCGCCAAGGAAACAGTTCCGGGGGACGGGGCTTCCTTCGTTTAGCGCCGCAGGGTTACAAGTCTGAATTAAGATGGCTACTGGCTTCGCCAGAAGTCGCGCAATGGGAAAAGCTCCGGGCGAACGGGGCCTACTTCGTTAACTCGCTACAGGGTTACTGGGCTGAGATAATTGAATTGATACCGTTTATCGGTGTTGAGGGCTCCTTGGTTGGGGGCTTTGTTTTTATGTCGGTACAATGGGCTCAGGTTGTCGTTCTACTTGGGAGTGGTTATGGCTGTTATTGATATTTTGCCTGCTGACGGGAAGGTTGTTGCCGAGGGTCCCGTTGGGTGCTCTGTTGAGGTTTGCGACGATGATTTCCGTCATCTCGATATCGGATTGCCGCCTGAGATTCTTCGTCTCAAGGATGCTGGATATCTGACACAGGCGGTTGCGGCTTGCGATCGTCTTTTGAAGCAGAATCCTGATCCCTCGTTAGCCGCCTGCGTTCGTGCCGAGCGGTATCGCATGATCGAGACGCCGCTTCATTTTTCGGTGTCGCGCGATCGGGCCATTGCGATGATTCGCGAGGAGTGGCCTGAGTTTACCGAAGAGCAGTTTGACGACCTGATTGACCGCAATCGTATCGATTGGCGCCTTATCGATGGTGAACTGTTTGTTCTCGATAACTTCCTCGATTCACTTCGCGTGTACCCCAAGGAGGTTCCGGGCCTGCGCCCCGATCCTACGGATAGCATTGCGCTGCGCAACCAGATGCTCGAGGAGATGGAAACGCAGGGCGGCCTGTCTCGCGCCATCACGCTTAAGGCGTCCATGTCTGTCCCCGGTGCTTTGGAGGGAGAGACCGTCCGCGCGTGGCTACCCGTTGCCGCCGCCTGTCGTCAACAGTCTTATATCGAGGTTCTCGATATGACGCCGGAGGGTGCTGTTGCTCCCGCGAACGCTTCGGCGCGTACTGCCTCGTGGTCTTCTTCGAGTGAGCGCTCATTCTCGGTGACCTATCGTTATCAAATCGATGCCGCTTATCACGATATCTATGGGGGTGCGCTTCCGGCGCATCCGTGTATGGACACACCGCTGCCCGAGGACATTTCCGAGAACCGTCCACACATTGCGTTCACGCCGTATCTGCAGCAGCTGACTGAGCGTGTCGTTGACGGGCTCGAGGACCAGCTCGATCGAGCTCGGGCTATCTATGATTACTTGACGCTGCATATCGATTATCGCTATCAGCCGCCGTATCTGCTTTTGGGCTCCATCGCCGATGACTGTGCGCATTCGCTTCGCGGTGATTGTGGCGTTATGGCGCTCACGTTTATCACCATGTGCCGCATTGCCGGTGTGCCCGCCCGCTGGCAGAGCGGCCTGTACGTTGCGCCCGACTCGGTGGGGCCGCATGACTGGGCGGAGTTTTATACGCCGCAGACTGGCTGGCTCAACGCCGATGTCTCGTTTGGTTCCTCGGCGCGTAGGATGGGGGAGGAATGGCGCCGCCGCCACTATTTTGGTAACCTCGATCCGTGGCGCATGGTGGCAAATTCCCGGTTCCAGGCAGGGTTTGAACCCGTCTTCGACGGTATGCGCGAGGATCCCTATGACAACCAGATGGGGGAGGTCTCGGTCGACGGTCGTGGATGCCGTCGGCGCGAGATGCTCCGTTCGGTCGAGCTCATCGAAATGCTCGAAGTTCCATTTTCGGACTAATCAACAGAAAGCTGTGATAAACTAACTCACGCATTACGTGCCCGAGTGGCGGAATTGGCAGACGCAGTGGACTCAAAATCCACCGTTGGCAACAACGTGCGAGTTCGAGTCTCGCCTCGGGCACCATACATGCAGCTGAGCGTTCAAGGGGGTCAAGGCCCCCTTTTTCGTGCCGAACTCGCGTGAGCGCGCGAAACGTTAAGCAAACAGGCCGGCGGCCTGTTTGTAGCGGAGCGTGGCGAGGGCGCTATGCGCCCGAAGCCCGGGGTTTCGCAAAGCGAAAGCCCTTCGAGTCTCGCCTCGGGCACCATACATGCAGCTGAGCGTTCAAGGGGGCCGCGAACCCCTTTTTCGTGTACGTAATGTGATAACGCGCTGTCCGTGTTATTATCGCCAAGGCGTTGTTCCCGCAATGCCCTAAAGAGGAACCCGAGGGTTCCCACCTTTTGGCGCCAATGAGCAGCTGACTGGTTATACAACTTAGATTTACTTCCTCATTTCGAGGACGTCTATGTGTATGACCTGGTTGCAAAGAAGCGCCGGGTTATTTTTTTATGAATGGAGGTAGGGAAAATAGCTAAGTCTGATGACACCCGCATCAACGACGAGATCACTGCATCTTCGTGCCGTTTGATTGGCGTCGATGGCTCTCAGCTCGGCCTGTTCGCCATCCGCGATGCCCAGCGCGTCGCTGACGATCAGGGTCTCGACCTAGTCGAGATCGCTCCCAACGCGGAGCCGCCGGTCTGCAAGGTCATGGACTACGGTAAGTTCAAGTACCAGCAGGCCATGAAGGCCAAGGCTGCTCGTAAGAACCAGTCTAAGGTCGAGGTCAAGGAAATGAAGTTCCGACCCAAGATCGATGTTGGCGACTACGAGACCAAGAAGGGCCACGTTCTGCGTTTCCTCAAGAAGGGCGCACGCGTTAAGATCACCATCATGTTCCGCGGCCGTGAGATGGCTCACCCGGAGCAGGGTCTTAACGTTCTCGAGCGTCTCGCCGAGGATCTCAAGCCTTACGCTACGGTCGAGTCCAAGCCTAAGATGGAAGGCCGTAACATGCTTATGCTGCTCGCCCCGATTAAGGGCGCTTTCGATGAGGAAAAAGCGGCAAACGATACTAAGTAACTAGTGTTCTGTAACCGATTAAGGAGTATTTCATGCCTAAGATGAAGTCCCACAGCGGCACCAAGAAGCGTTTCCGCAAGACTGGTACCGGCAAGCTCATGCGCGCCAAGGCTTTCAAGAGCCACATCCTGAGCAAGAAGTCCACCAAGCGTAAGCGTGGCTTCCGCAAGGAGACCGAGATCGCCGCTGCCGACCGCAAGGTCATTAAGTCGCGTCTCGCCTAAGTTCGCGTTCCCTTTTTTTCGTTTTACCGTCTAGGAGTTGATAGAACATGGCACGTATTAAGCGCGCTGTTGCCGCCAAGAAGAAGCGCCGTACCGTTATGCACCGTGCGAAGGGTTACTACGGTGCCGCTTCGCGTACTTACAAGCATGCTAAAGAGCAGGTCCAGCACTCCCTGCAGTATCAGTATCGTGATCGCCGCAACAAGAAGCGCGAGATCCGTTCTCTCTGGATCACCCGTATCAACGCTGCCGCTCGCCTGAACGACATTTCTTATTCTCAGTTCATGCACGGCCTGAAGGTTGCCGGCATTGAGCTCGACCGCAAGGTCCTGGCTCAGATGGCTTACGAGGACATCGAGTCCTTCAACGAGCTGGCCACCATTGCCAAGAAGGCTCTCGAGGCCTAATAGATTCTCTTGAATCGCTAGGGGAGTGTCGCGTTGTGCGCGGCGCTCCCTCTTTTTATCTGAAGCGCGGTTTACATTGCTAAAAGCGCGGGTAGATAGACACCTACAGGTGACCGATCTCTATATATTCCTGAACCAAAGGGTCATCATCTGATACGTGCGGAAGATCCGCACCGGTCTTTCTATTGCCTATAGAAAGCAATATATTGTGTAGGACTTGTGAAGAGTGGAATTGACGTCCCACAGGGCTTCGCGGTCTGGCAATATATCTCCTTGCCGCGCGGCCCGGTCGGACCGGATCAGCCGCTAAGCGTGCACCTTGAGAACCGGATACTGCGAGGATGGACACACCAGATGTGTCGCATCCGGGCAGACATCGAACCTTTTGAAATGGTCTGACTTGGATTGTTTTTCGCAAGGCCGCCGCGAGGCGGCCCCGAGAAAATCCTTTTCCTATCAAGCAGAACCATATGAATCGAACGGAACCGATCAGTGAGTGACTGAGAGGACCGGACGGGCTCGAGGCCCATTTATTTTGGACGGAGAGTTCGATCCTGGCTCAGGATGAACGCTGGCGGCGCGCCTAACACATGCAAGTCGAACGGCACCCCTCTCCGGAGGGAAGCGAGTGGCGAACGGCTGAGTAACACGTGGAGAACCTGCCCCCTCCCCCGGGATAGCCGCCCGAAAGGACGGGTAATACCGGATACCCCGGGGTGCCGCATGGCACCCCGGCTAAAGCCCCGACGGGAGGGGATGGCTCCGCGGCCCATCAGGTAGACGGCGGGGTGACGGCCCACCGTGCCGACAACGGGTAGCCGGGTTGAGAGACCGACCGGCCAGATTGGGACTGAGACACGGCCCAGACTCCTACGGGAGGCAGCAGTGGGGAATCTTGCGCAATGGGGGGAACCCTGACGCAGCGACGCCGCGTGCGGGACGGAGGCCTTCGGGTCGTAAACCGCTTTCAGCAGGGAAGAGAAGAGACTGTACCTGCAGAAGAAGCCCCGGCTAACTACGTGCCAGCAGCCGCGGTAATACGTAGGGGGCGAGCGTTATCCGGATTCATTGGGCGTAAAGCGCGCGTAGGCGGCCCGGCAGGCCGGGGGTCGAAGCGGGGGGCTCAACCCCCCGAAGCCCCCGGAACCTCCGCGGCTTGGGTCCGGTAGGGGAGGGTGGAACACCCGGTGTAGCGGTGGAATGCGCAGATATCGGGTGGAACACCGGTGGCGAAGGCGGCCCTCTGGGCCGAGACCGACGCTGAGGCGCGAAAGCTGGGGGAGCGAACAGGATTAGATACCCTGGTAGTCCCAGCCGTAAACGATGGACGCTAGGTGTGGGGGGGCGATCCCCCCGTGCCGCAGCCAACGCATTAAGCGTCCCGCCTGGGGAGTACGGCCGCAAGGCTAAAACTCAAAGGAATTGACGGGGGCCCGCACAAGCAGCGGAGCATGTGGCTTAATTCGAAGCAACGCGAAGAACCTTACCAGGGCTTGACATATGGGTGAAGCGGGGGAGACCCCGTGGCCGAGAGGAGCCCATACAGGTGGTGCATGGCTGTCGTCAGCTCGTGTCGTGAGATGTTGGGTTAAGTCCCGCAACGAGCGCAACCCCCGCCGCGTGTTGCCATCGGGTGATGCCGGGAACCCACGCGGGACCGCCGCCGTCAAGGCGGAGGAGGGCGGGGACGACGTCAAGTCATCATGCCCCTTATGCCCTGGGCTGCACACGTGCTACAATGGCCGGTACAGAGGGATGCCACCCCGCGAGGGGGAGCGGATCCCGGAAAGCCGGCCCCAGTTCGGATTGGGGGCTGCAACCCGCCCCCATGAAGTCGGAGTTGCTAGTAATCGCGGATCAGCATGCCGCGGTGAATGCGTTCCCGGGCCTTGTACACACCGCCCGTCACACCACCCGAGTCGTCTGCACCCGAAGTCGCCGGCCCAACCGTCTAGGGGGGAGGCGCCGAAGGTGTGGAGGGTGAGGGGGGTGAAGTCGTAACAAGGTAGCCGTACCGGAAGGTGCGGCTGGATCACCTCCTTTCTAGGGAGATTCATTCTTAGAGAGAAAACACTTTAACTCGAATGGGGGGCAGGAGCCCGTCCGGTAGATGTCCGCCAGGATACGTCCCCGCAGCACCCGGTCCCCGGGGTCGCACCCGCGTACCTTGAGAGCCGCATAGCGATAGGAGAGAGATGGAAGAGAATCCTCTTCCAGACTCGATTCTTTTCTGCGATTTATCAGACAGAATGATAGCAATCATTCATCCGATCCAAACAAGAAGAATTCACTTATCAAATGAGTGAGGAGCATCTGATCGCGAGCACAGTCAACTACTGTGCCGCGGTATGAGATACCCGAATTGCGACATACGAGCGCTATTCATGATATCGATTAATTAGATTAATTAGCGACACGTGGATATCCCGCGGGCCCGGAGCGGTCCCGCAAGATACCACGGGCGCACGGCGGATGCCTTGGCACAGGGAGCCGATGAAGGACGCGGCAAGCTGCGATAATCCCCGGCGAGGAGCACACATCCTTCGACCCGGGGGTCTCCGAATGGGCGAACCCATCCGCAGAGGTGTGGATATCCCCCCGCTGAACGCATAGGCGGGGGGAGGACAACCCGGGGAACTGAAACATCTAAGTACCCGGAGGAGAGGAAATCAATCTCGAGACTCCCCGAGTAGCGGCGAGCGAAAGGGGACCGATGGCCAAACCGTCGAGCGGGGATACCCGGCAGGGGTTCCGCCGGCGGGGTTGCAGGGCCGCGCATCCGGGGGCTGCCGCCCCCGGGCGCAGGTCCGGCTGGGGAGCGGAACGGCATGGGAGGGCCGGCCGCAGCGGGTGACAGCCCCGTACGCGAACCCAGACCGGACGGCGCGACGCGGTCCCTGAGTAGGGCCGGGCACGTGAAACCCGGTCCGAACCTGGGTGGACCACCATCCAAGCCTGAGTACTACCCTGTGACCGATAGCGCACCAGTACCGTGAGGGAAAGGTGAAAAGCACCCCGGGAGGGGAGTGAAACAGTACCTGAAACCGTGCGCCCACGAGCAGTCGGAGCACCTATATGGTGTGACGGCGTGCCTTTTGTAGAATGAGCCAGCGAGTCGCTGGCGCGGGGCGAGGTTAACCGGAAGGGAGCCGAAGCGAAAGCGAGCCTTAACAGGGCGACTTGAGTCCCGCGCCGCGGACGCGAAGCCGGGTGAGCTATCCGTGGGCAGGCTGAAGCGGGGGTAAGACCCCGTGGAGGGCCGAACGCACGTCGGTTGAAAACGGCGGCGATGACCTGCGGATAGGGGTGAAAGGCCAATCAAACCCGGAGATATCTCGTTCTCCCCGAAATAGCTTTAGGGCTAGCGTCGCGCGTTCACCGCCGGAGGTAGAGCACCGGATGGACGAGGGGGCTTCGCCGCCTACCGAATCCAACCGAACTCCGAATGCCGGCGGCCCAGAGCGCGGCAGTCAGAGCATGTGGGCTAAGCTGTGTGCTCGAGAGGGAAACAGCCCGGACCGCCCGCTAAGGTCCCCAAGTTCCAGCCGAGTGGCAAAGGATGTGCGTCCGCCCAGACAACCAGGATGTTGGCTTAGAAGCAGCCATGCATTCAAAGAGTGCGTAACAGCTCACTGGTCGAGTGGACATGCGCCGACAATACACGGGGCTAAGCTGGACACCGAAGCGGCGGGATTTTACCTAAGTAGAATCGGTAGGGGAGCTTCCCATGGGCGGTGAAGCCGCCGGGCGACCGGCGGTGGAGCGCATGGGAGTGAGAATGCTGGCATGAGTAGCGAGAGACGAGAGAGTAACTCGTCCGCCGTGAACCCGAGGTTTCCTGGGCAAGGCTAATCCTCCCAGGGTCAGTCGGGGGCTAAGGCGAGGCCGGAAGGCGTAGCCGACGCGCAGCAGGCAGACATTCCTGCACCGCGCACGCGGCGCTACGACCGACGGGGCGACGGATGGGGGTGGCTCGGCGGGGTTCTGGACGTCCCCGTGATGGAGCGCGGCCCGCGGACCAGGGAAATCCGGTCCGCAGAAGGGCGAGGCTCCGGACGAAGCACTTAAGCGAAGCGAGTGAGCCCGAGGTCCCTAGAAAAACCCCTAGGCAGGCGCGTGCGCGCCCGTACCGCAAACCGACACAGGTGGGTGGGTAGAACATACCGAGGCGATCGGGTCAACCATGGTCAAGGAACTCGGCACAATGGCCCCGTAACTTCGGGAGAAGGGGTGCCCGCGCGTACGTGAACGGACTTGCTCCGGGAGCGGAGGCGGGCCGCAGTGGAGAGGCCCAAGCGACTGTTTACCAAAAACACAGGACTCTGCAGAAGCCGCAAGGCGACGTATAGGGTCTGACGCCTGCCCGGTGCCGGAAGGTCACGCGGAGGAGTTAGCGCATCGCGCGAAGCCCCGAAGCCAAGCCCCGGTAAACGGCGGCCGTAACTATAACGGTCCTAAGGTAGCGAAATTCCTTGTCGGGTAAGTTCCGACCTGCACGAAAGGCGCAACGACTTGGGCGCTGTCTCGACCATGGACCCGGTGAAATTGCACTGGTCGTGAAGATGCGACTTACCCGCGGAAGGACGGAAAGACCCCGTGAACCTTCACTGCAGCTTGGCATTGGCCGCTGGTCCCGCGTGTAGAGGATAGGCAGGAGGCATCGATCCGGAGGCGCCAGCCCCCGGGGAGCCGCCCTTGGAATACTGCCCTCGCGCGACCGGCGTCCTAACCCGAGGCCGTCAACCGGCTCGGGGACCGTGCCAGGCGGGCAGTTTGACTGGGGCGGTCGCCTCCTAAAGGGTAACGGAGGCGCGCGAAGGTCCGCTCGGGACGGTCGGCAACCGTCCTTTTGAATGCAAGAGTACAAGCGGGCTTGACTGCGAGGCCCACGAGCCGAGCAGGTGCGAAAGCAGGCTCTAGTGATCCGGCGGCCCCGAGTGGGTGGGCCGTCGCTCAACGGATAAAAGGTACTCCGGGGATAACAGGCTGATCTTGCCCAAGAGTCCACATCGACGGCAAGGTTTGGCACCTCGATGTCGGCTCATCGCATCCTGGGGCTGGAGCAGGTCCCAAGGGTACGGCTGTTCGCCGTTTAAAGCGGTACGCGAGCTGGGTTCAGAACGTCGTGAGACAGTTCGGTCCCTATCCTCCGTGGGCGCAGGAGAATCGATGGAGGCTGCCCCCAGTACGAGAGGACCGGGGTGGACGCACCTCCGGTGAACCGGTTGTCGACCAACGGCACGGCCGGGTAGCCGCGTGCGGCGCGGATAACCGCTGAAGGCATCTAAGCGGGAAGCCGTTCCAGGGATTAGTTCTCCTTCCGGTAAGGGCCCAGGTAGACTACCTGGTCGATAGACGGCAGGTGCAAGGCTGGCGACAGCCTCAGCCGAGCCGCACTAATCGCCCGAGCTCTTCCGGAACCGCACCTCGCGGCCCGCGGGACTTCGCGCTCCATGCGCGGTCCGGGCACGAGGATGCCCCCGAGTCGACTCCCCCCTATGCGCCATGCGGCCCCCAGGGCACGTAGATGAGACACCGGACACCGTAACGGTGGGCGCCGCCCACCGGTCAGCGGCCAGAGCATGGGGGGCACGCCCGGTCCCGTTCCGAACCCGGAAGCTAAGCCCCATCGCGCCGAGAGTACTGCGGGGCCAGCCCGTGGGAGGCCAGGGCGCCGCTGACCGGTGGACGGCACCGAGCCGTCAGAGGAAATGGAGAAGGGGGAGGCCTCGCGGCCTCCCCCTTTTTTGCGTTATAGACACGTTGTGCTTTGGGGCCTAGTTCCCCCGTATTCACTCTTACTGTTTGGCTGTATTTTGAGTTCTTCTAGTGTATTTGAGCGATAATTACTCGCATTGGCGTTAGGGAGGGCTTGATGTTTACCGTATTTGTCTTGGGCAATATTGCTTCGGGTAAGTCGACCGCCTGCCGCTATTTCGAATCTCGTGGCGCTATGCTTATCGATCTGGATGAGCTTGCAAAATCGCTGTATGTGCCGGGCTCTGATATCGTCAATGCTCTAGCGGATGAATTCGGCTGGGACATTTTGGATGAGGAAGGCGGCATTCGCCGCAGCATCCTCGCTTCTCGAGCTTTCGTTTCTCCTGATTCGGTCGCACGGCTCAATGGTATCGTGCATCCCGTTCTCATTGAACGGCTTTCGCTTAGGATTCTCGATCCGGTTTGTTGTACGGTTTCGTCTCCCCGTTATCCCTTTGCGGTAGTCGAGGTTTCTGCTCCGACTGGTTTTGAGGATGCATTTGGCTTGGCTGATGAAATTCTGGTCATCAGCGCTCCTTTGTCAGTTCGTCGCGAGCGTGCTATACAACGTGGCATGGAGCCATCTGATTTCGATGCCCGCTCTGCTTGCCAGCCCGATGAGTCTGCGCTGTGCGATCTTGCCACAACGGTTATTGATAATGCGGCAGGCGATAACTCGCTCTTTGATCAACTGGATGCATGGCTTGCGCGCCATGGGTTCGGGGATGTTGTGGATAAGGAGGAGACCGTTGCCTAAGACACGTTTCCTTACTTGGTATCGCCTTATACCGCTGGCTGCCGTTTTTGTCTTTGGCCTTATCTCATTCGTTTACTCGTATGCTCCTGCTGCTTTTTTTAAACCGCTGTATCCGATTGACTACGAGGCGTATGTAAAGCAATCCAGCATTTCGCATAATTTGGATCCGTATTTGGTGTGCGCTGTCATTAAGTCTGAATCGAATTGGGATCCCGAGGCCGAGTCGAATCAAGGTGCTCAGGGATTGATGCAGCTGATGCCCGAGACTGCCCAGGATATGATCGCCAAGGGCCTTGTCGACGGTGGCGAGTATTCGGTCGACAACCTTAACGATCCGGCAACGAATATCGAGTTTGGCTGTGCGTATCTTTCGTATCTTCTAGCGTATTTTAACGGGTCGACTGACAGTGCCATTGCCGCCTATAACGCCGGCATGGGCAATGTCGACGGATGGGCGCAGCAGAGTACGTCGCTTCATAATGCAATTACCTTTCCCGAGACGCAGGCGTATCTGATTCGTGTCAATAATGCCTGGGTTCGCTACAAGACCCTCTATCCCGATCGGTTCGTATAGGACTATGCCTGCCGCCTGCGTATGCTGCAGATATATGAGTTAGGAGTATCCATGGCGGAATTTGAAGTAGAACGCGTTGGTGGTGAACTTAAGCGCTTTGGCGTTGAAGGCTCTGACGTGCCGTTTAAGGTCGTGTCTCCCTATGACCCTGCAGGCTCTCAGCCTAAAGCCATTGAGTCGCTTGTGCAGGGTGTGAGGGACGGAGACCGCTATCAGGTTTTGCTGGGCGTGACTGGTTCGGGCAAGACCTTCACGATGGCAAAGACTATTGAGGCCCTGGGAAAGCCGACGCTGGTCATGGCTCCGAATAAAACGCTCGCCGCTCAGCTTGCGAGCGAGCTCAAAGAGTTCTTTCCCAACAACGCTGTGGTCTACTTCGTCTCGTACTATGACTACTATCAGCCCGAGGCGTATGTGCCGCAAAGCGATACCTATATCGAGAAAGACTCCTCGATTAACGAAGAGGTCGAGATGCTGCGACATCAGGCGACTGCATCGCTGCTCTCTCGACGAGATGTGATCGTCGTCGCATCGGTCTCGTGTATCTATGGCATTGGCTCTCCTGAGGACTATGCGGGCCTAGCCCCGAACGTCGACAAGAAGGTGCCGCTCGAGCGTGATGACTTTATCCATGCACTTATCGACATTCAATATGATCGCAATGACTATGACCTTGCACGCGGCACGTTCCGCGTGCGCGGCGATGTTGTCGACGTGTATCCGCCTTATGCCGAGCATCCTTTGCGGTTTGAGTTCTTTGGTGACGAGGTCGAACTGATTGCCGAGATCGATGAGGTCACCGGTGAGATGCTTCGTGAGTACGAGGCCATCCCCGTATGGCCGGCCTCGCACTATGTGACCGAGAAGCCGAAGGTCAAGGCGGCTCTGAAATCGATCAGCGAAGAGTGCGAGAAGCGCGTGGCGGAGCTCAAGGCGACCGACAAGTTGCTCGAGGCGCAGCGTCTGCAGCAGCGCACCGATTATGATCTTGAGATGCTCGAGACGATGGGCTTTTGCAACGGCATCGAGAACTACTCACGTCATCTGGACGGTCGCAAGCCGGGTGAGCCGCCGTTTACCCTGATCGATTACTTTCCTAAGGACATGCTCTGCATCATCGATGAGAGCCATGTGACGGTGCCGCAGATTCGCGGCATGCACGAAGGTGACCGCTCGCGTAAGGTGACGCTGGTGGAGCATGGTTTTCGCCTGCCCTCGGCGCTCGATAACCGCCCGCTTCGTTTCGATGAGTTTGAGGCAAGGATCCCCCAGTTTATCTATGTTTCGGCCACGCCGGGTGACTATGAGCTGCGAGTGAGCCAAAATGACGTTGAGCAGATCATTCGTCCGACCGGTCTGCTCGATCCCAAGATCGACGTTCGTCCGGTCCGAGGCCAGATTGACGATCTTGAGGACGAGATTCGCGAGCGCGTTGCCCGCAAGGAGCGTGTGCTGGTGACCACGTTGACCAAGCGCATGGCCGAGGACCTGACCGACCACCTGCTTGATGCGGGCATTAAGGTCAATTACATGCACTCCGATACGGCGACGATGGACCGTGTCGAGATCCTGCGAACGCTGCGCGAGGGCAAGATCGATGTTCTCGTTGGCATCAACCTGCTCCGCGAGGGTCTAGACCTTCCCGAGGTCTCGCTGGTGGCAATTCTCGACGCCGATAAGGAAGGCTTCTTGCGCAACCGCCGTTCGTTGATTCAGACGATTGGCCGCGCGGCCCGTAACGCCGACGGCGAGGTCATCATGTATGCAGACGTTGTGACCGATTCGATGAAAGAAGCCATCGAGGAGACGCAGCGCCGTCGCGAGATTCAGATGGCATATAACGAAGACCATGGCATTGTGCCCAAGACGGTCCGCAAGGCCATTAACGACATTTCGAGCTTTATTGCCGAGGCCGAAAAGACTGTGGGCTCGAAGGGACGCTCGAGAGGCGATTCACTGGGTCACGGTGCGTTCTATACACCCGACGAAAACGGCGAGGGCGCCGCGCCGGAGACGTCGGCACCCGAGCAGACGCTTGCCGAGCAGCTGGAAGGGCTACCGCACGACGAGCTCGTGCGGATCGTCGAGACCATGGAGGAAGACATGCGTAACGCCTCCGCCGCCATGGACTTTGAGGAGGCGGCGCGCCTGCGCGATGCCGTCGTTCAGATTCGGGCGATGCTCGAGGGTGCGTCTGAGGACGAGACGATCGAGCGCTTACGTTCGCAGGCCCGCAAGGGTTCCACGTTCGCATCGGGCAGAAAACGCCAGGGTGCACGGTTTAAGAAATAGCGAACAGGCCCCGAGTTCCCTGTGGAGCTCGGGGCCTGTATCCTTTGCGCGCTGGAATTCGTGCGCTAGAGGTCAGCGATCAGGGCTTCGGCACAACGGATGCCGTCGGTGGCCGCGCTCATGATGCCGCCGGCATATCCAGCTCCTTCACCACAAGGGTAGAGGCCCGGGGTCGACACGGCATGGCACGCTCGGTCTCGGGTGACGGTAACCGGTGAGCTCGAACGAGTCTCCACACCGGTAAGAACGGCATCGGGGCGGTCGTAGCCTCGTAGCTTTTTTCCGAGTAGGGGAAGTCCCAGGCGGAGCGACTCGACGATATGCTGCGGGAGGGCATCGTCGATCGCCGTCCAGGTCACGCCAAGTGGATAGGTTGGTTTTACCTTTCCGGGTGCCGTGCTGGCGCGTCCTGCGAGGAAATCTCCGACGAGCTGTGCCGGTGCGTTCCAGTTGGATCCGCCCAGGCGATAGGCAGCCGCCTCGCAGGCACGCTGGAGCTCGATGCCGGCGAGCGGGTCATCGTTGGGAAGGTCCTCAGGCGTGACGTTAACGAGCAGAGCGGCATTTGCGTTGCGTCCGTCGCGGGCATTGAGACTGGCCCCGTTGACGCACAGATGGCACGGTTCTGAAGAGGCGGCAACAACCTGTCCGCCGGGGCACATGCAAAACGAGAACACGCTGCGGCCGTTGGGAAGATGGGCAACAAGTTTGTAAGGGGCCGCCCCGAGCGCTGGATGTCCCGCCGAGGCTCCATATTGGGCTCGGTCGATGTCGCGCTGCGGATGCTCGATGCGAACGCCCATGGCAAAGGTCTTTTGTGCGAGGGTCACGTTGTGGTCCTTAAGGAGCTCAAAAATATCGCGAGCAGAATGCCCGCAGGCGAGGATGAGGTGCTTTGTCTCGATTGGCTCGCAAGCGGCGTCTTGGGACGATTGGACATCAATACCGGTGATGGCGCCAGACACGTCGATGCGAATGTCGACGAGCCTCGTTCGATAACGGACGACACCTCCGAGCTGCTCGATGCGCTGGGATATAGCGGTGACAACCTTGGGAAGGATGTCGGAGCCAATGTGCGGCTTGGCATCCCACAGAATATCGCGGGGTGCACCCGCTTCGACGAAGGTTTCGAGGATAAGGCGATGGGCGGGATTTTTGGTTCCCGTATTGAGCTTGCCGTCCGAGAAGGTTCCCGCGCCGCCCAGGCCAAACTGGATATTGCTCTCGGGGTCGAGGATGCGCTCCTTTAGAAAGAGGTCGATCGCCTGCGAGCGGCGAAATGCCGGGTCGCCGCGCTCGATGAGCAAGGGCTTAAGACCTGCTTCGGCGAGCGTAAGCGCAGCGAAAAGGCCGGCACATCCGGCGCCGACAACGACGGGGCGTTCTTTGGGTGCGCCGGAAACGGGGGAGGGGAATGAAGGCCCATCGTCTTCTATCGCGCGTACGCGCGAGCGGTCGCGCTCGGCAACGTTGCCGACCGCTTCTCGCTCGAGGTGGGGACTAGTCAGCTCAACACGAAAGCTCAGGATAAAATGGACGTCTCGTTTTTTGCGAGCGTCGATTGACTTGCGGTGGAGCTCGATGGACTTGATCTCGGAGTCCTTGCAACGTAGGACGCGCTTGGCGACTCGCTTGCCAACAATGAGGCAGGCATTTTCATCGCCGGCTTCATCGAGCGACGCGTTGACTTGGGTGATTTCGATCATCGAGGTCTCCTTAGAGGCAAGAAAGAGGCCGTCCGGTATCCCAGACGGCCCGAATGCGTTTTTGATTATAGACTGCGCGGCTACAGGCTGCTTGCAGCGCGAATGCCCGAGAGCCAGGCCCACGCAAGGTTAAAGCCTCCACAATCGGCGTCGATGTCGAGCGCTTCGCCGCAGACGTAAAGCGGGGCGTCGACAACGCTGCGCGCGCGTAAACTGGGTGTTGAGATGCTCTCGACAGATACGCCACCACGCGTGACCTGCGCAGAGCGTTCCTCGGCTGTTCCCTCGACGAGCAACTTAAAGTGCTTGAGGATCGAGACCAGGTGGATGACATCATTGGAGCCTGGATGGCACTGCTCGAACGCTGTGCAGACGACGCGGGAGAGTTGCGGGGCGAGCATGCCGTCGAGCCAACGGGGATTGCGGGGCGAAAAGCTAGCGAGCAGCTCAACGCGCCGGTTGAGCGTATCGAGCAATTCGTCTTTGGAGAGGTCGGGGAAAACGTCGAGCAGGATCGTATCGCCGCGCTGGATACGACGGGAGAGGTTGAAGGCAGCGACGCCCGAGATGCCGAAGGTTCGAAACAGCACTTCACCGTCTTCGTGCCAGAGCTCACTATGGTTACGGGCGAGCGTCAAGCGGGCGCGGACGCGCAGGCCATCCAACGTCTTGAGTGCCGCCCGATCGCCAACGACCGTTGCCGAAACGGGGCAGAGGATGGGGCGCAGCGAAGTGAGGGGGAGGCGAAACGTATCGGCGATACCGGTGGGGCTGCCGCCCGTGGCGATAATTACGGCATGTGCCTGCAGGATCTCGTTCTTGCGAGGGACATCGGCGAGCGCTTTCCGAAGCGAGCGGAGCTCCGATTTTCGGTCGTCGTGCCTTTTTGCCTTGAGCGCCCGCGCTGGACGGTCTATTTGGAGTACCCAGCCTTCGGAAGCTTCGTGCGCCGAGGCAACGTTGGCTCCGCAGATTAAGGTGATACCTAGGCGGTCGCAAACGTTGAGAAGCGCGTCGCGAACCGATTCGGCGCGAAGGGAGCGCGGGTACAGTCGGCCTTCCTCGGAGGTTGTCATGATGCCCAGCGAGGAGAAGAAACCCATAAGCTCTTGTTCGGGCTGGGGGCCCATGACGGATTCAACGAATGCGGGGTGGTTATACCGCTGAGGATCAATCGATTCGTTGGAGAGGTTGCAGCGGCCGTTACCGGTCGCAAGGAGCTTAAGGCCGCAGGCGACATCGCGCTCAACGATGCAGACGCTTTTGCCAGCGCGTGCGGCCGTAATAGCAGCGGCGAGGCCTGAAGCCCCGCCGCCGATTACCAGGACGTCATAGAAGGCGCTCGCGTTCACTTAGGCCTCGTCGGTCTCGTGCGGGGTAATGGCCTCGACGGCAGAGACTGCCTTAGGCAACATGCCATCGGGCAGCGCGGTCTCGACCTCGCCCTTATCGCAGGCCTCGGCGAGTGCCGGATTAATGGGAAGCTGGCCCAAGATGTCGAGTTTATAGCGATCTGCGACCTCGGGGAGCTTGCTCTTGCCAAAGACCTCAATCTTCTTGCCGCAGTCAGGGCACTCAATATAGCTCATGTTCTCGACAATGCCCAGAATGGGGACGTTCATCTTCTCGGCCATGTTGACCGCTTTGGCGACGATCATCGAGACCAGATCCTGCGGGCTCGTGACGATGACGATGCCGTCGACGGGCAGCGACTGGAAGACGGTGAGCGCGACGTCGCCTGTTCCCGGAGGCATGTCGACCAGCAGGTAGTCGATGGGGCCCCACGAGGTCTCGCTCCAGAACTGCCTAATGGCGCCTGCGATGACCGGACCGCGCCAAAGGACGGGGTCGGTCTCGTTTTGGAGCAGCAGGTTGGAGCTCATGACCTTGACGCCGTGCTCGGAGATTTCGGGCAGCATAAGGTTGCCAAGGGCATGGACGTGGCGTCCGCTCATACCGAACATCTTGGGGATGGAGGGACCGGTAATGTCGGCATCGAGAACGCCGACCTTGTGACCGTGGCGGGCGAGCTCGGTGGCGATGGCACCGGTGACAAACGACTTGCCGACACCGCCCTTGCCGGAAAGCACGGCGATGACGCGCTTGACCTCGGACAGCGTGTTCTCCTCAAATTGCGACGGCGACGTTTGTCCGCCGGCGGCCTGTGCGTGTTCGCAACCCATGTATGACTCCTTTGTATATGTTGGGGACGGGGCCCCGCGATGTGACACGAGCGTCATTGTACCCTCGTTTGCGAGCGGGAGTCATTTGTGATGCGCGGCGGGCGATCGATGGCATTCGAAAGCATGGGTCGGGTATGCGACGTGCGCGTGTCAGATAAAGCAAAAGGTCTGAGAATCTTGTATTACGAACATCTGTGCGCGTTGAGTGCGCTAAACTCATCGACGGTGTGATTTGAAGTTATAGGAGGCAAGGAGCTTCCATGTCTGATTCCTCTATCGTTATTCGCGGTGCGCGTGAGCACAACTTGCGCGATATCGATGTATCCATTCCGCGCGACCAGCTCGTGGTCATTACCGGCCTTTCCGGCTCGGGCAAGAGCTCGCTGGCGTTTGACACAATCTATGCCGAGGGCCAGCGCCGTTATGTTGAGAGCCTATCGAGCTATGCTCGCCAGTTCTTGGGCCAGATGGACAAGCCCGACCTGGATTCGATTGACGGTCTGTCGCCTGCCGTGTCGATTGACCAAAAGACGACATCCAAGAATCCTCGATCGACGGTGGGTACCGTAACCGAGATTTATGACTACCTGCGACTGCTGTTTGCTCGCGTCGGTACGCCGCACTGCCCCGAGTGCGGTCGCATAATCGAGCGCCAGACGACCGATCAGGTTGCCGATAAAGTCCTGGCTGCGGGGGAGGGCCGCCGTGCGTTTGTGCTGGCACCGGTGGTGCGCGGGCGAAAAGGCGAGTATACTAAACTGTTTGAGGACCTTCGCGCCGAGGGCTTTAGCCGCGTGCGTGTCGACGGTGAAGTGCGCTCGCTCGACGATCCGATCGATCTGGACAAGAAGTTTAAGCACGATATCGAGGTCGTGGTCGATCGTATCGTGATCCGCGAGAACTCTCTGGGCCGTATCGCCGAGTCTGTTGAGCAGGCGACCGCGCTGGCTCACGGCAATGTAAACGTGTACATGCTGCCCGATCGTGATGCTCCCGAGGGGACCGAGGGCGAGCTGCTGGAGTATTCGTTGGCCTTGGCGTGCCCGGAGCATGGACACTCCATTGACGATCTTCAGCCGCGTGATTTTTCGTTCAACGCGCCCTATGGCGCGTGCCCCGAGTGCGATGGCCTGGGCTTTAAGAAGACGGTCGATGCCGAAGCGCTAATCGAAGACCCCTCGAAGTCGATCGCCGACGGGGTCTTTGGCAGCCTGTTTGGCAACTCTAACTACTATCCGCAGATTTTCGCTGCGGTCTGCAAACACTTTAAGGTGAGCGTCGGTACGCCGTGGGAGGATCTGCCTCCGCGGGTGCGTCGCGCGTTTTTAGACGGCATGGGCGACCAGAAGATTTCGGTCGACTATCAAAAGCTCGATGGGCGTCGCAGCCAGTGGGACACCAAGTTCTCGGGCGTGCGCAATATCCTGTACGAGCGCTATAACGAGACGACGAATGAGAACACCAGGGCGCGCTTGGAGAAGTACATTCGCGAGGAGCCGTGCTCGAGTTGCCATGGTGCTCGTCTGCGCCCCGAGATGCTCGCCGTTACCGTAGGCGGTAAGTCCATTTACGAGGTCTGCTGCCTGTCGTGCCGCGAGTCGCTCGAGTTTTTTGAGGGCCTGGAGCTTACCGAGCGCCAACAATTTATCGGCGGGCGCATTGTTAAGGAAATCCTGGAGCGCCTGCGCTTTCTGGTCGATGTCGGACTCGACTATCTGACCCTCGACCGTGCCTCGGCGACGCTTTCCGGAGGCGAGGCCCAGCGCATTCGCCTGGCAACGCAGATCGGCGCCGGTCTCATGGGTGTCCTGTACATTTTGGACGAGCCATCGATCGGCCTTCATCAGCGCGATAACGAGCGCCTGATCAAGACACTTGAGCGCCTGCGCGATATCGGCAACACCGTCATCGTCGTCGAGCATGACGAGGATACGATTCGTGCTGCCGACTATGTGATCGACATGGGCCCCGGCGCGGGCGTGAACGGCGGACACGTGGTCGCCGCGGGAACGCCTGCCGATATCATGGCGTGCCCCGATTCGATGACGGGTGCCTACCTGACTGGCAAGCGAATGATTCGGGTTCCCGACAAGCGCCGCAAGCCCGGTCGCGGCTGCCTTAAGATCACGGGCGCCCGTGCCAACAACCTCAAAAACGTTACCGCCAAGATTGAGTTCGGTACGCTTACGGTCGTTACCGGCGTGTCGGGATCGGGCAAGAGCTCCCTGGTTACCGACACCATCGCGCCTGCCCTTACGAATGCCATTCATCGCTCGACGCGTCCCGTGGGCCCGTACAAAAAGCTCGAGGGTATCGAGTGCATCGATAAGGTGATCGACATTGACCAGTCGCCGATCGGCCGCACACCGCGTTCCAATCCCGCTACGTACATTGGCCTGTGGGATGATCTGCGCGCGCTGTTTGCGAGTACACCGGAGTCGAAGGCGCGCGGCTACTCGCCCGGACGTTTCTCCTTTAACGTGAGCGGCGGCCGCTGCGAAGCATGCAAGGGCGACGGACAAATCAAGATCGAGATGCACTTCCTTCCCGATATCTATGTCCCCTGCGAGGTCTGCGGCGGCAAGCGCTATAATCGCGAGACGCTTGAGGTCACCTACCGCGGTAAGACCATCTCTGACGTGCTCGACATGAGCGTCACCGAGGCGCTGGCTTTCTTTGGCAATATTCCTCAGATTAAGCGTAAGCTCCAGACTCTGTATGATGTGGGCTTGGGTTATGTGAGCTTGGGCCAGCCGGCAACGACGCTTTCGGGTGGCGAGGCACAGCGCGTAAAGCTCGCCAAGGAACTCCACCGCCGTCAGACGGGTAAGACGTTCTACATTCTGGATGAGCCGACGACCGGTCTCCATTTTGAGGATGTCCGCCAGCTACTCGACGTGCTGCAGCGCCTGGTCGATGCGGGCAACACGGTTCTGGTGATCGAGCACAATCTCGATGTCATCAAGGTTGCCGACCGTCTGATCGATATGGGCCCCGAGGGCGGCAATGGCGGCGGAACTGTCGTGGTCTCGGGTACGCCAGAGCAGGTCGCGGCATGTTCACAGAGTTACACGGGCAAGTTCTTGGCCCCGCTGCTCGAGCGCGACCGCGAGCGTCAAGCACAACTCGACGCCCAGTAAAGAGACGCCGTCATGCGAGAAGCGCCACCGATTCCTTTCGATTCGGTGGCGCTTCTGTGTGTCGAGATGACGTATGCGGCTACATTGGACATATACTTAGGCGTTACGTTCGAATGCGAGGGAAGGGACATGCCATGGCAAAGGCTGCAAAGACGCCGAAAACCAATGCGATGCGCGAGCTGGAAAACGCCGGCATCTCCTATATTCTCCATACGTATGAAGACGATGGCGATGAGTCGGCGGGTTTAGGCGTTGCAATTTCGGAACAACTTGGCGAGGAGCCTGGCCAGGGTTTTAAGACCTTGGTTTGCGTGGCGCCGTCCAATGAACACGTTGTGTGCTGTATTCCCGTTGCCGACGAGCTTGACCTAAAGGCCGCCGCGCGCGCCGCTGGCGAAAAGTCGCTGACCATGATGCATGTTAAGGACTTGCTTGCCGCGACGGGGTATGTCCGGGGCGGCTGCAGTCCAGTCGGCATGAAAAAACGCTTTCGGACGCTGATCGATGAGACATGCGTCCTTTGGGATACCATTTTTATCTCAGGCGGTAAGCGTGGCTATCAGCTTGAGCTTGCCCCCGACGACTTAGTTGCATTTTGCGGGGCGACGGTTGCCCCGATCACGAGAGAGGACTGAACGATGCCGCAGGAAGAATCGAAGCGCGGGGCTCACTTTGCAAAGCGTTCGGCTTCTCAGACGCCCGCGCCTGAGGCTTCTTCGTCGCGAGATGACACTGACGACATGGGCTCGTCGGACTACTCCACGGTTGGTCGTTCCGCCGGGCTTATGACCATCCTGACCATCGTGTCTCGCGTCACCGGTTTTATCCGCACGTGGGCAATGGCGGCAGCTATCGGCATGTCGCTACTCTCGTCCTCCTATCAGGTCGCCAACAACCTGCCCAATATGCTCTACGAACTCGTGATGGGCGGCATGCTCGTGACGGCTTTTTTGCCCGTGTACATGGGCGTGAGGCGTGAGCAGGGTCGCGAGGCCTCGAACGAGTACGTGGGCAACCTGCTTGGCATTCTGCTTTTGGTGCTGGGTGGCATTTCGTTGCTGGGGACTGTGTTCGCCCCGGGCTTTATCTGGACGCAATCGTTCCTTTCGGGTGACGGCGGCAGCATGGATACCGCTGCGTTCATGTTCCGTTTCTTTGCCATCCAGATTCTGTTTTATGGTTTGGGCTCGGTGTTCTCGGGCGTTCTCAACGCACACCGCGACTACTTCTGGTCGACGTTTGCCCCGGTCCTCAACAATGTGATCGTCATTGCGAGCTTTATGGGTTTTGCGCCCGTGTCCGCACAGTTTGGCGAATGTGCCGGCATCATCTTGATTGCGGCCGGTACGACCCTCGGTGTCTTTGTTCAGATGGCATGTCAGATCCCCGCGCTTGGTAAGCACGGCGTGCATCCCCATATCCATATCGACTTTAAGGACCCCGCACTGCGCCAGACGATTGCGCTCGGTATCCCGACGCTGCTCGCCACGGTGTGCATGTTTGTCTCGACTTCTATCACCAACGCTGCCGCGCTGGTGGTCCAGCCCGAGACTGGTCCTTCCGTCATCGCCTATGCGCGTCTGTGGTACACGCTGCCCTACGCGCTGATTGCCGCCTCGCTTTCGACGGCGCTCTATACTGAGCTTTCTCACGACGCACAGGAGAAGGATTACGACAGCGTTCGCACGGGCATTTCGCGTGGCGTCGCCCAGATGCTGTTCTTCCTGATTCCGTTCACGCTGTACCTGATTGTCTTCGCGCGTCCGCTCAACATGATTTACTGTGCCGGCAAGTTTGATGAGTCCGGCGTGGCGCTGGTGTCCGAGTTCCTTGTCTACCTGGCGTTCTCGCTGCCGCTCTACGGCGTGGTCGTATTGATGCAGAAGAGCTTCTCTGCCTTGCTCGACATGAAGCCCTATAGCCGCTATTGCCTGTATTCCGCCATCGGCCAGGCCGGCTCGGTTCTGCTGTTTGGCGTTGTGCTGGGCTTCGGTATGCCGGCAATCGCGCTTTCGTATGTCGTTGACTACGTGATCTTGGTCGGTTGTTCGCTGTGGTGGCTGCGTCGTCGTCTGCGTGGCCTTCAGGTCAAATCTATCCTGCATGGCGGTTTCTTTGGCCTTTTGCTCGGTGGCCTGGGTGCTGCCGCAGGCGCCGGCGTCATGTGGGCGCTTGAGCACTTTGTCGGGGCACTTGGCGGCTCGATTCTGATTACTCTTGGCTACGTTTGCGTTGCGGGTGTCGTCTCGCTTGCTGTTACCTTTGGCCTTGCCGTCGTTCTTAAGATGCCCGAGGTCTCGGCGCTGCTTCGTCGCAAGTAGGTGCGCATGGTCGGTCACGACAACATTCCAACGCTTGCCGAGCAGGTTTCGCGCGTTCCCACGCAGCCCGGCTGCTACCTTTGGAAAGACGCCAAGGGCGATGTCATCTACGTGGGCAAGGCGAAAAACCTACGCGCCCGCATGCGTCAATACGTGACACTGCGGGATGAGCGTCAAAAGATCCCGCTGATGATGCAGCTGGTGGCGAGCTTTGACTATATCGTGGTGGAGACCGAGCATGAGGCGTTGGTGCTCGAGCGCAATTTGATTGGTCAGTACCATCCGTACTTTAACGTCGACCTCAAGGATGACAAGAGCTACCCCTTTATCGCCATTACAAAGGGCGACCTGTATCCCGCTATCAAATACACGCGTGAGCGTCATAAGCCGGGAACGCGCTATTTTGGACCCTATACCGATAGCCGTGCGGCACGTGAGACGATAGATACGCTGCGCAAGGTTATTCCCATTTGCTCCGCATCCTGTGCGGAGTGGCGTCGTTGCCGCCGTATCGTCGAGTCCCACAAGGGCGAGGAAGACATCGTCAATATGATTTGCGCGCAAAACGGGCGCCCCTGCTTTGACTACCATGTCGGGCGCGGACCGGGTGCGTGTGTCGGTGCGATTTCCCCGGCAGACTATGCCAAGAACGTCAAGCGTGTCGAGCGCTTTTTGTCGGGCCATCGCAAGGATGTCGTCGATGAGCTGACCTCCGAGATGACGGATGCCGCCGAGGCGCTCGACTTTGAGCGCGCGGCACGCGTCAAACGTCGTTTGGAGGTCATCAGGGGTCTGGACGATCGTCAGCAAGTCGTTTTTCCCTCCAGTGTCGATATCGATGTCATCGGTTTCTATCGCGAAGAGACCATCTCCGCCGCTTGCGTCTTCGTCGTTCGCGAGGGCCGAACAGTTCGCACCTGCGAGTTCATTCTCGACAAGGGTCTTGATGTTGACGAGGAAGAGCTCCAGTCGGGCTTTCTTAAACGCTATTACGATGAGACGGCTGATATTCCAGCTGAGGTCAACCTCTCCGTCGAGCTTGAGGATGCGGAGGCGCTGGGGGAGTGGCTTGCAGGCAAGCGCGAGCGTTCCTGCCATCTCCATAGGCCGCAGCGTGGCGAAAAGCACCGTTTGCTCGCTATGGCATCCAAAAATGCGCGCCATGCCCTCATGCGCTACATGATGCGAACGGGGTACGCTGACGACCGCACCAATCAAGCGCTCCTGGAGCTCGAAAGCGCGCTGGCGCTGCCGGCGCCGCCGATGCGTATCGAGTGCTTCGATATCTCGACGCTGCACGGAACCTTTACCGTCGCCTCGATGGTAGTGTTTACCAACGGGCGCGCTGACAAGAGCCAGTACCGTCGTTTTAAAATTCAGGCCGAATTGGACGAGGCAAACGACTTCGTGTCGATGTCCGAGGTTTTGGGACGACGCTACGCTCCCGAACGCATGGCCGATGAGCGCTTTGGCTCGCGGCCCGATCTGCTTGTTGTCGACGGCGGCAAACCGCAATTGACGGCTGCGATCAAACAACTTGAGGCCCTGGGGCTCGATATACCAGTTTGCGGCTTGGCAAAGGCCGATGAGGAGGTTTTCGTGCCTTGGGACGAGACGCCCGTCGTGCTGCCGACCGGGTCTGCTTCGCTCTATCTAATCAAACAGGTTCGCGATGAATCGCACCGTTTTGCAATTACATTCCATCGCGAGCTGCGCGATAAGGCCATGACGGTTTCGATACTCGATGACGTTCCAGGGGTGGGACCCACCAGAAAACGTGCCATTATGCGTCATTTTGGCTCGATGAAGCGTTTGCGCGCGGCGAGCGAGCAAGAGATCGCGGAAGTTCGAGGCATTCCTGCCGATGTCGCCAAAGCGGTTCACGAGACGCTCGTTGCGTGGGATGCCGAGCGTTCCGGGGCGGCGGCAAAGCAATCCGAAAACTAAACACGAGCCTAAACAGCTGATATACATGATTGCGCGATTTTCAACCATTTATTTCGCCATGATTGCCTGCTGGTTTCGGGTTTTATTAACGGTAAAACGTTTGACTAACCCAAGTGAAAACCCTGATATCCTGCGGGTTGACGAAGACTGATATCTCACCTCGTCGATACATACTGTCTGGCGAATCATTTGTCAATGAATTCGGTGAACGGTAGTAAATACCGTTCAAGCGGATGTATGTATCGGTCGCCGAGCGCGGCACCTCAGTTGGGTTCGTCGGTAGGTAAGGTATATATCGTCCGCAAGTTGCGCGGGGGCAAGTCTAGGTGCTCCCGAGTAAGATTCTCTATTGATAGGAGAAGAGATGGCCATCATCAACAAGGGTATGTCCAGGCGTTCGTTCCTCGGCCTCACCGGCAGCGTCGCTGCTGTCGCCGGCCTTGGTCTCACTGGCTGCGGTGGCAGCTCTAGCGACGAGGGTTCCGCTTCCGGCTCCACCGATTCCGCCAACCGTGGCGGCGGCGTGATCACCGCTGGTTCCGCTTACGCTCCGTCCAGCTTCGATCCCGCCACCACCGGTTCCGCTGTTGGCCTGGGTGCCAACTGGCATGTCATCGAGGGCCTCTACGGCATCGATTACCACGACTACAGCACTTTCAACGAGCTCGCTACTGACGATCCCAAGTCTGTGGATGACACCACCTTCGAGGTCACCATCCGTAAGGGCGCCAAGTTCTCCGATGGTACTGAGGTCACCGCTGACGACGTTGTGGCTTCCTACAACGCTTGCGCCGCTTCCGCTACCTATGCTCCGTTCTTCCAGCCTTTCGAGTCCATCGAGGCCAAGGACGCCAGCACCGTGACGGTCAAGACCAAGGTCCCCAACTTCTCCCTGCTCAAGGATCGTCTGGCCATCATCCGCGTTACCCCGGCCACCCAGGCCGAGGAGGATCGCGCCAAGCAGCCGATCGGCTCCGGCCCCTGGATGTACGATGCCATCTCCGACACCGAGATCACCCTGGTTCCCAACCCCGAGTACAACGGTGAGTATGCTGCCGAGGACGAGAAGATCCAGTACAGCATCCTGACCGACCCCACCGCTCGCGTCACTGCTCAGCAGGAAGGCTCCACGCTCGTCATGGAGCTCGTTACCGCTGACGCCGTCGATCAGCTCGAGAGCGCTGGCTGCAAGATTGACAACGTTCAGGGCTTCGGTACCCGCTTCATCATGTTCAACGTCGCCAAGGCGCCTTGGAACGACGTCAAGGTCCGTCAGGCCGTTATGTATGCGCTCGACACCGAGAAGATGATCAGCAACACCTTCGCCGGCCTTGCTACCGCCGCCAGCTGCTACCTGCCCAAGAGCTTTACCAACTATCATGAGGCCTCCACGGTGTACAAGACCGACGCCAAGAAGGCTAAGAAGCTCATCGAGGAGTCCGGCATCACCCCGGGCGCCATCACCCTGCGCACCACCGATAACGAGCAGATCAAGGGCATGGCTGCCCAGGTCAAGAACGACCTTGACGCTCTCGGCTTCGATGTGACCATCCAGACCGATACCTCGCCGGCCACCTACGCTGCCATCGACGGCGGCGAGGCTTACGATATCCTCCTTGCCCCTGGCGATCCTTCCTGCTTCGGCGCTGACCCCGACCTGCTGCTCAACTGGTGGTTTGGCGACAACGTCTGGATGCAGACCCGTTGCCCGTGGAAGGAGTCCGCTGAGTGGGAGAAGCTCCACGGACTCATGGACGAGGCTCTTGCCGCCGAGGGCGACGAGCAGCAGAAGAAGTGGAACGAGTGCTTCGACATCATCGCCGACAACGCCGTTCTGTACCCCGTTGTCCACGTCAAGACCGTCTCCGCTTCTTGGGACGATCCGTCCACCGCGCCCAACGGCGAGGCCCTCGATGGTTTCAAGGGCATCGGCACGACGAGCATGTCCTTTAAGGGCGTCGCGACCGTCAAGGCGTAAGACTCGCTTGAGTCTATATGCAGGATACCGGTCGTTGAGACCGTATCCTCATAGTTGAAACAAAGACCCGGGCGGCAACGATGTCGCTCGGGTCTTGTAATGAGTATCCGTACTCATATACCAGTTGGTCCTACCGACAAAAGAAAGGGGAGAGAACGTGAACAACTTTCTACGTTTGATTGGAAGGCGTCTTGTCGCGCTGCCGATCATGGCATTGGGCGTCACCGTCCTGGTGTTCTTCCTTATGTCGTTCTCCAAGACCGACCCCGCCTACACGGCGTTGGGTGACGGTGCCTCGCCCGAGGCGGTTGCCGAGTACCATGAGAAGTATGGTCTGGACGACCCCTGGCCCGTGCGTTATGTGCGCTATATGGGTGACTTGATCCACGGCGACATGGGCACCTACGGCGCTGCTCGCAACTCTGTTGCCAAGCGCATCTCCACGGCCCTGCCCGTCACGATGCAGCTGACCTTTATCGGTCTTGCCATCGGCGCGGTCGTTTCGTTTTTGCTCGGCGTCATCGCGGCGCTGTATCGCGATAAATGGCCGGACCAAGTGATCCGCGTCTTTTCCATTGCCGGCTTGGCAACCCCGTCGTTCTGGCTTGCCGTTCTGTTGATTTTGCTGTTCTCTTCCTACCTTAAGGTGCTCCCAGCATCGGGCGCCCTGCCTCACTTCACCACGAATCCGGCTGGTTATCTGGGACGCATGATCATGCCCGCCATCGCCTTGGCATTTCCGCTGACGGGCCAGATGACTCGTATCGTGCGTACCGCCATGGTTGAGGAGCTCGATAAGGACTATGTCCGTATGGCTCGCGGTGCCGGCGTTCCCGAAAAGGTCGTCGTCGGTATCAACGTTCTTCGCAATGCGCTGATTACCCCGGTCACCACCCTCGGCCTTAAGATCGGCTACCTCATGGGCGGTGCCGTCGTCATTGAGGTTATCTTCAACCTCCCGGGCATGGGTACCGCGATTCTGCAGGGCGTTCAGGGCAACGAGGCGAACTTGGTTCAGGGCGTCGTCATCGTCGTTGCTCTTGCCTTCATCATCATCAACATCGTGGTTGACATGCTCTACCTGCTCATCAACCCGCGCATCAGGACGGTGTAGATTATGGTAAAGATTCGAGAGAAGCAAACCGAACAGCTCGAGAAGGCTGCTTCCAAGGGGCTCAAGCTCGGTGGCTGGAAGAAGATGGCGCTATCTTCTAAGATTGCCGCCGTCGTGCTGGTGCTGGTCGCCCTGACTGCGATCCTGGCACCCCTGCTTGCCCCCTATAGCCCGGTCGATATTTTCACCGCGCGCCAGGCGCCTGGTGGCGGCTTTATCTTCGGTACCGACGACAAGGGCCGCGACATCCTTTCGCGTATGCTCTACGGCGGCCGTTACTCGCTGATCATCGGCTTTGGTGCTACCGCCATGGCTTTGGTCTGCGGCTCTGTTGTCGGCGCTCTTGCGGCGGTTTCGCGCAAGTCTGTCTCTGAGGCGATCATGCGTATCCTGGACATCATCATGTCCATCCCGGGTATCGCCCTCGCAGCCGTCTTCGTTTCCATCCTGGGCAATTCCGTGCCGTCGATCATCTTTGCGATCGGCTTTATGTACACCCCGCAGATCGCCCGTATCGTGCGCGCCAACATCGTGTCCGAGTACGGCGAGGACTATGTCCGCGCGGTCATCGTGTCCGGCGCCAAGGCTCCGTGGATTCTGATCAAGCATGTTCTGCGCAACTGCATCGCCCCGATCATGGTCTTTACCGTCACCCTGGTCGCAGACGCCATCATCTTCGAGGCTTCGCTGACCTTCATCGGCGCTGGCATCCAGGAGCCCACCGCTACGTGGGGCAACATTCTTGCCGACGCCCGCGGTGGCGTGCTCGCCGGCCGTTGGTGGCAGGCGCTGTTCCCGGGCCTGGCCATTATGATCACCTGTCTGGCGCTCAACATCCTGTCCGAGGGCATTACCGACGCTATGGCCGCCGCTCCCTCCGCTGCCCTGGATCCGACCGATTCTTCCAAGCGCCGCGAGGCCGACCTGCTGGTCTCCGACCCCGTTCGTGCCTACAAGGAGCAGGCTCAGTCCCTCTCCGCTCGCCTTGGCGCCCTGCGCGATGTCGAGCTCAAGCGTAACGACCGCCACGTGCCCGATGAGTCTGTCGAGCCGATCCTTTCGGTCCGCGATTTCTGCATCCAGTTTGAGCACCACGGTGATATCAACGTCGTCGACCATGTCAACTTTGATGTCCGCCCCGGTCAGACCATGGGTCTGGTGGGCGAGTCCGGTTGCGGTAAGTCCATCACCACGCTGGCCATCATGGGCCTGACCGATGAGGACGAGCATCTTTCCGGCGAGGTCCTCTGGGAAGGCCGTGACCTGCTCAAGATGAGCAAGAAGGAGTGGTTCGGCCTGCGCGGTACCGATATCGCCATGGTTTATCAGGACGCTCTGTCCTCGCTCAACCCCTCGATGCTCATCTCCGCTCAGATGAAGCAGCTCACCAAGCGCGGCGGCACCCGCAGCGCCGAGGAGCTCCTGGAGCTCGTTGGCCTCGATCCCAAGCGTACGCTCGAGAGCTATCCGCACGAGCTTTCCGGCGGCCAGCGTCAGCGCGTCCTGATCGCTATGGCCCTTACCCGCGACCCCAAGCTGGTTATCTGCGACGAGCCCACGACCGCTCTGGACGTTACCGTCCAGAAGCAGGTCATCAAGCTGCTCAACGATCTTCAGGCCAAGCTCGGCTTTGCCATGATCTTCGTCTCGCACGACTTGGCTCTGGTCGCCGAGGTTGCCCATAACATCACGGTTATGTACGCCGGTCAGGTTATCGAGCAGGCGCCCACCAAGGAGCTGCTCACCAACCCGATCCACGAGTACACCCGCGGTCTTCTGGGCTCCGTTCTGTCCATCGAGAGCGGTTCGGGCCGCCTGCACCAGGTGCCCGGCGCCGTTCCGAGCCCGCGCGATTTCCCCAAGGGCGATCGCTTCGCGCCCCGCTCGAGCCATCCGCGCATTGGCCTGGACACCCGTCCGGTCTTCAAGCGCGTACCTGGCACCGAGCACTTCTATTCCGAGCTCCCCGACGAGGTGCTCAAGGCAAATGGTTTGACCCCTCACGCGGAGGTGATGTAGATGAGCGAGACCGCAGTCAACGGCGTCGAGCCGATCATCTTCCTTGATGATGTTCACGTCACCTTTAGGACCCGTACCGGCTCGATTCTGCACCCCAACCTGGTTCACGCCGTCCAGGGTGTAACGATTAAGCTCATGCCCGGACAGACCATCGGCATCGTCGGCGAGTCCGGTTGCGGCAAGTCCACCACCGCCAACGTCATGTGCGGCCTGCAGGCCCCCACGAGCGGCAAGGTCTACTTTAAGGGCAAGGACGTTACCAAGCGTACCGCCGAGGACCGTCGCCACATGGGTCGCGTCATCTCGGTCGTGTTCCAAAACCCGGCCACGGCGCTCAACCCCCGCATGGTCGTTCGCGAGCAGTTGCTCGACCCCATGCGCGTCCACAACCTGGGCACCGAGGCAGAGCAGGAGAAGCGCGTCAAGGAGCTCCTGGAGCTCACCGGTCTGCCCAGCTCTGCCGCCGAGGTTCTTCCCGGCCAGCTTTCGGGTGGTCAGCGCCAGCGCGTGGCAATTGCCCGTGCCCTGTCGCTGAACCCCGACGCTATCATCGCCGATGAGCCCACCTCGGCTCTGGATGTTTCGGTCCGCGCGCAGATTCTCAACCTGCTGACCGACCTTAAGAAGGAGCTCGGCCTAGCCATGGTGTTCATTAGCCATGACATCCAGACGGTCCGCTATATTTCCGACGACATCATCGTCATGAATGGTGGCAAGATCGTCGAGCAGGGCGAGGCCAAGCAGGTCTTCCAGCACCCCCAGGACCCCTACACCAAGATGCTGCTCGGCGCTGCGCCGTCGCTGCTGCACCCCAAGCTCGGCGAGTAAGTTCGCTTTCCCTCCCGTGCGCCCGGTTCCCTTGCCGGGCGCACCTCCGTTGCGATTTCGAAAGGTTGGGTTCACGAGCCATGCCAAGTGCTCAGGAGCTACAGCAGCAATTTGGTGAATATCGAGGCGCCATGCCCCGTCCATCAGATTTCGATTTCTTTTGGAAAGATCGCATGGCCGAGGCCGACGCCGTTGGGCTTGACTATGCGATTGAGGCGGCATCGGTCGCCGATGCTGTGACTTGCCAGCTTTTCGACCTCTGGTTTACCGGTATGTGCGGCGCCCGCCTGCATGCCAAGTACCTTAAGCCCGTCTCGGACGAGCCCGTGCCATTGGTGCTTCAGTTCCATGGGTATCCGGGTGCAAGCCGCAGCTGGTTTGAGCAGGCGTCGTTTGCTGGTATGGGCATGGCGCTGATCGCTCTCGATTGTCCTGGCCAAGGAGGTCCCTCCGAGGACATTGGTGGATTTGAGGGCACAACGGTCGCGGGCCATATCGTCGCCGGTATCGACGGCGACCCGGCCAACCTCTACTATGTCCGCTTGCATCAGGACATCCGCATCCTATGCCGTATCGTTCGCGAGCTCGAGGGCATCGATTTTGCCCGCGTATTTGTGAATGGCGCATCGCAGGGCGGCGGCTTGGGTATTGCGACCTGCGCGCTTAACAGCGAGCTTATCAATCGCGCCGCCATCCTCTATCCCTTCCTGTCGGATTTCCGCCTGGTCTGGGATTTGGATGCCGATGATATTGCCTACGAGGGCCTTCGCTATTGGTCGCGCTGGTTTGATGAGGACTCGATTCGTATTGATGAAGCCTATGCAAAGCTTGCGTACTTCGACTCCAAGAACTTCGCCCCCATGGTCAAATGCCCTGTGCTGTTTGGCACGGGAACTGCCGATATCGTTTGCCCGCCGGCAACGCAGTTTGCGGTCTACAACAACCTGACCTGCGAGAAACGCCATGAGTTCTTTGAGGGCTTTGGCCACGAGGAGATTCAGGACTTTGACGATCTGATCATTCCGTTTTTCTGCAAGGGAGGGGAGGCTCATGTCTAAGTGCGAAAGCAATGTCGATGAGCTGATTGTCCCCGAGCTTACGGGGATTCCCGGGACGGTTTCGTCAAAGCTCTCCGATTTCCGGGATTGGCGCGGCGATACTTCGGTGGATATTTCCGATTTGTGTACAGCCGTATCGAATCCTGAGGTTTGCGGGTTGACCGTTACGGCGATTGATTTCGCCAATCCGTGCGCGTGCTACTCCGAGGTCTCCTTTGAGGTCGGCGGGGATGTCGTACACGGCCGCTTGATTGAGCCCGCTGGTCGTGCCCGAGTATCTGAGCGTGTGCCGTTGTGCCTGATGTTCCACGACATCGATCGGCCTGTGCGCGGCTGGCATCACATGACGAGATTTGCCGCCATGGGGTATGCCGTCCTCGCGCTGGATGACGATGTTGCTGGTGCGGACGACCTGCAGCGGGGGATTTCTTCGCCCGCTTTTGTCGAGCGCGTCCGTTGGGGTTGCGCGCTGGCGAAGGTGGCGCGCAATCTTGATGGCATGGACCCCGACCGCATCTTTGCATGGGGCGAGGGTCTTGGCGGCGGAGTCGCGCTGGCGGTTTCTGCTCTGGACGAGCGGGGCCTCGCCTGCACGGCGGTTGCCAATCCGCTTCCTGGCGGTCTCGAGGCGCTGTCGTCTCGGGTGCGCGGATCGGTGCTCATGGGCACGTCGCTTATGGATACCGTGAGCGATCCCAAGGATCAGTTTGCCGTATTCAACGGTCTTGAGTGTGACCGGAGGCATATCATCTATGCAAAATACGCTCACGAGCGCATCAATGCGTTCGAAAACGAAGTCGTCGACTTTTTTAACCAAACGTTCTACTCGTGTTCTTTGGCCTAGACGGCCTGGACACTGCCAACAAGAGTGGGTGGCATAGGGCCGCCCGCCAGACAACTAAGGAGATTCTTGTGGCAACTCAGAAATTCACCGGCGTTATCCCTCCCGTCGTTGTTCCCGATACCGAAGATCACCAGCTTGACGTTGCCTCCTTTGAGCGCAGCATCAACCGCATGATCGATGCTGGCGTCGATGGCCTGTTCTTCTTGGGATCCTCGGGCGAGGTCGTCTTCTCCACCGACGAGCGCCGTCGCCAGATTATCGCCGAGGCCGTCCGTATCGTCGACCATCGCGTTCCCGTTCTGGTCGGCATCATCGATACCGAGACCGAGCGCATGATCGAGCACGGCAAGGTCGCCCAGGAGCTGGGCGCCGATGCCCTCGTCGCCACCTGCCCGTTCTATGCCCTGCAGGGCATGACCGAGGTCGAGGAGCACTTCCGCATCCTGCACGAGGAACTCGACCTGCCCATCTTTGCCTATGACATTCCCGTCTGCGTTCACACCAAGCTCCCCTGGAAGCTCCTTGCCAAGCTCGGCGCCGAGGGCGTTCTGGCCGGCGTCAAGGATTCCTCGGGTGATGACATCTCGTTCCGCTACCTCGTTCAGGAGAACGAGAAGAACGGCCATCCGATGAGCATTCTCACCGGCCACGAGGTTGTTGTCGACGGCGCCTACCTCGGTGGCGCCGACGGTTCCGTCCCGGGTCTCGCCAACGTTGAGCCCGAGGGCTACGTGCGTCAGTGGAAGGCCGCTCAGGCTGGTGACTGGGCTACCGTCAAGGCCGAGCAGGATCGCCTCAATGAGATTTCGCACATCTGGGATGTCACCTCGGGCGTCCAGGGCTATGCCGGTGGCGTCGGCGCCTTCAAGACCGCTATGAACCTCATGGGTATCTTCGACAGCCCGACCATGCCGCGCCCGGTGAAGGCCATGACCGGCGAGAACGTCGAGGCGATTAAGAAGGTCCTCCAGGACAACGGTCTCCTGTAAAGCTTTCCCAGGCACCCGATCTTGGGGCTCAAGTGGTCGGGCGTGACCCATTAGGTCAACGCCCGACCACTTTCACCCCAACCTCGGGCACCTGGGAAACCTTTACTAAGTTGCGGCGATAACACCGCCTTCATTTCCTGTAGTTGTTTTTTATCTCCTAAGGAGAGCGACATGGAGAACAAGTACGTTTGCTCCGTCGATATCGGCGGCACCAAGATTGCGACTGCCATTATGGAGTATCCGACTGATGGCGGCGTGCCCCATCCGGTCTTTGAAGCTGAGGTTCCCACCGAGGCCCAAGAGGGCGGCGAGGCCGTCTTCCAGCGTATCGAGGCGTCCATCAAGGCTGCTCTCGAGGCGAATCCCGATGTCGAGGTCCTTGGCGTCGGTATCGGTGCCGCCGGCGTCGTCGATCCCAAGACGGGCGCCATCGCGTATGCCAATGAGATCATGCCCGGCTGGTCCGGCGTTCAGTTGGGGCCACGTCTGCGCGAGGACCTCGGTCTTCCCGTTGCCGTTGTAGGCGACGTGCAGGCTCATGCTCTGGGCGAGGCCCACTGGGGCGTCGGCAAGGGCAAGTTCTCCGTCTTGTGTCTTGGCATCGGTACGGGCATCGGCGGCGCATATGTCGAGAACGGCCGCGTGATGCAGGGCTTCCATGGTGCTGCTGGCCATATGGGCCACATCGAGTGCTCGGCTGCCGCCGGCATTCCCTGCGCCTGCGGGCGTTCTGGCCATCTGGAGTCGGTTGCTTCGGGCACTTCCATTGGTCGAATGTATGACGAGCGCTTTGGTCGCGTTGACCCCAGCCGTCCTTCGGTCGGCCGCGACGTAAACGACCTGTGCCGTGCGGGCGACGCAAAGGCGACCGAGGTCATCCATGACGCCGGCTTTGCGCTGGGTGCCAGCTTGGGCTCGCTCGCTAACATCCTGGACCCTGAGGTCATCGTGCTTTCGGGCGGCGTGATTCACCAAGGTCCCGATTGGCGTTCGCAGACATGGAAGGATTCGGTGCACGAGGGCTATGCCAGCCAGGCGCTCGATCCGCTTCAGGACACGCCGATCCTCATCGGTTCTCTGGAGGGCGATGCTCCGCTCATCGGTGCCGCTGAGCATCTTCTCGCCTCGTTGAAGTAAACGTATCTGCTGTAGGAGCCTCCCGAGACAACACGCCTCGGGAGGCTGTTCTGAGAAAGGTTGCAGCCTTATGACCGTCGATCCTTTGATTCAATCCCTGAAGGGCAAGCTCGTCGTGAGCGTTCAGGCGTATATGGGCGAGCCGCTTCGTACGCCCGAGACCATGGCGCAAATGTCTCGCGCTTGCGAGCTCGGCGGAGCCGCCGCTATTCGCTGCCAGGGCCTTGCCGACATTGCCGCCATTAAGGGTCGCTGTGAGGTTCCCGTCATCGGCCTGTGGAAGGATGGGCACGAGGGCGTCTACATCACGCCGACGCTGCGTCACGCCCGCGCCTGCGTCGCTGCCGGTGCCGATATCGTGGCGATCGACGCCACCGATCGTCCGCGCCCCGATGGCAAGACGGTCGAGGATACCTTCCGCCCGCTGCACGAGGAGGGTGTGCTCCTGATGGCGGACTGTGCCACCATCGAGGACATTCGCCGTGCGGTTGATATGGGCTTCGACCTGGTATCCACCACGCTCTCTCATGGTGTCGCCGCCATCGACTGCACCATGGCCGATGGCCCCGATCTGCCACTCCTGCGTCAGGCGACCGAGGAATTCCCCGGCCTTCCCATCATTTGCGAGGGTCGCGTGCATACGCCCGAGGAGGCTCGCGCCGCGATCGATGCTGGCGCCTGGGCCGTTGTCGTCGGCACCGCCATCACGCACCCCACGAGTATTACGAGTTGGTTCAAGGCTGCGCTTGAGGCGTAAGACAGGCCTCGTATCCGCTCGGGGCGGTATACTCAATATAGGCAATTGACCGCGCGGGATCCGGGTTGCTGGGTCCCGCGCTTGTTTTTAGGAGGCAGCACATGCAAAAGGGAGATGCCATGGATGCGGCGGAGCGCTCGGAGCGCATCCCCGATATCGTCATCATCACCGGAATGTCCGGATCGGGCCGAACGCAGGCCATGCATGTGTTCGAGGACATGGGTTACTTTTGCATCGACAACTTGCCTCCGCGTCTGATCGCCCAGCTTGCCGAACTCGTCGGCATCAATACGGGCGTGGGCAGGCATCTTGCCGTCACCTGCGATTTGCGTAGCCAGGGACTGTTTGACGAGTTACTCGATGCGGTCGCTGCGCTCGAAGAGCGCGAGATGAGCTGCGACATCGTGTTCCTGGAGGCTTCTGACGAGGTGCTGATCCGTCGTTATAGCGAAAACCGCCGCCGCCATCCCATTGCCAAGCCGGGGGAGACTACGGCCGACGCGATTCAGCGCGAGCGCCTGCAGCTGCAGGGTGTGCGCGATCGAGCCGATATGATCATCAACACGAGCCGCCTGCGCACCTCTGCCCTGCGCAACAAATTGCGCATGGCGTTCTCCGAGTTGTCCGACCAGCAGCTCATGGACGTTCACGTGTTCTCGTTTGGCTTTAAGCACGGTATGCCCGTCGAGGCAGACATCATGATCGACGTTCGCTTCCTGCCCAATCCGTTCTACGATCCCGAGATGCGCACCATGACCGGTCTCGATAAGAAAGTCTCCGACTTTGTTCTGGACCATCCTAAGACCCAGGAGTTCTGGAAGGCCTGGACGCAGCTGCTCGATACGGTCATGCCCGGCTATATCGCGGAGGGCAAGCCGCAACTTTCTATTGCCATCGGTTGCACGGGCGGCCAACACCGCAGCGTTGCCATCGCCGAGGCCACGGCACGTTATTTGGAAGGCGCCCAGTATCACGTGAGCATTTCCCATCGCGACCTGTCGCGCGCGAACACGAAAGCATAGGCCTGCATGTCGTTTACCGCGGAGGTGCGTGACGAGCTCGCGCGCTGCGAACCCGAATGTGAATACTGTGATTTGTCGACGCTTGCCGCCCTGACGCGTGTGAGCGGTACACTTTCGCTGGCCGGCTCCGGGCGGTATCGTTTGACGGTCGCGACCGAGACGGGCGCCGTCGCGCGCACGATGATCACACTGACGCATCGCATCCTTAAGCTCAAAACGGAATTCACCGTTCGTAAATCGGTCTTGCATAAGGTCCGTAACTATCTCATTACCCTGCCCGATCAACCCGACCTGGACAAGGCTCTGGTGCTGCTGGGCATTCTCGACCGCAGGGGAGGGCTCGTCGCCGGTGTTCCCCGGCACATCGTTGCCCGTCCCTGCTGCAGGCTTGCCTACATCCGCGGCGCGCTCATCGCTGGCGGTTTCGTGGCCGATCCCCGCGGCGACTTTCATTTGGAGATCGCGGTGCAGGGCGAGCAGTATGCCCGGGGACTCTGCGATCTATTGGAGCAGATCGGGGTCCATGCGCGCGTTAACGCGCGGCGCGGATCCTTTGCTGTCTACATTAAGAGCGCCGAGGAGATCGAGCATCTTTTAAAGCTGATTGGTGCCAAGCGCAGCGTTGCCGAGATTGAGGAAGCGCGCGCGGTCAAGTTGGTTAAGAACGATGTGAACCGTCGCGTGAATGCCGAGCTCGCCAACCAGACCAGAAGCGCCGGTGCTGCCCAACATCAGCTTGCGTTGATCGATGAGCTCGAGCAGCGTGGCCTTCGCGATGAGCTTCCGGATGCATTGGCGGTCTTTTGCGACCTGCGCGAGCGCTACCCCGATCTGTCGCTGCGTGATTTGGGGGAGATGGCTGACCCTCCCTTGTCGAAGTCGGCCCTCTACCATCGAGTTTTGAGGCTTGAAAAGCTCATTGAAGCAAACAGGTAGTTTAAAGTATCGACTTATATACGGATTTAGCTGCTATTTTATTCTTTAAAACGTTTTAACGTAAATTTGATTTTCAATTTCGACCATTCTCGTGAAATTCAAGTCCAAAAAAAGGTATATTAGGCGAGTGGTTAGTTTGTGGGCCTCAACGGCAGGCGCTGTAGCTTGCGGGGGCCTTACGAAAGGAGACACAATGGCAGTAAAGGTTGCTATTAACGGCTTCGGTCGCATCGGTCGTCTGGCCTTCCGTCAGATGTTCGGTCATGAGGGCTCCGAGATCGTCGCTATCAACGACCTCACCTCTCCCGACATGCTCGCTTACCTGCTGAAGTACGACTCCACGCAGGGCAACTACGCTCGCGATCACGAGGTCGTTGCTGGCGAGGATTCCATCACCGTTGACGGCAAGGAGATCAAGATCTACAAGGAGGCCGACGCCAACAACCTGCCTTGGGGCGACCTCGACGTCGACGTCGTTCTCGAGTGCACCGGCTTCTACACCAGCAAGGCTAAGGCTCAGGCCCACATCAACGCTGGCGCCAAGAAGGTCGTCATCTCCGCTCCGGCTGGCAGCGATCTGCCCACCATCGTGTACAACGTCAACCACGAGACGCTGACCGCTGAGGACAACATCATCTCTGCTGCTTCCTGCACCACCAACTGCCTCGCCCCGATGGCCAAGGGTCTGAACGACTTCGCTCCCATCGTGTCCGGCATCATGACCACCATTCACGCCTGGACTGGCGACCAGATGCCGCTCGACGGCCCGCAGCGCAAGGGCAACAAGCGTCGTAGCCGCGCCTGCGCCGTCAACATCGTCCCCAACTCCACCGGTGCTGCCAAGGCTATCGGCCTGGTTCTCCCCGAGCTCAACGGTAAGCTCATCGGTGCCGCTCAGCGCGTCCCGACGCCGACCGGCTCCATCACCAACCTCTACGCTGTCGTTGACAAGAAGGTCACTGTCGACGAGGTCAACGCTGCTATGAAGGCCTACGCTGCCACCATCTCTGAGACCTTCGGTTACAACGAGGACGACATCGTCTCCACCGACATCATCGGCGAGACCCACGGCTCCATCTTCGACGCCACTCAGACCATGTGCTCTGACCTCGGCAACGGCCAGACCCTCGTTCAGGTCACCTCTTGGTATGACAACGAGAACTCTTACACCTCTCAGATGGTCCGCACCATCAAGTACTTCGAGAAGTTCGTTGCTTAATTTAGCTTTTAGCGAATAGCTCGTTGAGCGTCTAAAGAAGGGCGCGGCCTTATAGGGCTTACACCCTAAGGTCGCGCCCTTTTTATAGGAAATCGTCTGCCGTAATGGAAGGCAGACACGTACGAAAGGTAGAAGCAAACATGGCCTTTACCAAGAAGACCGTCCGCGACATCGATGTCGACGGCAAGCGCGTTCTCGTCCGCGTTGACTTCAACGTGCCTATCAAGGATGGCGTCGTTGGCGACACCACCCGCATCAAGGCTGCCCTGCCCACCATCAACTATCTCGTTGAGCACAATGCTCGCGTCATCCTCATGAGCCACCTCGGCCGTCCCGAGGGCACCGGCTTCCAGCCCGAGCTGTCCCTCGAGCCCGTCGCCAAGAAGCTTGCTGAGCTCTCTGGTCTCGACGTTGCCTTTGTCGCCGACACCTACGGCGAGAAGGCTGCTGAGGCTGTCGCCGCCGTCGAGCCGGGCAAGGTCCTCGTTCTCGAGAACGTCCGTTTTGACAAGCGTGAGAAGAAGAACGATCCCGAGATCGCCAAGATCCTCGCTTCCTATGGCGACGTCTTCGTCCTCGATGCCTTCGGTACCGCTCACCGCGCCCAGGGTTCCGTTGTGGGCCCCGCCGCTTACCTGCCCGCAGTCGCTGGCTTCCTGCTCGAGAAGGAGGTCGACACGCTGACCGGCATCTTCGCCGAGCCCGAGCGCCCCTTCGTCGCTATCGTCGGCGGTTCCAAGGTTTCCTCCAAGATTGGCGTTCTCGATCACCTCATCGACTCCGCTGATACCCTGATCATCGGTGGCGGCATGGCCTACACCTTCTTCCTGGCTCAGGGCCTGACCGTCGGTCAGTCCCTCAAGGAAGAGGACTGGGTCGAGCGCGCCGGCGAGATGCTCAAGAAGGCCGAGGAGAAGGGCGTCAAGATCCTGCTCCCCATCGACAACCGCGTTGCCGATCACTTTGGCGAGGACGCTGTCCCCGAGGTTGTCGCTTCTGACGCTATCCCCGATGACCGCGAGGGCATGGACATCGGCCCCAAGACCGAGGAGCTCTACGCCGAGGCCGTCAAGGGCGCCAAGACTGTGTTCTGGAATGGCCCCATGGGCGTCTTCGAGTTCGACAACTTCGCTCACGGCACTCAGGCTATCGCCGAAGCTGTCGCCGAGGCCGACTGCACCTCGATCATCGGCGGCGGCGACTCTGTCGCAGCTGTCAACAAGTTCAACCTGGCCGACAAGATGAGCTGGATCTCCACCGGTGGTGGCGCTTCCATGGAGCTCGTCGAGGGTAAGGCCCTGCCCGGAGTGGAGGCGCTTCTCGATGCCTAATCGCACCCTTCTTATCGCTGGTAACTGGAAGATGAACAACGACGTCGCCGAGGCCGCCAAGCTCGCCGACGAGCTGGCTCAGGCTCTGCCCGAGGTTCCGGCTGGCGTCGAGGTGCTCGTGTGCCCTCCGACCATCGACATCACCACGGTTCATGACCGCATTCAGGCTGCCCCCATTGCCCTCGGTGCACAGAACGTGTACTGGGAGGCCAAGGGTGCCTTCACCGGTGAGTCCTCTTGCGATATGCTCAAGTCCGCTGGCTGCACCTACTGCATCATCGGTCACTCCGAGCGTCGCGACTACTTCCACGAGACCGATGAGGACCAGAACAAGAAGGCCAAGGCTCTCGTTGCCGCTGGTCTTGTTCCCGTCTTCTGCTGCGGCGAGTCCCTCGAGGTCCGCGAGGCTGGCACCTATGTCGAGCACGTCGTGAACCAGGTCAAGGCTGGCCTTGCTGGTCTTGAGATCACCTGCCCCAAGCAGGTCGTCGTCGCTTACGAGCCCATCTGGGCCATCGGCACCGGCAAGACCGCTACCGCTGAGGACGCCCAGGAGGTCTGCGGCGCTATCCGTGAGACCCTCAAGGAGATGTTCGGCGAGGAGCTCGCTAACGGCATCCGCGTTCTCTATGGTGGTTCTGCCAAGCCCGGCAACATCGCCGAGCTCGTCGCCAAGCCCGACGTTGACGGCGCCCTCGTGGGCGGCGCTTCGCTCAAGGCTGCCGACTTCGCCTCTATGGTCGTCAAGGCAGGCGAGTAGGACATATGGCACAGCGTCACCTTCCTGCACTCCTGATCATCATGGATGGCTGCGGCCTGGCTCCGGCCGATGGCGAGAACGCCGTCGCCGCTGCCAAGACGCCCTTCCTTGATAGCCTGTACGAGAAGTATCCTCACACCACGCTCGGCGCTTCGGGCGAGGACGTGGGCCTTCCCGACGGCCAGATGGGCAACTCCGAGGTGGGCCACCTCAACATCGGTGCCGGCCGCATCGTCTTCCAGGAACTTTCGCGCATCAACAACGCCATCAAGGATGGCTCCATCGCCAAGAACGAGGTTTTCGTCAAGGCTATGGACGATGTCAAGGCCGAGGGTAAGACCCTTCACCTTATGGGCCTTATGAGCCCTGGCGGCGTTCACTCCCACATGAACCACGTCGAGGCTCTGGTCAAGATGGCTGCCCAGCATGGGATCAAGACCGTTCGCGTTCACGCCTTTATGGATGGCCGCGACGTCGATCCGCAGTCCGGTGCCGGCTACATGAGCGAGTTCTGCGCCTTCCTGGCTAAGATCTCCGAGGAGACCGGTTGCGACGCTCGTGTTGCCACCGTCTCGGGCCGTTATTGGGCCATGGACCGCGATAATCGTTGGGAGCGCATCCAGCGCGCCTACGACGTCATGGTCAACGCGTCCGATGCCGATACCGACCCCGTTGCCGGAATCAAGGCCTACTACGAGAAGGACCCGCGCGGCGACGAGTTCGTCGAGCCCTTCGCTGCCCACAACGAGGGCATCCACGAGGGCGACGCGGCCATCTTCTTCAACTTCCGTCCCGACCGCGCCCGTCAGATGACCCGCGTTTTCACGGACAAGGAGTTCGACGGCTTTGAGCGTGAGCAGATCAAGCTTTCGCACTTTGTGACGATGACCGAGTACGATCCGACGTTTGACGTTGAGGTCGCCTTCCCCAAGACGTTCCCCGAGAACGTCCTGGCCGACGTCATCGCAGCCAATGGCTTGAAGCAGCTGCACACCGCCGAGACCGAGAAGTACGCCCACGTGACGTTCTTCCTCAACGGTGGCATCGAGGAGCCCAAGGAGGGCGAGGAACGCGTGCTCGTCGCTTCCCCCAAGGTTGCTACCTACGATCTGCAGCCCGAGATGAGCGCTCCCGAGGTTACCGAGAAGCTCGTCGCCGCTATTAACGAGGATCGCGCTGACTTCTACATCGTGAACTTCGCGAACTGCGACATGGTTGGTCACACCGGCGTGTTCGATGCTGCCGTCAAGGCTGTCGAGGCCGTTGACGAGGCTCTCTCCAAGGTTGTCCCGGCGATTCTCGCCAAGGGCGGCTTTGCGCTGATCACCGCCGACCATGGCAACGCCGACCACATGTTTGACGTCGCTACCGACGGTTCTAAGCATCCGTTTACGGCTCACACCACCAACCGTGTGCCGTTCATCATCGTTGATGAGAAGGCCAAGCTTACCGGTATCGAGGACGGTCGTCTCTCCGATATCGCTCCGACCATGCTCACCATTGCTGGTCTTGAGCCTTCCGCCGAGATGACGGGTCGCGTGCTCGCCACCGAGGCCTAAAGAAAACAACTAACGTTTTCTTGTAAGGGGGTTGTCCACGTCCGGGCAACCCCCTTTTGCGCTATTTCCACCCCGTCCCCAAATGGCAGATGGGGGAGTGCTTGAGGTTGTGGTACAGTACTGGAGTTTGAATTGTTCTATTAAGGAGCTTATCTATGGGTCCGTTCCAGATTCTTCTGTTTGTCGTTTGGGCTGTGTCTGCCGTGGCGCTGACGATTCTCGTTCTGATGCACTCCGGTAAGGGCACCGGTGTTTCGGATATGATCGCTAGCTCTCTGTATAATTCCACCTCTGCCACGGGCGTTATGGAGCAGAACCTGGACCGCCTGACCGTTATCATGGCTGTCGTGTTTGCCGTGTGCGTCGTGCTGTGCATGTTCTTCTTCCCCCAGGGCATCGTGGGCTACTAAGCTCGAGTTGCATATACGCTTGAAAAGGGTTCCGCAAGTGCGGGACCCTTTTTGTTTACATGTTTGTAACAGGGTCAAAATATCCCCACATACTTCGCCTAACTAAAGAAATTCTCGACCGTTAACCGGAATCAGCGCCAAATTGTGCATAAAATGCGCTACTGTATTGCAAACGTTGGCCCGCATTGCATAACCAGCCATAACGGCGGACCGCGTTTGAATGGTTCGATCGGGTTGTCTCGACGTTGCCCAATCGAATTCACTTTGTCCTATCTCATAAGGAGGATGGCATGGCTGATTCTATGTTCCACCAGCCCGTTATGGGTCGTCGCGCCTTTGTTGGCGGCACCCTTGCTGCGAGCTCCATGGCTTTTCTTGCCGCATGCGGCAAGAAGGGCGGCGACGCTTCCGGTTCTGAGTCCGGTTCGACGCTGAACTTCTACATTAACAACCCGGTTTGCATCGACCCCTACAACGTCCAGGAGGATCAGGGCACTCAGGTCAACTACCAGCTGTTCGACGCTCTGACCACCTACGACAACGAGAAGGGCGAGATTGTCCCGCTGGCTTGCGAGTCCTTCGAGGCCAACGATGACGCCACCGAGTTCACCTTCAAGATCAAGAAGGCCAAGTTCCACAACGGTGACGACGTTACCTCCAAGTCCTTCAAGCTCGGTTGGGAGCGTCTGGTCAACACCAAGTCGGCCATCGCTACCGAGTATGGTCCTTCCGAGGTCTCCTATCACCTTTCCATGGTCGAGGGCTATGACGATCTGCTTGCCGGTAACGCTACCGAGCTCAGCGGTGTTACTTGCCCCGACGATGAGACCCTCGTCGTCAAGCTGTCTTCCGCTTACGCCGACTTCCCCTTCGTCGCCTCTCACCCGGCTCTGGCCCCGGTTCCCGAGTGCGCCGAGTCCGATGTCAAGAGCTTCTACCTTGCCCCGATCGGTAACGGCCCGTTCATGATGGACGGCAAGTGGGAGGATGGTCAGGAGATCAACCTCAAGAAGTTCGACGATTACTATGGCGACAAGGCCAAGATCGATGGCATTCACTTCCAGGTCATCAAGGACATGGAGACCGCTTACAAGGAGTTCCAGGCCGGTAACCTCGATGTCTGCGACGTTCCCGTTGCTCAGATCGACGCCGCCAAGAAGGATCGCGGCGTGTCCAAGGACGGCTACACCATGGGTGACGGCGAGCGCATGCTGCTCGGCGCCGAGCCTTCCACGTACTACCTGACCTGCAACAACACGGCCGAGCCGTTCAACAACGCTGACCTGCGTAGGGGCATCTCCCTGGCCATCAACCGTGAGGCCATCTGCAAGACCATCTTCAAGGGCACCCGTACCCCCGCTGACGGCATCGTTCCTCCGGGAATCGCCGGCTACAAGGAGGGCGCATGGGAGTTCTGCGAGTACAACGTTGATAAGGCCAACGAGTACCTCGACAAGGTTGCTCCTGCCGGCGCCAACGGCGACCGCGGCATCAACGTGACCCTGTCCTACAACCAGGACGGTGGACACAAGGAGATCATGGAGTCCATCATCGGTGACCTCGCCAAGGTGGGCGTTACCGCTACTTCCGATACCCCTGAGTGGTCTGCCCTGCTCGAGCAGTATCAGAACTTCAACTATCAGTTTGGTCGTCTGGGCTGGATCGCCGACTACCCGATTATGGACAACTTCCTGTACCCGTTGTTCCACTCCGACTCCCTCGGCGGCGACAACCGTTCCGGTTACAGCAACCCCGAGTTCGACGCTAAGGTTGACGAGGCTCGTACCACGGTTGACGACGATGAGCGTATCGCCAAGATGCAGGAGGCCGACGCTATGGTCGCTGCCGACTGCCCGGTCATCCCGGTGATGTTCTACACGCACACCATCGCCGGCTCCGATCGCATCAAGCACCTCTATGTTGATCCGCAGAAGCACGCCGATCTGGGTACCGCTGAGCTCGCCTAAGAGTTGCAGCTTCCGTGAGGGTCAAGTATTTACGTAGACCTCATGGGAAACATACAGTTCCCCCTAACCTGGGGTAAACTGGCTGATGGTAATTTTGGGATGCCGGTCTGGCGATCGGCATCCCATTTAGGTTAATCCCTAGATAGGGGAGTGGTATGGGTAAGTACATCGTTAAACGTGTGCTTCAGTTCATCCCGGTGTTTTTGGGCGTCACGCTGATTCTGTTCGCCCTCCAGAATATCGTGCCGGGAGATCCGATCAAGCTGATCGGTGGAGACAAGGCTCTGTCCCCCGAGGTGGAGCTTCAGCTTCGCGTTCGCTATCACCTGGTCCAGTCGGACGAGGATGGCAACGCGATTCTTGACGAGAACGGCGACCCCGTTCAAACGTCGCTCGTGGACCGTTACTTGTATTACATGAACGGCCTGCTTCATGGCGATCTGGGCAATTCGTATCAGCGCAAGCTGCCGGTTACGGAAATCTTTGCCCAGAAGTATCCGTATACGGTCAAACTTGCCGCGTGCGCCATCGTGCTCGAGGCAATCATGGGTATCGGTGCGGGTATCATTTCGGCAGTAAAGCGTTACTCCTTCTGGGATATTTTGGTAACGCTGACCACGTCGATCCTCGTTGCCGTTCCTGCCTTCTGGCTCGGCATGTTGTTGCAGCTGTTCTTTGGTGTCATCCTCAAGGATGCCACCGGCGGCGCGTTCTCCATGCCGATCTCGGGTGCTGGTGGTTCCAGCTCTCAGTATCAGGATTGGATGCACTATGTGCTTCCGACCATTACGCTGGCTTCGGTTTCGACCGCCTATGCTGCCCGCATCATGCGCTCGCAGCTGCTCGACGTCATGAACCAGGATTACATCCGCACAGCAAAGGCCAAGGGTCTCTCCAATCGTGCGATCATCATCAAGCATGCGCTTAAGAATGCACTCATCCCCGTCGTTACCTATATTGGTGTCGACTTCGGCGCCATGCTTTCGGGCGCCATCCTGACCGAGACGGTCTTTAACTGGCCCGGTATTGGCTATGAGGTCTACCGCGCCATCAGCATGCGCGACTGGCCCATCGTTATGGGCGGCGTTACGCTCATCGTTGTCGTCGTTATGGTGATCAACCTGCTCGTCGACATTAGCTATGCATTCCTCGACCCGCGCATCCGCCTTGGCGGTCCGTCGGATAAGGCTTAAGGGAGGTACGTCTCATGCAGGAAACTGATTCTCAGTCTCAGGGGCAGGCTACCGCCACCAAGGCCGCATCTGCTCCCGCCAAGTCCCGCACGCTGTGGGGCGACGCTTTCAAGCGTCTTCGTAAGAACAAGCTCGCCGTTATCGGTGTCTGCTGGATCATCATCGTTGTTGTGGTTGCCCTGACCGCCGATTTGTGGGCTAAGCCCTGGCTCGGTTCGCCGACGGCCTCCGACTCGACTACCATGGCCGAGACTTCGCTGTTGGCTCCGTGTGCCGAGCACCCGTTTGGCACCGACTCCCTTGGTCGTGACATTCTCGTCCGTGTTATCTACGGTGCACGCGTTTCGCTTTCCGTCGGTATTATGGCCACCGCCATCTCCACGGTGATCGGTCTGGTCATGGGCGCCCTCGCCGGTTTCTATGGTGGCATCTGGGATACGATCATCATGCGCTGCGCGGACATCTTCCTGGCGTTCCCGTACGTCCTATTCGTTGTCGCCATGATCGCCGTTATCGGCCGTGGTCTTCAGAACGTCTTTATCGCCATCGGTATTCTCGGCTGGCCTTCGATTGCGCGCGTCTTCCGATCCGCGATCCTGACGGTCAAAGAGAACGACTATGTTGACGCCGCTCGCGCTATGGGTGCATCCGATGCCCGTATCGTTATGCGCCATATCTTCCCGAACTCCGTTGCTTCTATCGTGGTCTATGCGACCATGAACATTGGTGGCGCTATTCTGACCGAGTCCGCTCTGTCCTTCCTTGGCATGGGCGTTATCCCGCCTACGCCTTCGTGGGGCTCCATGATTCAGGACGGTCAGCAGTATCTTCTGACTGCTCCCTGGATGATGATCATGCCCGGTCTGGCAATTCTCTCGACGGTGCTCGCCTTCACTCTGCTTGGTGACGGTCTGCGCGACGCCCTCGACGTCAAGATGAAGGACGCATAAGGATGAAGAAGAACAAGAACTATGTGGACCTGAAGGACCAGCCGGTTCCCGAGGGCCAGCATCTGCTCGAGGTCGATGACCTTAAGATGTATTTCCACACCGAGGATGGCGTCGTTCGCGCCGTCGATGGTGTGTCCTACACGCTCGATCGCGGTGAGACCCTGGGTGTCGTCGGTGAGTCCGGCTCTGGTAAGTCCGTGACCGCCATGACCATCATGGGCCTTATCTCGATGCCTCCGGGAAAGATTGAGGGCGGTGACGTTCGCTATCGCGGTCGTTCCATCCTCGAGATGACCGAGGAAGAGATGCAACACATTCGCGGTAACGATATCGCGATGATCTTCCAGGATCCTATGACCTCCCTTAACCCGGTCTATAAGATCGGTAAGCAGGTGGGCGAGGGCCTTCGTCTGCACCGTGGCTACTCCAAGCAGGAGGCGCTCAAGCGTGCCACCGAGCTTTTGGACCTCGTTGGTATCCCCGAGCCCGAGAAGCGCGTCAACGAGTATCCGCACCAGTTCTCCGGCGGCATGCGTCAGCGTGTCATGATCGCTATGGCTCTTGCCTGCGATCCCGATATTCTGATTGCCGACGAGCCCACGACTGCTCTGGACGTTACCATTCAGGCTCAGATTATCGAGCTCATGCAGGAGATGCAGGAGAAGAACGGCAACGCCATTATCATGATTACCCATGACCTAGGTGTTGTCGCCGATATGGCCGATAAGATCATGGTTATGTACGCCGGTCGTCCCGTCGAGTTCGGTACTGCTGAGGAAATCTTCTACGAGAGCCGCCATCCCTACACCTGGGGTCTTATCCGCTCCATCCCGGAGCAGGCTATCGATGAGAAGAAGCCGCTTACGCCGATTCACGGCAACCCGCCCTCGCTCATGAACCTGCCCGAGGGTTGCGTGTTCTCGCCTCGTTGCCCCTATGCGACGGACAAGTGCCGCAAGCAGCGCCCCGAGCGCGTTGTTACCGAGTCTGGTCATTACTCTGCGTGCCACTACTCCGGTGACCCCGAGTTCCTCAAGAACGCTCCTGAGACGTCCCGTACCCGCAAGGATTCCAAGAAGGGAGGCGAGGCGTAATGGCAGATACCAACGAGCGTACTCCGCTGCTTAAGGTCGAGCACCTCTCTAAGGAGTTCCCCGCTGAGTCCGGCATGTTCGCCAAGCGCTTCTCCAAGCGTGTCGTCTCTGCTGTGAATGACATTTCGTTCGAGATTTATCCGGGCGAGACCTTTGGCCTGGTCGGCGAGTCTGGCTGCGGTAAGTCCACCACGGGCCGCACCATCATGCGCCTGACCAAGCCGACGGCAGGCAAAGTGTTCTTCCAGGGCAAAGACGTTGCCGAGATGAGCAAGCACGAGATCAAGGATATGCGTCGCGAGATGCAGTTCATCTTCCAGGACCCCTATGCTTCGCTCAACCCTCGCATGACCATCGGCGAGATTGTTTCTGAGCCCATGACCATTCATGGCGTGGGTACCAAGGAAGAGCGTATCGAGCGCGTCCGCGAGCTGCTGGACGTCGTCGGTCTGAACCCCGAGCACATCAACCGCTATCCGCACGAGTTCTCGGGCGGCCAGCGCCAGCGTGTCGGCATCGCCCGCGCGTTCGCTCTGAAGCCCAAGCTGATCATCTGCGACGAGCCCGTCTCTGCACTTGACGTATCCATTCAGGCCCAGGTTCTGAACCTTCTTAAGGAGCTCCAGGACAAGTTCGGTACGGCTTATCTCTTCATTGCTCACGACCTCTCTGTCGTGCAGCACATTTCTGATCGCGTTGCCGTTATGTATCTGGGCAAGATGGTCGAGGTTTCGGACTGGAAGACGCTCTACAGTGAGCCGCACCACCCGTACACGCAGTCGCTGCTGTCTGCTGTGCCGGTGCCCGATCCGGATATCCAGAAGACCCGCAAGCGCATCATTCTCGCTGGCGATCCGCCGTCGCCGCTGGATCCGCCGACCGGATGCCGTTTCCACACGCGCTGCCCGATCGCGCAGGGCATCTGCTCCGAGAAGCTTCCTGAGTTTAAGGAAGTTGCCCCGGGTCACTGCTGCGCGTGCCACTTCGCCGAGCCGTTCCCGATCAAGGAATCGCACATCGACCTGTAGTCGGTTGTTATTGTCCGGGCCCGCCCTGGTGTTACTTTTCAGAACGTCCTCGGACATGTCGGAAGCCCCGCTGCGCGCTACGCGCTGCGGGGCTTCCTCCGTCCTGCGGAGTGTTCTGAAAAGTAACACCAGGGCGGGCCCTACGTTAACTCGGCAGGGGGAGTGCGATTCCTCGCTCGCTCACTTAATCTAATGGGAAAGTTAGTGAGGCCGGAGCTTTAGCTCCGGCCTCCCCATATAACGGCTCGGCAAAGCCGAGCCACTAAATTTATACCAGCCCCAGAACATGTTTGAGAACTGTGCTTGAAGAACGTGGACATAGGTCCCGAATCGGTGTTGCCTCCCGGCGCATTCCGCAGGGGGAGCGATATTTTGCAGCACGAAGTGCAAAGCAAAATATCGCTCATGCCCGAGGACGCGCCGGGAGGCAACACCGATTCGGGACCGGACATACGAATCTACCTGCGCATTTACAAATTTGTAAACTTTTTTGAAAAAAGTGCTTGCGCAGCTCTCGAAACATAGGTTATTATCTTCCTCGTTGAACGCGCGGGTCCAACAAAACGAACCGCGAATCAACAACATAGCATGTCGGAGTGGCGGAATTGGCAGACGCGCTAGCTTGAGGTGCTAGTGACCGCTTTTTGGTCATGCGGGTTCAAGTCCCGCCTCCGACACCATCGCATTTGAGGAGCCTCTTCGGAGGCTTTTTTGTTACCGATAGACGGTGAGGTTCACGATGGAAACGCTTGAGCGCAACGAGTGGGCAGACGTTGCCCAGTTGGTCGAGATCACGAGCGATGCGGTCATCATCTGCGAGCTCGACGGAACCATTTTGCATGTGAATAATCGATTGCTCGACCTGATGTGTGAAGAGCGTCCCGATGTGATCAATGGCGACGTTAAAGATCTCTTGTACTCTTCGGCATTTGAGCGCGCGACAGAGCACCGTCTTCCGTTTGAGATCAATGGAACCGAGAGCGAGTTGATGCTCAAGCTAAGCGACGGTTCCTTTATTCCCGTCCTCGTTCGTGCCGGCTCGGTTGCACCGCCTCGCATCTTTGGCCGCCGCGCGCCGCGCGTCCTGGTGGCGCTCCATAGCATCGAAGAACAGTATTCGCACGATCGTCAGCTCAAGCGCGCACTTTCGGAGCTCAGGGTGGCGAATAAGCGCCTCTCGGGCACGTTGTCGGTCATTATGAGCACGGTGGGCTCCGATGAACTACCTAGTTTGCTGGATACCGTTTTGAATCAGCTCGTGGGGACGCTCGATGCATCGGGTGCTGCTATTTATTTTTCTGAGAGCGGCGGGTTTAAGCTTCGCGGCGTTTCTAAGGAGCTGCATGACAGCTACCTGCCCGAGTTTATGCCGTATGGCGCAGGCATCCCGACGTATGTGCTTCGCGAGTCGCGTGCGTGCCGCTTGTCGATTCAACAGGACCTGGAGGGCGATCGAGTCGCCTCGGGTATGTTCATGGACTTGGACAATCGTTCTAAGCACCTGCTACGCGTGCAAGATATGCCCCCATATCGTAGCGAGATCTGCCTTCCCGTGTTTTACGGCACTCAGGTTCTTGGCGTATTGGAGGTCGGTTGGAAACGTCCGCAGGCGCCGCTTGCCTATGACGTCAACGTGCTCGAAGTCATTTGCGATTACCTGTCCATTCAGCTGGTCGGCATGGCATCGAGCCTGCGTTCGCGTCGTACGGCAGAGCTCGGCCGCTCGCTCAATGTGCTGCGTGATGAGTTGTTTGCCTATCTTGATGATCCTGTTGCCGCCTCGCGTGCCGTGTCGTCGGAAATCTGCGCCGTGCTCAATTGTCATTTCTGCCCCGTGGAGTATGATGCGGGCCTCGAATCCTATGTCATCGATTTTGAGGGCGGCAGTCGTGTGGCGTTGCCGGGCAATCCGGAGTCGCTCTTCTTTTCTGTCACGACGCCAGCGGCGCGCCTGGGGGCAACTTCTGATGGGTTCGAGACATCGGTGCTGGGCGGGACGAGCGCTGACGATCTTAAACACGTGCGTCTAACGCGTGTGGACGAATCCACGCCTATGGGTACATGGCTGAGGGCTCACGGCCTGCCGTGCCAGGGACTATATGTCGACTCTGGTATCGAGGCGGGGCGCTATCGCTTGGAGGCGGATGGCAAGCGAAGCAACGATGCGATTGTTCCCGCTGATGTCGCCAAGGGACCGACGACGCGCGCCTTGCTGCTCCGCGATGGCAGCCAGGAGCCAATCGACGATCTCGAATACGACTACATGGTGCATTTGGCGCACGACTTTGAGTTGATCTATGAGGGCGAGTCTCAAAAGCGCGAAGAGCGCCATATCGCTCAGACGCTTCAGATTGGCATGAGAAATTCGCTTAGTGACGTTCCGGGTATCGCAACCGATTCGGTATACCTATCGGCAACGAATTCGGCGTTGGTCGGCGGCGACTTCTATACGCTTGTTCGTCTTCCCGACGATTGCGCCGTTATGATTTTGGGTGATGTGTCCGGCAAGGGAATCGAGGCGGCGTCGATGTCGGCGCTCGTTAAGACAGCGTTGACGGCTTATGCCTGGGAGGGCGCGGGGCCCGCACGCATGGCCCGCTCGCTCAATAGTATGCTCATGGGCTTTTCGAGGGTCGAGACGTTTGTGACGGCGTTTATCGCCAAGATCGATCTTAAAGCGGGCCGAGCTACCTATTGCTCGGCGGGACATCCTCCCACCATGGTCATCAGACCGTCGTCGACGCCGCTTGGCGGCACGGAAGCCCGAGGGGGAGAGGTGGAGCTCCTTGGGTGTCAATCGGGCGTAATCGGTGCCTTTGAAAGCATGGTGTACGAGACGGGCGCCTTTACGTTCGCTCCTGGTGACATGCTCTTTATGTATACCGACGGAACGATTGAAGCACGCGATCGCTCGGGTGCTTTCTTTGGCGAGCAGCGCCTTCGCGACCTTCTGCTCTCTGTCTCGGGTGAGGGCGTATCGGGAATCTGCGGTAAGGTCTTGGGCGAGCTTGACCGCTTTACCGAGTCGGCGCTGGACGATGACATCGCGCTGGTTTCCCTTGAATTTTTACGAGGTCGATCGTAGACCGCGACGCTTGACGGGCAAAATCTTCGCAGTTACAGATACGTATGCATCGAGCGAACTCTTTTGGGGAACCATGGTCGTATGAATGAGTGGAATGACATAGCGGTTTTGACGCCACCGGGCGATATCGACATCGCCTCGGTGACCGCGTTGCGCCGACGGTTGGATAATTTGATCGGCCGGGGCGTGCGTCGTGTTGTCATCAATTGCCAGACTGTGAGCTTCATCGATTCGACGGGCTTGGCGTTTTTGCTCACGCGTGCCAGGGAGCTCATGAGGCGCGAGGGCTTGCTTTCGCTTGTTAATGCGTCCGATGAGGTTGTTCGCTTTTTGGAGATTGCCCGACTTGTCGACATCCTCCATGTTGCAGGGCCGCCGCGCGAGTCAATTCCTGCCATTCCGGTGGGGGAGTTGCCGCGCTGGAGCAAGAGCGTCGAGGTGCGCCAGGGCATCGAGAATCTTCCGTACTACCGACACCGTATTGCCGAGCTGCTTGAATCGCTTCCGCTGCGTCGTGACGAGCGCTATGACGTCGCATTGGCATCGGGCGAGGCGCTGGGCAACGCGTATGACCATGCGGACGGTATCGGATGCATCCTGACGGTTCAGGCCTACGGCGATCGCGTCGTGATTGAGGTCGTCGACCGTGGGGCGGGCTATTCGATCGACGGGTCGAGTGAGCCGGTTACGACTGAGGAACGCGGGCGTGGAATCAAGCTCATGCGCATGTTGGTCGACAACGTGGAGGTTGCCCGTCGTACGGATGGTGCCGGTACGCGCGTTCGGATGGTCAAGCTGTTTAGCGGAACGTTGGAATCGTGCGCCTAGTAAATCGTTTTGACATGTTTATCTGCCAAGAGCATGTGGCGGACAACTTTTTTGAAAAAAGTACTTGCGTCTTTTGGGCAACTCGCGTAAATTAATAACCCGCAAGCGGACATGGCTCAGTTGGTAGAGCACAACCTTGCCAAGGTTGGGGTCGCGGGTTCGAGCCCCGTTGTCCGCTCCATTGCATTTCCGGACCGTCTCAAGCGGTCCTTTTTCGGCGAAGTGGCCAAGTGGTAAGGCAGAGGCCTGCAAAGCCTTTACCCCCGGTTCGAATCCGGGCTTCGCCTCCAGGCAACATCCGGGCGCTCCGGCGCCCGTTTTGTTTTACATATGCGGACATGGCTCAGTTGGTAGAGCACAACCTTGCCAAGGTTGGGGTCGCGGGTTCGAGCCCCGTTGTCCGCTCCAAGCGCAACAGCCCGACTACCACGGTAGCCGGGTTTTTTCGTACCCGTTGTTTGGCCTCGAACTTTTTCCAAATTATTCGAAAATAGTTCTTGCATTTGGGTGGATCATCCCGTATATTAAATCCTCGCAGGCGGACATGGCTCAGTTGGTAGAGCACAACCTTGCCAAGGTTGGGGTCGCGGGTTCGAGCCCCGTTGTCCGCTCCATTTGGGCGTTTAGCTCAGGGGGAGAGCGCTTCCCTGACACGGAAGAGGTCAGAAGTTCAAATCTTCTAACGCCCACCAAATGTTCGCAGCTCAGAGGCTATGTCCTCTGGGCTGTTTTGTTTTGGTCGCCAAATGGGTCGCCAAATCGCCGGCAAAAGGTACCTCGATTCATGAAAGAGCGGTTCTGAGCGTCTGTTTAGCCTTGTCATCTCAATCGAGTGGGGGTTGACCATTTTGAATATAACCGTACATCTCGTTGATGTTTCTGCGATCGATCTCGGCGAGACCGTTGATATGGCATTAATCGCGGGACGCTATGCCTTACGTGCTTCCAACGGTGATCTCCCAATTGCGTCTCGGAGGGAAGCTGCAGGCGTGGGTCTGCTGCTTCGCGACGCCCTGGGTGTCTTCGACGACACCCAGCTTGCGCGTTCTGCTTTCGGCAAGATCGAGCTTGCGGATGGGGAGGCGCCCTCTATTTCCATTTCACATGGTGGAGGCATGGTTGTCCTCGCTGTTTCCGATGTTGCTCGGTCGGTTGGAGGACCTATTGGCGTGGATATCGAGGCGATCGATGAGATTGCTCCCGTTGCGGTTGGGCGTATGGTGAACGATGACGAGCGCGCGTGGATTAACGCTGCTCCCAATTTGCAAGAACGCAATCTTCGCATGAGTCAGACGTGGACGAGCATCGAGGCCATCCTCAAGGCTGAAGGCGTGGGGTTTTCGATTGACCCTCGCAAAGATGGCATGCCCGGCGGATGGAATACTTCGTCGGTGACATACGGTCGCTGTCTCATCTCTTGTGCGGCACGCTCTAAGCCTCGTATCGTCGTCAAGGAGCATGCCTTTCGGGTAGCATAGGAGCCAATCGCCAATAGGGAAGGCCGCCATGTCACTGAACGCTCAAAACGATATTGCTTCACGGATCGAGGATGCCGTCTTTGAACTTATGGCGACAACTCCGGTGCAGTCGATTAAGGTGGCCGAGGTACTTCGCCTTGCCCATACATCCAAATCGACGTTCTATCGCTGTTATCGCTCTGTCGATGATGTGGTTAAACGTTTTGAAGATGAGCTGCTCCAGAATATGCAGGACATCAATGATGTTGCGCTGGAGGCTCGCTTTGGCGATGCGCAGCTGGACCCTACGCCCACGATGATCAAGCGCATGGAGATCCTCAAGACTAATCGCTCGAAAGTTTTGGCGCTTAACAGCGATAACGGCGACCCCGTGTTTGCTCACAAGGCAACGATCTTTATGCATGACTATTTTCGCAATCGGCTTCGCTCGACATTTTCCGATGAAACGGACCTCGACCTGTATCTAGCATTTGCGCTTGCGGGCCACCATAACCTCATTCAGTATTGGCTCGAGGCCCGGCCCGACCTTGAGGCGCGCACCGTTGCCGCCGCCCTCAATCGCATGTTCTACGCACCGCTCTTTGTCGACGATGCATCGCGTCATCGACACCCACGTATTCCCGATTTTGAAAGGCCAGTCGCGTGAGCGGTCGATATTTGGGGATAAACGGTTGTATTCAGGGCTAGTTTTAGATATCTCTGATCATTAGCTCAAATAATACGAGTCCGTTTATCTGCTATTTGGAACGCTTAGCCCCGATGCGTCCCATATGATGGGACACATCGGGGCTTTTTGTCTCACGTGTCTCGTTTAACCCCTCATAAACTAAAGCTACGTTCAAAAGAACCACTGCAGTAGTTCAACGTGTGACGGCACAGAAAAGCCGCGAGCGCTCTCTCACCTTCGCTCGCGGCCGGACTGCGCCATCACTCCGTACACCTTCACATGATTAGGATGTGATATTCAGTGGTTACGCTCGGAAAGAACATGCGCAGCGTCTCGATTGTAGGCGTGGGCTGCACCCCGTTCAAGGATTTTGAGGAGCATCCCGAGACCCAGGGTATTGGCGAGGGCGAGGCGTTTGGCTATGCGGCCCTCGAGGCAATTGCCGATGCCGGTCTTGAGCCCCGCGATATCGACTTTTTCTATCACGGCAGCGCCAATCCGTATCTCGTTGGCGATTGCATTACCCCCAACATGCAGGTTGCCGATTGGTTTGGCGTTCGTGCCAAGGGCTCCGTCCATCATTCCGAGGCTTGCTGCACGGGTTACGTCGCCCTTGAGCAGGCCGTGATGGCGGTTGCTTCCGGTGCTTACGACGTTGTCCTTACGGGTGCCTGCGATTTGGCTTCGACTCTTCCCGTCGAGCATATGCCCTCCCATATTCGTCAGGACTTTACGCTCGACGTCATGATTCCCTCGCTCGATAAGATCTATGACCGCGCGTATGGTCGCCCGCTCGACGGCGCCTTTGGCGTGTCGTTCGACAACTGGATCAACGAGTATTCGATGCAGTACGACCTTACCGCCGATCAGATTGATGACGCCCTGAACGGCCTTACCAAGAGCCTTCGCCGCGGTGCCGTCCTGAATCCCCTTGCCTGGTACGAGACTACGGTCGAGGAGGACGCGAAGGCAGCCGGGTTCGATACCGCCGACGAGTATCTCAAGAGCATGTATAACCCGCGCGTTACGCAGTACCTGCGAGTTACCGGCTTTGAGAAGAAATGCGACGGTGCCGCAGCTGTTGTCGTGATGCCCACGGAGAAGGCCAAGGCCATGGGCGTGCCGTATGCGCCTATTGAGGTTTTGGGTACGGGCGCTTCTGCGGTCGAGGCCGGCCTGCTTCACAACGAGCACTGGGCTACCGAGCTTGCCGCCAAGCAGGTCTACGACCTTACCGGCGTGAGCCCCGACGAGATCGACCTGTTTATGTGCAATGACTTCTTCCTTGCTTCCGAGATCGTCTCGGCTGAGGAGTGCGGCTATATTCCGCGCGGCGAGGCTTGGAAGTACGCGATCGATGGTCGCACCGCTTTTGACGGCGATAAGCCCATCAACCCGCACGGTGGTCGTTGCAACTTCGGTCACGCCCATGGTGCATCCGGCATCGCCGATATCGTTGAGGCCGTCAAGCAGATGCGTGGCGTCGCCGGTGCTACCCAGATGAAGAAGGTTCCCGAGACGGCGTTCCTGCGCGGTTTTGGCGGTTCTCAGAACGTGCGCTGCCAGATTCTTCGTACCGTCGCCTAAGCGACCGCGGTTTTCGATTTCCCATAAGGAGTATTCTCATGCAACTCAAAGATATGGAGCCCGTGGTCAAGAAGTTCTACACGGGTCTTGAAGAGGGCATCTATTGGGCGCGCCAATGCCCCGAGTGCGGAGCCGTCGAGTTTCCGCCCCACCTTGCCTGCAATGCCTGCGGCTATCACAAGACCGATTGGGTCCAGGTTTCCGGTCACGGCCATCTGATCGATTTTACCTTGCCTGGTCCGCAGAACGACAAGCCCTACCTTAAGGAGTATGGCAAGTACGCCTACGGCGCCGTTGATATCGACGAGGGTTCTCAGTACACCTACGTCATCTACGGCATTACCAAGAAGAAGGCCCCCGAGATTCGCGCCAAACTCATGGCGGGCGAGACCGTTGGCGTCCATGCCAAGGTCATCGACCGTCCGGGCTACAAGGAGCTTACGTTCGAGCTTGACGACTAAGTTTTCACCCTTGTAACAATTCGATTCCTCTCTTAGGCCACGGCGGGACCCATGTCTCCAGCCCGCCGTGGTCGCCCCTCTTTTTTATCTTAGAAAGGCTTTGCCATGAACGAAGAACTCACTCAGCAGATCTGCGATTTTGCCAAGTCCGCCTACAACTATGACGGCGATGTGACCCCCGAGACGACGTTCGAGACCCTGGGCAAGGGCTCGATGAAGATGATCGCCCTGACGTCCATGATCGAGAACGAGCTCGATGCCGAGGTTCCCGTTCGCGAGGTCATGGTCATGAAGACCATCGGCGAGCTTATCGAGCGCACTGCCGAAGAGATGGAGTAACTGCCATGGACCTGATGCAGACCCTGCGCGAGCAGGCTGCCGCCAAGCCTATGCGCGTTGCTTTTCCCGAGGGCGAAAACGAGACCATGATGCAGGCGGTCGCAAAGATCGCCGCCGAGCATCTTGCCGAATGCGTGCTGGTTGGCGACGGCGGTAAGCTCAAGGAGCTTGCCGACGAGCGTGGTATCTCCCTTGACGGCATCGAGATTGTCGATGTGACCGACGAGGAGGCGAACGCCGCTTGTTGCGAGCGCTACCTTTCTCATCCGGATTGCAAGTTTAAGCCCAAGGGCGCTGCGCGCCGTATGACGCGTCCGCTTGAGCGCGCCCTGATTTTGCAGGTGCTCGGCGATGTCGACGTTATGTTCGCCGGTATCGATAACGCTACGGGCGATATCATCCTGGCGGGTCAGGCCATCGTCGGTCTTGCTGACGGGGTGGACACTGTGAGCTCGTGCGGTATCGCCGACATTCCCAACTGGAACGGCGGCGAAGGTGGCCTTTTGGCTTTTGGCGATTCTGCCGTTTGCGTTGACCCCACGAGCGAGGAGCTTGCCTCGATCGCGATTTCGTCGAGCGAGACGGTGCGCTCTCTGACCGGATGGGATATCCGTTGCGCGTTGCTTTCGCATTCGACTGACGGTTCGATGGACAATGAACTTGTCGACAAAGTGCGCCGTGCTCGCGAGATTGCCAACGATCGCCGTCCCGATCTTGCCATCGACGGCGAGTTCCAGTTTGATTCGGCAATTAACCCCAAGGTTGCGGCCAAGAAGGTGCATCGTGAGTCCGCTGTTGCGGGCCAAGCCAACGTGGTCATCTGGCCCGATATCAACGTGGGCAATATCGGCGTCAAGATCATCCAGAATCTGACCGGCGCCAATGCTTACGGTCCCATGCTTCAGGGCTTCAAGAAGATCGTGTGCGATTGCTCGCGCTCTGCGCCCGTCGATGAGATCGTCGGCAACGTGGTGATGAGCTGCGTGCGCGCTCAGGCGCTTAAGGAGGCTTAAGGTATGTCCGATAAAAAGACTCCCTGGCGCATCCTGGTAATCAACCCGGGTTCCACTTCCACGAAGGTGGGCGTTTTTGAGGGCGATGAGTGCAAGCTCAGTAAGAACGTTGCGCACGATGCGAAGGACCTTGCCCAATTCGACGGGGTTTCGGCTCAGATGCCGTATCGCTGCGATCTGATTCTCGGGGCACTGGAGGAGGCGGGCCTAAAGCTCGAGGTCTTTGATGCTTTTGTCGGTCGCGGCGGTGGCTTGCTTTCGCTGCCCGGTGGTACGTATGCCATCAATGAGGTCATGCTCGAGCATGCTCGCGTTGGCGCAAATGGCATTCAACACCCGGCGCAGCTGGGACCCCAGATTGCCTACGAATTTGCCGTGAAATGTGGCAAGCCCGCCTTTGTGGTGAATCCTCCCGATACTGACGAGCTGTGCGACCTCGCACGTATGACGGGCATTAAGGGCGTGTATCGAAACGTGCATCTGCACGCCCTTAATCTCAAAGAGACCGCCATCCGCCATGCGGCAAAGCTCGGTTGCCCCTATGATGAGTGCAACTTCATCGTTTGCCATATCGGCGGCGGCATCTCTATCTCGGCTCATCTTAAGGGCAAGATGGTGGACGGCAACGACATCGTCGGCGGCGAGGGCCCCATGGCACCGACGCGCTGCGGATCGGTTCCCGCGATCGAGGTCGCAAAGTACACCGCGGAACACGGCCTTGATGTCGCCCGTGCCCATTGCATGAAGACCGGCGGTTTTGTCGATCTTTTGGGTACCTCCGATGCCATCGAGGTGTGCGAGCGTGCCGCTGCGGGCGATAAGGCTGCAGCTCGCGCCTGGGATGCAATGGTTTACCAAATCTGCAAGTGGATTGGCGAGATGGCCTGTGTGCTGAAGGGCGACGTCGACGGCATCTTGCTCGGAGGTGGCATGGTCCACAGCAAGGAGCTCGTTGCCTCGATTGAGGAATGCTGCTCTTGGATCGCCCCCGTGTCGGCTTATCCCGGCGAGTTTGAGCTCGAGGCGATGGCGTCTGGCGCTTGCCGCGTGCTCGATGGTGTCGAGGAAGCGCTCGTGTACAGCGGAGAACCCGTGTTCACCGGATTCAACGACTAATAGTGCTGTGTTTGGGGCGGCCGCTGGTGATGCCTGGCCGCTCCGACCCTTTTCTTTAAGTGTAAGGATGGATCATGGATAAAAGCAAGATCAAGTACCTGGTGGGCATTTATGCTGCCGCCATGTGCATTATGGGCATGTTGGTGCCCGTCCCCATCGTGGCCTCTGTCGCGGCGGCGTTTCCCAACGAGAACATCGCTGCCGTTCAGATGATTATCGGCATCATCCCGTTGATGATGGCGCTGTCCGCCATGCTCGTGTCTTCCCAGCTCGCTTCGCGCGTGTCCAAGAAGAAGACGACGCTCGTCGGTCACGTTATCGTGATGCTGGCAGGCGTCTCGGTGCTGGTGTTCCACGACTCGCTCGGCCAAGTCTTAGCGGCTTCTGCTGTCATGGGCCTTGGTCTCGGTGCCGTGCAGAATTCAACGGACGCTCTTATCGCGGATTACTTTGGCGGAAAGCAGCGTTCGTTTGTCATGGGCATCTACTCCACCTTTGTTGCTCTTGGCGGCATTATCTGGACCATGGTGTCCGGTATTTTGGGTTCCGCCGAATGGTTTCATAGCTATGCGGCGTACTTCATCATGATCATTTTCATCGTGATTGAGGCTGTTTGTCTTCCCGAGGGTCATCTTGAGCCCAAGCGCAAGGTCAATGTGTTTGCCAATATGCCTAAAGAGGTCGCGATTATCACGCTCATGAGCTTTGTGTTCGTACTCACGTTCCAGCTCTTCAGCTCCAACGTTTCGCTGCTTGTTGTGGGTCGCGGCTTTGGCGGTACCGTGGAGGCCGGTCTTGCCTCTACCGTTATGACCGTTGCCGGTATTGCGGCTGGTCTTTTGGTCGGTCCGCTGTTTGCCAAGTTTAAGAACCTGGCTATGCCGATTGCGTGGGGCGTGACGCTCGTTGGCCTGGGCCTGACGCTGGTTGCGCCCGCCTTTATGGTGCTGTGCGTTGCGGGCTTTGTCGTTGCGCTAGGCAAGGAGACCTACGTGCCGCTGGAGGGCAATTTTGCCGCCGGCAACTCTGCCCCCGAGGGACGTGCGTTTAACCTTGCCATTGGCATGGCCGGCATCAACTTTGGCATGGCACTGTCTCCCATTGTGTTTGAGGCCGTGACGTCGCCGTTTGGTGCGACGATTGACCAGAAGTTCATCGCCGGCATGATCGTCTGTGCGGCTTGTGTCGTCTTTGGCGCCATCAAGTATCGCAAACTCACCCCGGCCCAGCTTGCCGAGGCCGAGAAGATGGCGGCCGGCGGCGAGGCGGAGTAGCCGTTCGAGTAGTTGCTTTGCCGCACATCATGTTTTATCGGGGCCGCCGACATATGCCGGCGGCCTTCTTTCTATCAATGACTTTGAAAGGCTTACGGCTATGAAGTTACCTGTCAACCGCGTTACCGGTATTCTCAACGGCTTCTTTAACCCGCTATTGCTCTGCGCGTTTCTCCCCATCATTGAAGGGGCGCCCGGCTTGGATCTGACGAGCCCCACGGGCTTTTGGGGACAACTCATCGTGGCCACGGTGATCGCCGAGGTTCTGAGCGCACTCCCGCTGTTTGGCAAAACGGTTGGTATGTGCCTGGACTTTTTTGGTTTTGAGCGGGGGAGTGCGTCACACAAGATCGCCGGTACGGTCATCGGTGCCACGCTCCTTTTTATGGTAATCGGTTTTGGCGAGATTGCCTTCCGGGGAGGATTCGGAACGATTGAAGGCCGTACGTTCTTCGCGCGTTGGGCAGGTCTTGTCACAAAGGGGTGGGCTTTTGTGGTTATCGCCGGCGTGCTGCTCGATCCCTTTACAGCGGCTCTCGGCCGCATGGCAGCTCGCGAAGAGAAGAAATAGTTCCTCGTCTATCGAATGCCGGCGGACGGGGTGCCGGGGCTGCAGTCTTCCGAGCGTTTGCAGTCCTGTCACTCCGTCCGCCGGCATTCGACCGCAACATGTTGGTCAAGCATAATCTTTTGGATTCTTTTGGCGTGAGCGGCTTGGTTTTGGTAGGATTTGTCGGCGGCTTGACTAAGGGGGTTTTATAACTGCCATGCAGGTAGCCGTGTTGGTAACGTTTTACCGACTTGCCAAGAGCCCCTCATAATTTATGTGTCTGCAAAATGACCAATTGCTTTGACCTGCTAAAACACTATATGTTGTGTTTGATCTAAAAAAAGAATACAGGATATAGATGCGTCTTTGTCGTATGATAGATGGCGGACAGAGAACGAAGACCTTAACTGCCTCTTTTGAACGTGTCCCTGAGCCGCTTGATCGGCTCCTGGGCATGTCCGCATGGAGGCATATGGTTTATCGAGAACACAGATTGCGCGACGGCGCCGCAAGACAGGGGCACGCCCTGCCGGGCATCGTTTGGCTCTGAAGCGCAATGAGACTACGACGCGAAAGAGGCAAGAGGATGAAGATCATCAAGCGCAGCGGCACCGAGGTCGTCTTTGACATCGAAAAGATCGTCAATGCCATCCGCGCCGCAAACTTGGAGGTCGAGGAGAGCTCTCGTCTAACCGACCGTCAGGTGGTTTATGCGGCACAAAACGTTGCCGAGGCATGTGAGAATGCCGGACACACCGTTTCGGTCGAGGAAATCCAGGATTTGGTCGAGGACGAGATCATGCGTCTCGACTGCTACGAGGTTGCCCGCCACTACATCATCTATCGCTATGTTCAGAGCCTGAAGCGCCAGAAGAACACGACCGATGACAAGATTCTGTCGCTCATCGAGTGCAACAACGAAGAGGTCAAGCAGGAGAACTCCAACAAGAACCCGACCGTCAATTCCGTCCAGCGTGACTACATGGCCGGCGAGATCTCCAAGGATCTGACTCAGCGTGTGCTGCTGCCCCAAGAGATCGTGGATGCCCACAATGAGGGCCTGATCCACTTCCACGATTCCGACTACTTTGCCCAGCACATGCATAACTGCGACCTGGTGAACCTGGAGGATATGCTCCAGAACGGTACTGTTATCTCGGGTACGCTGATTGAGAAGCCGCACAGCTTTTCGACGGCCTGCAACATCGCGACGCAGATCATCGCCCAGGTTGCATCCTCCCAGTATGGCGGCCAGTCCATCTCGCTGACCCATCTCGCCCCCTTTGTTGAGGTGAGCCGTCAAAAGATTCGCGGCGAGGTCGCCCGCGAGCTCGAGGAGCTCGGCGTTTCCGCATCCCCCGAAAAGGTCCGCGAGGTTGTTGAGGACCGTCTGCGTGACGAGATCCGTCGCGGCGTCCAGACGATTCAGTATCAGGTCGTGACCCTTATGACCACCAACGGTCAGGCGCCGTTCGTGACGGTCTTCATGTATCTCAACGAGGCTCGTTCAGCGCAGGAGAAGCACGACCTTGCCATGATTGTGGAGGAGACGCTCCGTCAGCGCTATGAGGGCGTTAAGAACGAGGCCGGCGTGTGGATCACTCCGGCGTTCCCCAAGCTTATCTACGTGCTCGAGGACGATAACGTTTACGAGGATTCCCCGTACTTCTACCTGACTCAGCTGGCTGCGAAGTGCACCGCCAAGCGCATGGTGCCCGACTACATCTCCGAGAAGAAGATGCGCGAGCTCAAGCTGTCGAAGGGCGAGACCGCGGGCAACGGCGACTGCTATACCTGCATGGGTTGCCGCAGCTTCCTGACGCCCGACCGCTCCGGTAACGGATTTAACAACGTGGCCAACGCGCTTAACTATGACCCGAACAAGCCCAAGTACTACGGTCGCTTTAACCAGGGCGTTGTGACCATCAACCTGCCCGATGTCGCGTTGAGCTCGCATCAGGACATGGATAAGTTCTGGAAGATCTTCGACGAACGTCTTGAGCTGTGCCATCGCGCCCTGCTGTGCCGTCATGAGCGTCTGATGGGTACGCTTTCGGATGCCGCACCGATTCTTTGGCAGTACGGCGCCCTGGCGCGTCTGAAGAAGGGCGAGACGATCGACAAACTGCTCGTGGGCGGATACTCCACCATCAGCCTGGGCTATGCCGGCCTGTATGAGTGCGTCAAGTACATGACGGGCCACAGCCACACCGAGAAGGAGGGCACGCCCTTTGCCATGGCCGTCATGCAGCGCATGAACGACAAGTGCGCCGAGTGGAAGGCGGAAAGCGATATTGACTTCTCGCTGTACGGGACCCCGCTTGAGTCGACGACCTACAAGTTCGCCAAGTGCCTACAGCGTCGTTTTGGCATCATCCCAGGCGTGACGGACAAGGGCTACATCACCAACAGTTACCACGTCCACGTGTCCGAGGAGATCGACGCATTCGACAAGCTCAAGTTCGAGGGCATGTTCCAGCAGCTTTCGCCGGGCGGTGCCATCTCCTATGTCGAGGTTCCCAACATGCAGGACAACCTCAAGGCTGTCATCCGCGTGATGCAGTACATCTACGACAACATCATGTACGCCGAGCTCAACACCAAGAGCGACTACTGCCAGGTGTGCGGCTACGATGGCGAGATCAAGATTGTCGAGGATGACGGCAAGCTGGTGTGGGAGTGCCCCAGCTGCGGCAACCGCGACCAGGAGAAGATGAACGTCGCCCGTCGTACGTGCGGCTACATCGGTACCCAGTTCTGGAATCAGGGTCGAACCGAGGAGATCCGCGACCGCGTGCTGCATCTCTAATAACCATCCCAGGCTGTCCCGTAGCGATGCCCCGGACCTTTACTCGCTATTTCGGACAGTCCTGGCTCACGACGGAGGCGCCACTGGCGCCTCCTGTTCGTGCGGAACTCATATCGAGCAAAGGTCCGGGGCCTCGCTACGGGACAGCCAAGTTGATGTAGCTGAGATGCAGCATGCGGTCTGCTCACCCCTCGAAGTTCTTAGCGGAAATGAGTTGACTTGCAACAACGCTTTGCTTGCGATGACGGTTGAGCTGCAACCCAGTTTTTATTGGACCTCGAACCCTATGCTCGATGTTCGCTTCGTTCATTGAGTTACCCTTTGCATGAGGCCGGGACATATCGTCCCGCCCGCAGTTTCGCAGGCCGCAGGCCGAGAATGTTTGAGGACGGGATGATATGTCCCGGCCTCCCGGGAGAGTTACCTATGAACTATGCGAACATTAAGTATTTCGACATTGCTGATGGGGAAGGCGTCCGCACTTCTCTGTTTGTGAGCGGGTGCCGTCGTGGGTGCAAGAATTGCTTTAACTCCGTCGCGTGGGACTTTGCCGCGGGCGAGCCGTTCGATCGTGCCGTCGAGGACAAGATTATCGAGAGCCTCGATCATCCCTTTATTGACGGCCTGACGATTCTGGGCGGCGAGCCTATGGAGCCCGAGAATCAGGCGGGGCTCGTTGAGTTTGTTGAGCGTGTTCGTGCCGCTTATCCTGCGGGGTCAGGAAAGACCATTTGGTGTTTTACCGGCGACGTGCTCGAGGAGCTTATGCCGGGCGGTCGCCACCATACCGAGGCAACGGATCGTATCCTTGCCTGCCTCGATATGTTGGTGGATGGCCCGTTTGTTCAGGATCTGTACGATATCTCATTGCGCTTTAGGGGTTCGAGCAACCAGCGCGTGATCGATATGAACGCTACGCGTGCCCGTGCTGAGCGCGAGGGCGTTGCGCTTTGTGATGCGGTTGAACTTTGGCGTGATGATCCGGTCTATTCGACCCATACTATGTAGCTTGTGGTCGATGCCGGAGGGCGTGGTACCATAGCGCGAACGTGAAATCGGAAAAGTGAGGCCCAGATGGTCGATCAGGAAAAAGTCGAGGCCGCCATTAAGCTGTTGCTTGAGGGCATAGGCGAGGACCCAACTCGTGAGGGCCTGCTGGAGACCCCGGCGCGCGTTGCCCGTATGTATGGCGAGATTGCCGGCGGTATGGACCAGAGTGCCGAGGAGCATCTGTCCAAAACTTTTGCCGTCGCTTCGAACGATTTGGTTATCGAGCGCGACATCACGTTTTACTCGCTGTGCGAGCACCATCTGCTGCCGTTTTGTGGCAAGGCTGCGATCGGCTATATCCCTAACGGTCGCGTGGCTGGGCTTTCTAAGCTTGCTCGCACGGTTGAGGTCTACGCCCGCCGTCTGCAGCTGCAGGAGCAGCTGTGCGCGCAGGTTGCCGATGCCCTCATGGATTATCTCGCTCCCCAGGGAGCGATTGTGCTCATGGAAGCTGAGCATATGTGCATGACCATGCGCGGCGTGCAAAAGCCTGGCACCAAGACCGTGACGCTCGCTCGCCGCGGCGTCTTTGAGACCGATCCCGCGCTCGAGGAGCGGTTCTTTAGGATGCTGGGCCGCTAGCCATGAGAGTCGTCAACGACTTTACATCGAAGACCGATGAGGGAACGTCGCGTCGCGGCTTTATGGCTTCGGGCCTGGCCCCTTTTGGATCCATGCCTCGCATCGATTACATTTGTGCCAACGGGCTGTTCCGGCGGCACCTGGGCAATATTGCACAGCTGGAATCGGGGCGCATCTTCTGCCGCCACGGTATTGACCATCTTCTCGATGTCGCTCGCATTATGTGGATCAAGAATCTCGAGGAACAGCTCGAATTTGACCGCGAGGTCATCTACGCCACGGCACTTCTTCACGATATCGGCAAAGATGAACAGTATGAATCGGGTATATCCCATGATGTTGCAAGCGAGCGCGTCGCTGATGCAATACTCGCCGGCATGCCCGGTGACGTGGCGTTTGAGCCGGCCGATACCGCAGCCATTAAGACGGCCATTTTGGGCCATCGAAAGTTGCGCGTGAACAGCCAACCGCTTGAGCGTCTGCTCTATGCAGCCGACAAAGCGTCGCGTGCCTGCTTTGCATGCCCCGCGCGCAATGCTTGCAATTGGAGCGATGATAAAAAGAACCTGTCGATTCGCGTGTAGTTAGTTTGCGCGGTCGGGGTTCTAAACGAAGGAGACGATCGCGATGAGTAACAAGAAACTGCCCGAGAATGCAACCAAGGTTGAGGGTGCCGAGCTCGCCCGCCGTGGAAGGGGCGAAATATCCACCGCAACGGCGGTGCCTCACGTGAGCTATGACGATTTGCGCCATGCCGATCGTATTGTCATTGACGGCCTTGAGGTTTTTGCCAACCATGGCGTGTATCCCGAGGAGAACGCGCTGGGTCAGAAGTTCATCGTTTCTCTGGTGCTCTATGCCGACCTGCGCGCGGCGGGGGAGCACGATAACCTGGATGCCTCGATTGACTATGGCTCGGTGTGCCACGATGTCGATGGCTATCTGCGCGAGCATACGTTTAAACTCATCGAAGCGGCAGCCGAGGGGACAGCCCAGATGCTGCTACGTCGTTACCCCCTGCTGCTTGGTGTGCGCATCAAGCTCGATAAGCCGTGGGCTCCTGTTGGCCTGCCTCTGGCAAGCTGCGGCGTCGAGATCGAGCGCGTGCGCTAACCGGTTCTAATACGTCTCTATGGGTGGCTGCTTGAGCCGCTGCGACAGGGCTCTATTGTTGGGGCAGTACGTGTCGAGCAGGGTGTGGAACCGCTGGTTGTGGCTCGGCTCGAGTAGATGGACGAGCTCGTGGGCAACAACCATGTCGAGGCATTCGACAGGGTAGGCGGCGAGCTCGCGCGCGATGCGAATGGCGCCGGATTTGGGCGTGCAGGAGCCCCAGCGCGTCTTCATACTGCGCACGGAGGCGCGGGAGACGGCGACGCCCATTGCGATTTCGTATGCGTGCACAATATCGCGCAACGCTGCGGTGACCTCGGACGTATAGAGCTGGTCGATGTGGGTTTGGAGCTCGTCGGACGTTAGGCCGTCGAGGATTGCGCACCGCTTGGCCTGTGGGCCTTCGTTCGATTCGTCGGTACCCATAAAACTTGCGAAGGTGGCCTGCTTGGGCCGCGGTGCGGGTGATGCAAAGTTATGATCGAGCGCGTCCTGTACCGTGATGGGCTTGCCCCAAAGCGCAATGATGGACGAGGGACTGCGCGGCTCTCGCGCCGTCGCCTGACGTTGCTCGCGCTGGACAGGTCGGCTGATAATCCAGGCGCTGTTGCGCTTCACAAACGCTTCGATACGCTCGCGGCTGGCGCCGATCGGTGCGCTGGCGTGGACCTCGCCGCTCGATGTGACGCGTAGGTTGAAGTTCTTGACGCGCTTTTTGGTAACGACGACGGGGATGGGCGTCCCATCCGGTCGGGATACGGAAATCGTAAACTGCTGCGTCAAAAGCGGTCCTTCAGATTGGGGACGGGCTGGCATGTCGACCGTTCGGCATGCCGGCCCGCTCAGGGGATGTGAAATTAATAACGCTCAAAGAAGGCAAGTGCGTTGTCGCTGCAGAGCTTCTGCATCACGGTCTTGCCAAAGTGCTTGGAGAGCATGTTCTGGAATTCTGGCATCTTGCTGGCATCGGAGAGGAAGGCGGGTACCTTGGCGCCGTCCCAGTCGCCGCCGAGCGCGATGACGTCCTCGCCACCCAGGTCAAGCCAGTGTTCGATATGCGCCGCCAGCTGGTCGAAGGTGACGTCCGCGGCGGTCTCGTCGGTTGCGCTGTTGGATAGGAACTCGCTGCAGTAGTTGAGGCCGACGATGCCGCCCATGTCGCGAATGGTGCGGAACTGGTCGTCGGTGAGGTTGCGCTTGACGCCGCAGACGGTGCGGGAGTTGGAGTGGCTGGCGACGAAGGGGCGCGTGGCGCGGGCGACAACCTCGTTAAAGCACTCATCGTTGAGGTGGGAGACGTCGAGCACCATGCCGGCGTGCTCCATCTGCGTAAGCGCCTCGATGCCGGCGGCGGTGAGGCCGGCGTGGGTGTCGTGGCCGCTCGCGAGCGGTCCCTGCGCGTTCCAGCTAAGCGAGGACATGAGTACGCCCAGGCTCTTGAGCACCTCGATCAGCGCGGGGTCCTCGGCAAAGAACGTGGCGTTTTCGATGGTATGGATGCAGGCGACCTTGCCGTCTTTGAGCGCGGGGCGAATGTCTGCGGCGCTGCGCACGTTGACCATACGGTCGTGATTGAGCATGGCCTGGCCGCTCATGTGCGCCATGATCTGCGCCTGGAAACGCGCTGCGTGGGCGGCGGGAATCTCGTCGGGGACAAACGTGGCGAAGCACTGTGCCCACGGCGTGTTGCCGATCTTTGCGAGCGAGATGGCGCAGGCGTTGCCCTCGATGAGGTCGAAATCTTGCGGATGCGTTTCGTCGCCGGGGAAATAACCGTCGGTGCCGGCGGTAAAGCGCAGGTCGAGATCGAGCGTGGCCCAGCCGATGCGGTCGGCGGTGTCGCAGTGTAGGTCGAATACGGGATATGCCATGGTTCCTCCGGTTGCAGCGTTTCTTTGCAAACTGTCTTTGAATTGTATGACTAGGGTATAGTTAGCGCCATATGTTCACGGCGGCCCGCGTTGTGCGCCGCCCTTATCACGGAGGTTACCATGTCCAACCAGGGCAAGAAGGTCAAGACCCATTATCGCGGCACGCTCGACGACGGCACGCAGTTCGATAGCTCCTACGATCGCGGCGAGCCGCTGGAGTTCACCTGCGGCGCCGGTCAGATGATCAAGGGCTTCGACGCCGCTGTTGTCGACATGCAGGTGGGCGAGAAGAAGACCGTGCACATTCCTGCTGCCGATGCCTACGGCGAGCACAACCCCGAGATGGTTCTGACCTTCCCGGCCGAACAGGTTCCCGACATCGAGCAGATCGAGAAGGGCATGAAGCTCTTCCTGTCCACGCCGAGCGGTATGCCCGTCCCCGCCGTGGTCATCGACGTAACGCCCGAGGCCGTGACGCTCGACGCCAACCACGAGCTCGCCGGCAAGGACCTCAACTTTGATATCGAGCTCGTCGAGGTCGAGGACTAGTTGATGCCCGCGGACCTGGTAGCTACGGAGCGCTTGGGAAATCTCAACGACCCGTCCTATGAACTTTTGCTTCGTCGGGAGCTGGGCGGTGTCTTTGAGACTGACGAGCTGCTGCTCGATTGGGACCAGGCTGACACACGCGCGTTTGCGGGCATGACGGAGCTGGGGCGCACGGTGAATGTCCAGCTGGATGCCGCCGACGTTGAGCGCCTTGCCGACGGCGACGTGCTCGCTGTCGACCGCACGGGTGCGTTGCCCGTGGCGGTTGTCGTGCGTCTGCGTAGCGCCGAGGTCTATTTGGTCGAAGTTGACCGCATGGACCCGATTGCGCTCGCGCATGCGTGCTGGGAGATCGGCAATATGCACGCGCCGCTTTTCCGAGGCGACTCGGACGAGCATACCGTGCGCATGTATACGCCGGTGCAGCCTGTTTTGGGCCGCATGCTCCGGGGTATTGAAGGCGTTCGGCTCTCGGTGGTTACCCGTGAACTCGATGCGGGCCGGCGCTTTGCGTCGAGTGCGGCGGATGCCGTTGTGAGTATGGCTCCAGACTTTACGATCGTAAAAAAGGCGCGCGATTAACGTGTGTATGAGTAAGACGGACTTTGAGAGGCAACTATTCAAAGTTCGTCTTTCTGTTGATGAGATGCTGTGGGGGAAAGCATATGGGTCTTGAAGGAATCAAGCTGATTGCATGCGATTTGGACGGCACGTTGCTGCATCCGGGGGAGCGCGAGCCGCGTTCCGAGGCCTTTGAGCTCATCGACGAACTGCATCGTCGCGGTATCGTGTTTATGCCGGCGAGCGGCCGTCAATATGCGAGCTTGCGCTATCTGTTTGCCCCGGTGGCCGATGAGCTCGCCTATGTATGCGAAAACGGAGCCCTGGTGATGAGCGAGGGGCGTGCCGTTGTCAAGCGTTCCATGGAGCGTAGCCTTGCTATGGATATCGCGAATGCCGTGGTTGCGTATCCCCATGCCGACGTGACCCTTTCGTGTGAGGGACACCTCTACACCATGAGCGGCAACGATGCGTTCGTCGACCATTTGCGCTATGAGGTCCACTGCGATGTGGCGGTGGTCGACCGCCCCGAGGACATCGACGAAGACGTCATTAAGATTGCCTTCCAGACGCCCGAGGCGGAGCAGCCGGCGGCGCTGGAGTATTTCGTGCGTCGCTTTAGCGACCGGGTCGATGTGATGACGTCGGGAACCGAATGGACGGACTTTATCGGCTTTGATTCGGGCAAGGGGTCCGCGCTTGCCGATTATGGCCGTGCGCTGGGGATCTCATCCAACGAGATGATGGCATTTGGCGACAATGAAAACGACCGCGACATGCTCAACGTGGTGGGTCATCCCTGCCTGATGGAGAACTGCAACCCCACTATGCGCGGTATCAATGACCGCGTCCGCTATGTGCGTACGGTCGAAGAAGAGCTGCATCGCTTGCTTGCTGAGTAGATATTTGGGACATGCCTAGAAATCTACTTTTGCCGTAATCGGTGGAAAGGTAGATTTTAAGGCATGTCCCAAAAACTACCTACAGTTAGGGCAGAGGCCCTCGAAGATCGTGTAGTGCGAGGTGACGTTCCAACCGATTTGTTCGGATGCCTTGGTATCGAGCTGGGCATCGAAGGGGAGCGGCACATCGATGACGCGGCCGCACGAGGTGCAGATGATATGCGCATGCGGCTCGATGGTGCGATCGAAACGGCTGCCGCCCGGCGTCTTGATGGAGAGAATCTCCCCGGCATCGGCCAAGAGGTTGAGGTTGCGGTACACCGTGCCGCGGCTGATCTTGTCGTCCTGTTCGCGCACGGCGTTGTAGATCTCATCGGCGGTGGGATGGTTATAGCTTTGGCGCACGGCATCAAGAACCAGCTTCCGCTGCTTGGTGTTTCTTCTTTGCACGGCCATGCGCCTCACCTCTTTTCCGTCACGGTAGGTAAGTAAATGATACCGTATTTAGCACACAATACTAATAGTGAGGGTCGAAACCATCTTCACCGGTAAGCGTGGCGCGGGCTTGTGCGTCCTCGAGGCGAAAACGAATGCCCATTCGCTCGTAGGAGGCGTGGAGTGCTTCGAGGTGAGACAGGATATTCGCAGGCGCGCCTTGTACCTCCATTTCGACCGAACCGTCTTCCATATTGCGTACCCAGCCGGTGAGTGTGTGTGCCTGTGCGAGATTGGTGTTGGTAAAGCGAAAGCCGACGCCCTGGACTTGGCCCTCCCACCGAAGAAAATAGCGCTGAGGGGCGTTTTGAGTGGCCGTGTCGCTTACCAACACCGTAAGCCTGCGCCGCAGTTCGAGCTCAACGCCGGACGGTTTTTGAGGCTCTCGATTGACGCCGGAGAAGAACTTGTCAAGAAAGCCCATCGCTAGGCCTGCTTCTCAGAGTCTGCGGGGAAGGCGATGCCGGCCTGCTGGCGCACGGCATCCATGATACGCAGCGAGACAAGCGTGACATCGCGATAGTGGCCAAGTTCATGGCGCCCGGCCGGCGTTTCCCAAATCTCTTCGTTGACGTTGTCGATGCCGCTGATGGCGGTGATAAAGTCGGCGAGCTCGTACTCCATGGTGTTATTCGATTTGGGCAGGTCGAGCACAATGCCGCTGTCATCCTGCTCGCGTGGGGCCTCGGTCGCCGATCCGCGCACGACGTCACCGCGATAGTCGATGCGTACGTTGCGGGGCGTGGACAGATGGTCGATCTGGATGGTGCCTCGCTCGCCTTCGATTTGCGAGGGCAGCAGGTCATTCGTGATCTTGGAATGCGCGAGTTCAACCGAGATGCGACCGCCGCCGTAACTGGCAAGGATGGAGCCGCAGCCGTCAATGGGCCCGTGCGTGAGCTTTTGCGTGGCAGGGTCGAGCAGCGTGGTCATGCTGGCGATGCCGGAGGGCATGCCGAAGATCTCGACCATGGGCTCGACGGTATAGACGCCGATGTCCATAAGGGAACCCGATGCCATGTGGCAGTCGAAGATATTGGTGGCGCGTCCTGCGAGAATCTCGTTGTAGCGCGAGGAGTACTTACCAAAGCGCAGCGAGGCGCGGCGAATGGGCGCGATTTCGCCCAGGGCGTCCTCGATGGCATGGAAGGCGGGGTCGTGGAGCGGGCGCATAGCCTCGAGGGCAACGACGCCGGCGGCCTCGGCGGCACGGAAGACCTCGAGCGCCTGTGCCTCGGTGGCGCAGAAGGGCTTTTCGACGATGACGTGCTTGCCACCGGCGATGCAGGCGAGCGCCTGTTTGTGGTGAAGTGCGTTGGGACTGCCAATATAGACGGCGTCGACGTCGTCGGCGGACGCAAGCTCGTCAAGTGCGGTGAAGTTACGCTCGCCGCCGTGCTTAGTGGTGAAGGCGGCGCCGCGATCTGCATCGCGCGAAAGCGTGCCCACAAACGCGGCTTGGTCGTTGGCGTTGACGACCTGGATAAAGTCGTCGGTAATCATGGATGTGCCGATGGTCGCTATACGCAGCATGTATCCCCCTCGTGCCGTTCGGTTTACAGGATGAGTGTAGCGCGAGGGGGCAGGAAATAGCGTGCGAAAACGCCGTTACAGGCCGCTCTCGATAAAGCCGGCGTCGATATCGAGGTTGCTGCCGTCGGCCGCCGTGGTGGCAAGCTCGTCGCAGCGCTCATTGAGCTCATGGCCGGCGTGGCCCTTAACCCAGATGAACTCCACTTTGTGCTTGCTCTTTGCGGTGAGCAGGCGCTCCCACAGATCGCGGTTCTTGACAGGCTGCTTGTTGGCGGTCTTCCAGCCGCGTTTTTTCCAGCCGTCGATCCAGTGCTTGTTAAAGGCGTTGACGACGTACTGCGAATCGGAATGGACTTCGACGTCGCAGGGGCGGTTGAGCGCCTCGAGTGCCACGATGACTGCCATGAGCTCCATGCGGTTGTTGGTGGTCTTGGCGTAGCCGCGTGAAAGCTCGGAGGTGAAGGTCTTGCCGGCGGGGTTGGTGTATTTGAGCACGGCGCCGTAGCCGCCGCGTCCCGGATTTGATCGGGCCGAGCCGTCGGTATGGATGATGACCTTCACATGGTTCCTTTCGTTAGGCGCTTCTCGCGTGGGTGTCCATTGTAGCGCCGCGTTCGGCGAGGGCTAGCAATCTATGATATCTATCCCGTCTCCAGATGGCTGGCTTTCGTGGATGATGCGGCCGAGCTCGTTGAGGTATTGCTGCAAGAGGGGAGAGGGCTTGCGCTCGTCGTGCATGATATAGCCCACATGCATCGTCGGGGCGTCTGCCAACGGGATCGATGCCATGCCCCATTGCATTTCATTGGAGAGGACGCCGGTCGACAAGGTGTAGCCGTTCGACGTGATGAGCAGGTTGGTGAGCGTTCCGCGGTCCGAGATGCGAATGTTTCGATCGCAGGGGATATAGCTAAACGGTTCCTCGGCGTAATAGAAGGAATTTGAGGTTCCCTGCTCAAAGCTGTAGCGCGTGTAGGGCGTGAGGTCGGCAAGCGATAGCTGGGCACGACGTGCGAGTGGGTGGCGTTCGCTCACGAAGACGTGGACTGTTGCATCGAAGAGGGGATGGAAGCTCGCGCGGGCGTCGGTAAAGGTCTTCTGCAGGACGCGGGCATTAAAGTCATCCAGATACAGAATGCCGATATCGCTGCGAAATGCGCGGACGTCGTCGATGATTTGCGACGTGGTGGTTTCGCGCATGATGAACTCGAACTTGCTGTCGCGGCAGCGCTCGACGACGTTGATAAAGGCCTCGACCGAAAAAGCGTAGTGCTGGGCCGAGATGGCAAGGCGCGCCTGGGGTGTGCCGCCGTCCTCGTAGCGGGCCTCGAGCATATCGGCCTGCTCTACGACCTGGCGCGCATAGCCCAAAAGCTCGGTGCCGTCGTTGGTGAGCGTGACGCCGCGGCTGGAGCGCGTGAAGATCTCCAGATGGAGCTCCTGCTCTAGGCTTTTGACGGCGTTGGAGATATTGGACTGCGCGGTATAGAGGCGCTGGGCTGCGGCGTTAATTGAGCCAGACTCCGCCACGGCGATAAGAAAACGAAGCTGCTGGAGGGTCATCGGCGCCCGTCCTTTCGATAGCTATCTAAAAAACCGATAACAGGTTAGCGCTTTTAAGTGATTGACCGAGCGATGCAACGCTCGTACTATTCAAAACACACAAATGCGGTAGGTAATTAAGACGACCACGGAACCGGGACGTCAAAAAGGGGGACCGCATATGCACTGCTTACCAAGACGAATGCCGGGCTCCTGTTTGCGCCCGTTGGCGTGATCAGGAGGCAGCGACTAACTTCTCTCACTCTTAGTTACTTTTTATTCGATCAAGGAGATCGTCATGAGCCAGTTCATCAACAACCCCGAGCACACCTTTGGTTTCGACACCCTGCAGCTTCATGTTGGCCAGGAGAGCGCCGACCCCGCATCCGACGCCCGCGCTGTGCCTATCTACCAGACCACGAGCTATGTGTTCCGTAACTCCCAGCACGCCGCTGACCGCTTTGGTCTTGCCGACGCCGGTAACATCTACGGCCGTCTGACCAACTCCACTCAGGGCGTCTTTGAGGATCGCATCGCCGCGCTCGAGGGTGGCGTGGCTGGTCTCGCTGTCGCTTCGGGTGCTGCCGCCATCACCTATGCCCTGCAGGCCCTCGCCCAGGCCGGTGACCACGTGGTCGCCCAGAAGACCATCTACGGCGGTTCCTATAACCTGCTGGAGCACACGCTCTCCCAGTTTGGTGTCGAGACCACCTTTGTCGACGCCCACAACCTGGACGAGGTCGAGGGTGCCATTAAGGACAACACCACGGTTATCTACCTCGAGACGCTCGGCAACCCCAACTCCGATATCCCCAACATCGACGCCATCTCCGAGATCGCCAAGAAGCATGGCCTTCCGGTCGTCGTCGATAACACCTTCGGCACCCCGTATCTGTTCCGTCCGCTGGAGCACGGCGCCAACATCGTCGTTCACTCTGCGACCAAGTTTATCGGCGGCCACGGCACCTCGCTGGGCGGCGTGATCGTCGACGGTGGCAACTTTGACTGGAAGGCGAGCGGCAAGTATACACAGATTGCCGAGCCCAACCCCTCCTACCATGGCGTTTCGTTTGCCGAGGCTGCCGGCCCTGCCGCCTTCGCGACCTATGTCCGCGCCATCTTGCTGCGTGACGAGGGCGCCTGCATTAGCCCGTTTAACGCCTGGGTCCTGCTCCAGGGCACCGAGACCCTGTCGCTGCGCGTTGACCGTCATGTCGAGAACACCAAGAAGGTCGTTGAGTTCCTGGCTGGTGACAGCCACGTCGCCAAGGTAAACCACCCGAGCCTGCCTGAGCACCCCGATCACGAGCTCTATCAGAAGTACTTCCCCAACGGCGGCGCTTCGATCTTCACCTTTGAGATTAAGGGCGGCCAGGAGGCCGCCTGGAAGTTCATCGATCATCTGCAGGTGTTCTCGCTGCTCGCCAACGTGGCCGACGTTAAGTCGCTCGTCGTGCACCCGGCTACCACCACGCACTCCCAGCTCTCTGCCGAGGAGCTCGCCGAACAGAACATCACGCCCTCCACGATCCGTCTTTCCATCGGTACCGAGAACGCCGAGGATATCATTTGGGATCTGAAGCAGGCTTTCGCCGCGCTGGACGAGTAAGGCGACTTGTGCAAGGACCCCTTGCGACTCGATAGGTATAACTGCATAAAATGCCTGCTCAAGGCGCCTGCGCAAGCAATGGTTGCGCAGGCGCCTTTTTTGCATAGGGAAGGCGATATTACAGGGTTTTTGGCATGCTTTATGCATTCGAGTTGTGGAAAACTCCTGTTGAGAGGATGTGAGTTTTACGCAATTGACGTGCGCCTTTTGAGTAAAACCGCAGGTCGCGATTTGCTCGGGGTACTATGCAGCGCGATCGAATCACACACAGCTCAAACGCAGCAAAAACGCACTACGGAGGTTTCCAGCTACATGAGGATCGATTCACGAAAACCGAAAGCCGCCGCCCTTTCCGCCGCTCTGACCGTGGCACTTTTGGTGGGCGCCGGCGCAACCGATGCCCACGCCGCAACACTGTCCGATACGGTTGGATCTACGCCGTCCGAGACGACACTGGTACAGCCCGTTGACTATCGCGGCGATGGTTATGGCTCTATGCAGGAGTGGAACGCCTCGATGGAGGCCAAGCGCGATTCCTTGGAGATGCGCGCTCAGATCATTATGAATATGTATGGCGACTATGCTACCGATGACGAGCGCGCTGTGCTGCAGGGTTGCATCGACGGTGCGGGTAGCCTTTTGACGATGGGGGAGGTCGACGCCAGGTCGACCGAGCTCGATGAGCTGCGCACTGCGCTTGAGAATGCCAAGTGCGAAGCGCTCGAGGCTGCCGCGGCCGAAGCCGAGGCTGCCGAGGTCGCCCAGGCTTCGTACTACAACGCCGGTTACAATCCGTCCTACGCGTCTGCCGCGTCTTACGCGAACGGATCGGGCCTGACGCGCTCTGCGGGTGTAAATTACTACAACGGGCGTCGTGAGACCTATTACAGCAGCAACGTGCTTTATCACTATCGCACGGGCGAATGGACTCAGGATTCTGAGGGCTTTTGGCGCGATTCCGACGGCTATTACGTTGTTGCCGCGGGCGATATGGCCCAGGGCTCGACCTTTACGGGCTCCAAGGGTGATTGCAAGGTCTATGACTCCGGCTGCGCTGCCGGAACCACCGACTACTACACCGGTTGGTAATTATTCTGCATCACGGATATTTGGCGGATGGGCGTCTTTACCGAGCTTTAGGGCAACGTAAGGACGCCCGTTTTTTTGTGCGTGCTTGAGTTAACAGAGCGCTTACCGTGGCAGTACACCGCGCATATGGGAGCGGGGCACACTAAGTCATGAGAAGCAAGGTCTTTCCCGTGGAGGAAGTGGTCTCATGAACGCTCGAGATATCGCTATTGCCGCCGTTGCACTTGCGCTGGGTTGTCTTGGTCCTACAGCCGCGCTTGTCGCGGGCATGCAGGGCTTGTGCGGAGCTGCTCCTATCGTTGTGGGGGCCCTGATTGCTGTCGCTGCGCTGGGAAGCGCCGGCGTCGTCCTTTGCCGTGAGGATGAGGACGAGATGCGGGGCTCGCAACTCTAACAGCCGTGAAGCTGGTTTTAGCTATAGATGAAGCAGGAAACCGCCGCAAGTGGAATGTCCCTTGCGGCGGTTTTGCCGTTGAGTCTGTTGGCTGCGGTATGTCGAGCGCTACCAGCTGGCCTCGATTTCGCGGATGCGCGAATAGAGCCATTCGTTTTGCGGCACTTGGATATCATGCTTGGCCGCGAGGTGACAGATGGTACCCGCAAACTCCTCGACCTCGGTCTTGCGTCGTGCGATGCGGTCCTGTGCCATCGAGGGCATGCCGACGGGATCGAGCCCTTCGATGAGGTGCACCATCTGCGTCAGATCCGCTTCGGTGAGCTCGATGCCCTCGGCGTTGGCGACCGCAAGCGTCTCGCGCATGGCGGAGACAAAACTGCGGAGCTGCTCGGATCCCTTCTCCGTGGCGCTTCCGTAGGTGCCGCCGTAGGCCATGCAGGTTTGGTTGATGCCGTCGTTCAGCATGAGCTTGGCCCACATACGATGTGATATGTCGTGCTCGACGGTGTGGGCGATACTGCAACGCGTGTAGAGCTCGTCGATGGCGGTGACGGTTGCGAGCTCGGTGCCTGCTGCCGCGCCAAAGCAGATTTCGCCGGCATTGGCATAGGTGAGCTCTCCGTTGAGGAATACGGCGTCCATGCCCTGGCAGATGCCCAGGACGGTGTGCTTCCAGCCAAAGCGTTCGGCAATCTTTTGTTCGCTCGTGATGCCGTTGCACAGTGACGCAATCAGCGTGTCGGGACCCACGACGCTTTCCATGGTTTTGAGTGCCATATCGAGCCCGGTTGTCTTGACAGTGAGAATGACCAGGTCGACGGGCGTCGCCTCGCTCGCGCGGACGGACTTGAGCGCGCAGGGCTTGCCGTTGATATTGAGCGCATCGCCCGCGTGGCGCTCAAAGCGTGCGTCGTCCATGACATATTCAACAGCGTCGTTGCCGAGCGCTTGGGCGATCATGCTGCCGTAGAGTAGGCCGACACCGCCCTTGCCGATGAAGGCGACCTTGTTGATCTGCATATGAATCATCTCCCCATAAAAAGGCGCCCACGTACGGGGCGCCTGATGGATTGTATGCTGTCGGGGTATGTTGTGTGCGCCGGATAGCGGTATTTAGAAGAACGAACGCATGGGAACACGGGAACTTATGACGCGGGGCAGACCGCAAAGACGCGTGCGGGGTATCCGACGCCATCACGCACTTTGGGGAAGGTGCAGAAGATGACAGCACCCGTGGCGGGAAGCTCATCCAGATGATCCATGACTTCGATTTGGTAACGGTCGACCGAAAGGATGTATTGCTCGCCCGGGTAAGGGTAGGCGTCCTCGCGCGTGGTCACGGTCGCGGGGTCGGTGTCTGCCGGTTCGTGGCCGATGGCGCCGATGTTGCGCTCTCCCACGAGCCATTTGATGGCGTCGAGGTCCCAGCCGGGGTAGTGAGGCTGGCCAGCTTCGTCCTTGTTTTCGAGGTCGGCGAGCTTGGACCAGTCGGAGCGGAAGGCGACAAAAGCGTCCTCGGGAATGCGGCCGTGCTCGGCCTCCCAAGCCTTGAGGTCATCGACGGTCAGGATAAAGTCGGGGTTTGCGGCGCACTCCTCGTGCTTGTCGATTACGCAGAGCGGATGCATAAACTCGATAGGTTTAATCTCGCCAAGGGAACGGCCATCGACATGGAAATGCCGCGGTGCGTCGACGTGGGTGCCGTACTGCGAGGCGACCGAATACTGGAAGCATCGCATGGGCGCGAGCATGTCTTCGGGCGTATCGGGCAGGTAGTCGAAGAGCTTGGTGGACTCAAACGGCTTAAAGCCAAACCAGTGTGGGGTGTCGCACGAGAGCGTGTGGGTGAGGTCGACCCAGCGATAATCGGTGCTTTTGAGCTGGGATGCGAGGTTCCAAAGGTCGAGCGCGGGCATGGGTGGCTCCTTTCATCGGGCTTTTTGCTGATGTTAAAGCGGTGCCGTGACGGCTCGATTTCTGCTGCGTTACGATACGTTCTCGATTGCGATTCCGATGTGTTTCGATGACGTGACGGGTTTGTTTCGCCTTGTCAGGACTTCGATGGGAGGGGAGGGGCCGTGCAATATCGCGTTGACCCCAAAAGCGGCAACCGTATCTCGGCGTTGGGACTGGGCTGCATGAGGTTTCCCGGTGCGCCGGGACGCCCGGATGCGAAGACCGCCGACGCCATCATCTCCCGTGCGGTGGAGCAGGGGATTAACTACCTGGACACGGCCTATCTCTATCCCGGCAACGAGGCTTGTGTGGGCGCTTCGCTTGAGCGCCTAGGCCTACGCGACCAGGTTTTGCTCGCGACCAAGCTGCCGCATGCTTCGTGCAAATGCGCGGAGGATTTCGACCGGTTCTTCGACGAGCAACTGCGCCGCCTGCGGACCGAACATATCGACTATTACCTCATGCACAACATTACCTCGCCCGCCCAGTGGGAACGTGTGGTGGCGTTGGGCATCGAGGACTGGATCGCGCGTCAAAAGGCGGCGGGGCGCATTCGCCAGATTGGTTTTTCGTACCACGGCAGCGCGGCGGACTTCCTTACGATGCTTGACGCATATGACTGGGATTTTTGCCAGATCCAGTACAACTATGCCGGCGAGTATTACCAAGCGGGAACGGCGGGACTCATGGCGGCTGCGGAGCGCGGGCTCGCGGTGTTTGTGATGGAGCCGCTGCTGGGCGGTCGTCTAGCGGGTAAACTGCCGCCGCGGGCCCGCGCCGTGCTCGATAGTGCCCGTGACCCGCATTTGCGCACTCCTGCCGCCTGGGGTCTTTCGTGGGTGTGGAATCATCCTCAGGTGACGATGCTGCTTTCGGGTATGACCGATACCGTGCAGGTGGATGAGAACGCAGTGTTGGCCGATCGGGCCCTGCCGGATTCGATGACAGCTACTCAGCTCGATGCCATCGCGCGCGTGCTGACGGAGTTTGAAAAATCGAACCGTGTGCCCTGCACGGGATGCGGCTACTGCATGCCGTGTCCCAAGGGTATCAACATTCCCGGCTGCTTTGCCGCCTACAACGCGAGCTATGCGCACAGCTGGTTTACGGGTCTATCGCAGTACTTTACGGCGAGCGCGGTGCGCACAAGCGAGCCCAAGTTGGTGAGCAATTGCGTCAAATGCGGCAAATGCGCGCGGCATTGTCCGCAGCACATCGATATCCCCGGGCGCTTGGACGCCGTACGCCGCCGTTTTCAGCCCGGCCCCGTGACGGCGGCGCTTAGGGCCTTCGGCAAAACGCGCTCCTCATGACCCTTTTATAACGTGCGGTGGAATACGGTCTGTTTGCGCCAAAATAAGGCATCAATAGACCGTATTTCACAGCAACTGATGAGGGGGAGCTGGGGATGCTGACGATCGGGTGTCACCTATCCACGACGAAGGGCTATCGGGCAATGGGGGAGACGGCGCTGTCCATTGGCGCCAATACCTTTGCATTCTTTACGCGCAACCCGCGCGGCGGCAAGGCGAAAGACCTTGACATGGATGACGTGGCAGCCCTGCGCGAGCTTATGGAGCAAAACGATTTTGGTCCGCTCGTGGCACACGCCCCGTATACCTATAACCCCTGTTCTGCCAAAGAGCGGGCGCGCGAGTTTGCCTTGGAGGCAATGGCCGAGGACTTGCAGCGCCTGGAAGCGCTGCCCGGCAACTACTACAACTTCCACCCCGGCGCGCATGTGGGGCAGGGGACTGATGCCGGCATTCAGATGATCGTCGACACCTTGTGTCAGGTGATGTTTGAGGGGCAGCAGACGACGGTGCTGCTCGAGACCATGGCGGGAAAGGGTACCGAGGTGGGCCGTAGCTTTGAGGAGCTGGCGCTCATCATCCAGGGCGTTGCCGGCAAACGCCCCGAGCTGTCGGTCAAGTTGGGCGTTTGCCTAGACACCTGCCATGTGAGCGATGCCGGCTACGACATCATCCATGATCTGGACGGCGTACTCGACGAGTTCGACCGCGTGGTGGGTATCGACCGCTTGCGTGCCGTACACATCAACGATTCGAAGAACCCCTGTGGCGCCCATAAAGATCGTCACGAGTGCATCGGTAAGGGCTACCTTGGTAGCGAGGAGCTTGGCGGCGGTATGCAGGTTATGCAGAATATTGTATCGAATGACCGTCTGCGTGCGTTGCCTTTCATTTTGGAGACACCGAACGAACTTGCAGGTTATGCGGCTGAAATAAAACTCTTAAGGTCTTTGCGCAGTAATTAACAGCCACAAAGTGGGTGTTTCATTCACGTTATGGGCTTGTTTCAATCAGTTTTCTCATTGCAGATTCCTACAAGCGGGTGCATAATAGCCAACAGTTTTTGCAGACCTCTGAATCAAACGGGGTCACTGGAAGGAGACTGATTATGAAGCTCAAGAAGCTTGGCGCGTTTGCAGCCACGGGCGCCATGGCGCTCGCTCTTGCACTGACGGGCTGTGGTTCGTCCAACGCCACCTCTGGTTCCGATGCCGGTTCCAGCAGCCCTGACAACGCGAAGGTCGAGAAGGTCGACGGCTCCAAGGAGTATGCGCTCGTCAAGGACGGCACGCTGACCGTCGGCACCTCTGCCGAATACGCTCCGTTTGAGTATAAGGACGACAACGGCGACTATCAGGGCTTTGACCTTGAGCTCATCAAGGCTATCGCCGACAAGCTGGGCCTGGATGTCGAGTACGTCAACAACGACTTCGACACGCTGGTTCCGGGTGTCGCTTCGGGCGCCAAGTATGACGTCTCCATCGCGGCTATCACCAACACGCCCGAGCGTGAGAAGGAAGTCGCTTTCTCCGACTCCTACTACATGGATGACCAGGCTATCGTGACCAAGGTCGATAACACCGACATCACGGCTGACAATTACAGCGAGAAGCTCAATAACGCCGACGCTACGATTATCGTCCAGTCCGGCTCGACCGCCGAGGCCTTTGCCCAGGAGAACTTCCCCAAGGCCAAGATTGTTCCCTACAAGGACGCCACCGAGTGCTTCAGCGCCCTGCAGTCTGATAAGGGCGATGCCGTAGTCACCAACCGCTCCGTCGCCAGCCAGCTGACCGCCGAGCAGTTCAACACCTGCCAGACCATCAAGCAGATCAGCACTGGCGAGGAGTACGCCATCGCCGTCAATCAGGGCAACACCAAGCTCAAGGACGACATCAACCAGGCCATCAAGGACCTGACCGATGACGGTACCGTTGACGCTCTCATGGCTAAGTACAACATCAAGTAAATTAATGCTTGATTGCGTGCGGGCCCTTTCCGTTTTGCGGAGAGGGCCTTTGCGCTTCTCTCGACGGAGAGCGTTTCCGTCTTGTTTTGCAGGCAACTTCTACGATAGGAGCCACCTTGTCTCGATTGAACAAAGGGACCGCGGAGCAGCGTTCTCCACGGTCCGCCTTGCTCCAAAAGCTAGCCTGCGCCATGGCCGTGGCGCTCGCGCTGGTGTGTGCGGGGGCATATGCACCCTCGACCGCCCAGGCGCTTGAGACCGCAAAGATCACTGCCCGACCCAACACCGGCTCGGGCAGCGATGTGGTCGGCGGCACCGAGACACGCATTACCTGGGAAGTTCAGGCCGATGCCGACGAGGAGCTGAGCGGTCTTTCGCTGACGTTTGTCGACGGCACGACGTTTGGTACCGATGACACGCGATTGACGATGCTCTCGGGCGAGGACCTCATGGATCGCACACCCATGAAGCCCACGTGCACGGCTGATGGCCAGACGCTCAAGATCGACTTTGGCGAGACGGCGCCTGCCGGCGGCTTTTTCCGTGTCGAGGTGTACGGCGTGACCTTCCCCGTCGAAGGCGGCGACGAGGCCTTTAGCGGCACCTATACGCTCGCCGACAGTTCGACCAAGAAGATTTCCAAGATTCCTTCCGTCGAGATTAAGGGCGTGACGGCCTTCGATAACTTCCAGGCCGATCTTAAGGAACAGCCGTGGGTCGAGGCTTGGAATTCCAATATGTTCCTGCGCCTGTTCTTGAACCCGGTCATTTTGGTCCAGAGCCTGCCGGTCGTATTTAAGGGCTTCCTTATGTCGCTCTCGATCGTGCTTGTGGCGTTTCCGCTGGCAATCCCCTTTGGCTTCGCCTTGTCGCTCATGCGCATCTCCAAGTCGCGCATCCTGCGCTGTCTTGCCGGCATCTACGTGAATATCATCCGTGGTACGCCGGCGTTCCTGCAGATCTATATCGCGTTCTTTGGCCTGCCACTTGCCGGCGTCAAGGTGGACGACTACGTCTTGGGCGTTATCGTCATGGCCATGAACTCGTCTGCGTACCTGTGCGAGATCTTCCGTGCCGGTATTCAGTCGATTCCCAAGGGCCAAAACGAGGCTGCCCGCTCGCTGGGCATGAATGCCTTCCAGACGTTGCTCTACGTTATGATTCCGCAGACGTTCCGCAATGTCCTGCCTACGCTGACCAGCGAGTTTATCCTGCTTTACAAGGATACGTCACTGCTCGCCGCCGTGGGCGTGGTCGAGATCGTCATGAATGCCCGCACCATCGTGGCGACGACGGGCTCCATCACGCCGTATGTGGTTGCCGCTCTGTTCTATCTGGTCATTACCCTGCCGCTTGCGCGCTTGGTGAGCGGTCTTGAGGCGAGGCTTCTGGGGACGGCCGAAACCAAAAAGAAGCGTCCCACCAAGAGCGCCGGACAGGTTGTCGCGACACCCGCCGATCATATTGCAGGTCTGTAAGGAGGTTCTATTATGAGCGAAACCAATAACTCGAACGAGGTCGTCGTCAGCATCAAGAATCTCCAGAAGGCCTTTGGCGATAACGTGGTCCTGCGCGACATCGATCTGGATGTGCACAAGGGCGAGGTCGTCGTGGTCCTGGGCCCCTCGGGCTCGGGTAAGTCGACGATGCTTCGCTGCATCAATCGCCTGGAGCATCCCACGAGCGGCTCGATTGTCGTTGAGGGCGTGGATGTGTGTGCCAAGGGCGTCGACCTCAATAAGGTACGCACGCACTTGGGCATGGTGTTTCAGCAGTTCAATCTGTTCCCGCACCTGTCGGTCAAAAAGAACGTCATGCTTGCGCAGCAAAAGGTGCTCAAGCGCAGTAAGGAAGAGGCCGAGAAGATCGCCATCGAGGAGTTGACCAAGGTCGGTCTTGCCGAGCGCATCGACTTTATGCCGAGCCAGCTTTCGGGCGGCCAGCAGCAGCGCGTGGCGATCGCCCGCGCCCTGTCGATGAACCCGCACGTGATGCTCTTTGACGAGGCTACGTCGGCGCTTGACCCCGAGCTCGTCCGCGACGTCCTTGGCGTCATGCGCGATCTTGCGCGTGACGGCATGACGATGATCGTGGTGACGCACGAGATGGGCTTTGCCCGCGACGTCGCCGACCGCGTCGTCTTTATGGACGGCGGCGTTATCGTGGAGGAGGGCACGCCGAGCGAGGTCTTCGACCATCCCAAGAGCGAGCGCACTAAGGCGTTTTTGGGCAATATCTCGTAGCTGTTTTATGTGGCTGACATAGCAGAAAACGGGGCTGGATCTGGATCCAGCCCCGTTTTTGTTGGGATGCGAATGTGTTTTGGTGCAGAGCCGCGTATGGGCGGAGCTTATCGCCGTTAGGCGAGCTCGGCTCCAAGGGCGCGACAGGTGGCCTCTGCCTCGGCGCCGGCTGACGCCGCGCCCTCGGCAACGAGGTTTGCCATGGCTTCGGTGTTGCCTGTGCCGCTCCAGTAGACGACTGCGATCTTACTCATATGTTTTCCTTTCGGTTGTGCGGCGTGCGGCCGCGGTTTGTATGTTCTATCGGGTTGCCTGGGCAAGTTTTGCGAGGCTGTGGCCATGCTGATAGATATGGGTGAGGCGCTGCGTGCAAGCGCGGTAGGATTCGAACGTCGCAAGCGCTTGCCCGACATTTGTGTAGACCTTCCAGGCTCCAAAGACCTTGTAGTTCTCGCCATGCTGGACGATAAACTCGTGCACGTCGTCGTAGGGATATCCCAGGAAATAACCAATATGGAGGATTTGCTCAACCCTGCAAACATCATTGTGCTTGCCGTAATTGCCGCCGGCTTATTTTTTGGATTCCGGCGTATTGTCGCATCGACGCATGGCACATGCTGTTGCGGCGATGGGGCGGGCAGAAAGAAGGTCAAGAGGGTCGCGGTCGCGGACACCGATGTGTCTCACTACCCCTATAGCGATGAACTGCTTATTGGCGGTATGAGCTGCGGCGGCTGCGCGCAAAATGTGACGAACGCCCTCAACGCTCTCGATGGCATTTGAGCCACAGTGACGTATACAGACCACACGGCGTACATCCGCTCTAAAAACCCGATCGATCGTGAGGTGCTTGAGGCTGCCGTGAAGGATGCGGGCTATTACGTCATGGAGCCGTAGGGCCGGGCGTACGCTTGCGCTTAGGCTCGACCGCGCAGCTCGATGTCTTGGATATCGTCGAAGCCGATGGCGATGTCTCGGAGTTTGAGCAGCTTGAATGCGGGGAGCACTTCATCGAGAATGCCGGTACGGCTACGATAACCGTACGTATCGTAATAGGTGACGCGAACCAAGTCGCCGCGTTTGAGGCCCTCGAGCTTTTTCGAAAGCTCGAGGGCTTTTTCTTCCGTGAGTTCGCATTTGGGCTCGACAGTGATTTCTTGCTTGCGTACGAGCTCGTAGTATCCCGTGAGAGCGGCGAAGGGCATAAACTGCGCGGCGCGCCCGGCGCGAACGGCGCCGTTGGCGGTGAGTTTGGGGTCGGCGGAACGACGTCTTCCCTCGGGGTCCGCCAGGCGCTCAAATGGTGTCGGCGGCCGCATCGGTTGTTGTTGGGGCTTAGGCACGATGTCCTCCTACCTGATCGTTGCGCTCGCGTGCGGTGGCGCCGGCGGTAAAGCTCAATCCTTTGACCAGGGCGTTCTTGCCGTACTTGCCTTTCACGGCCAACACGGCGCGCGCCAGATCGCGTTCGCGCTCGTCGGCCTCGACGTCGCTGAACAGATCGACGGTAGCGAATTCCTCGGGCATGAGATTGCCAAAGCCCAGGTTGATGCGCTTGATCGGTCGTTTGGGGTCGACAGTCTGCGCCCAGAGCTCATCGAAGTAACCCATGATCTTCTTAAATGAATTGGTGCGCTCGGGCAGTTTTCGCGAGGCGTTGGAGTGCGCGAAGAGTGCGGCATAGCCACCGCGCGGTTTGCCGCCGTGTTCCCCCACAAAGATGCCGTCGATTGCCTGCGCCTCGCGCACCAGGCGACGCCGTTCGTCATCGCGCTGGACGGGCTTGGGCGCACGGGGCGCGAGTTCTGGGCCGGCGGTCGCGGTAGGCTCGATACCTGACGTGCTCGAGCGCAGGTGTCCGCATCCGTCTACATATTGCGCCGTGCCGCTGGCATCGAGTCGGCGTATGTCGGCTCGCTCGCTCGCGTAGCCCACGAAGAGCGAGATGCTGTCACACACCACGTGCTTATCGACCAAGTCCAGTACGGCGTTGTCGACCATCTCGCGCAAGACGGTGTAGGCCTGCTCGTAGGCATAGCCCTTTGAGAGCACCTGTCCTGTGGTGGTTGAGGTTGCCTGCGGGCGATAGGCTTGGATATCGGCGATGGTTGTCGGCTCGCGCCCGAAGGCGTGGTCGATGAGATACTCGGCATTGACGCCGAGTTCATCGTAAAGCAGGTTTTCGTCGAGCGCGGCTACGCCCATCAGGTCGTAGACGCCGTACTTTTCGAGCCGGGCCGCCACACCGGGGCCGATACCCCAGATATCGGTGATGGGTCGATGCGGCCAGATCTCCTTGCGAAAGGTTTCGTTATCGAGTATGCCGATGCGGCTGGGTACGTGCTTTGCGGTAATATCGAGCGCCACCTTAGCCTGGAATAGGTTGGGGCCGATACCGACGGTGGCCGTGATGCCGGTGCGCGCGAGGACCTCGTCGCGCAACATGCAGGCGAACCCTTCGGCATCGGTGTGGTAGAGGTCTAGATAGGGCGTCACGTCGATAAAGCACTCGTCGATTGAATAGACGTGAATGTCTTGCGGGCTCACGTATTCCAGATAGATGCCGTAGATTTTCGCCGACACCTCCATGTAGTGCTGCATGCGCGGTACGGCCTTGATGTAGTCGATGCCGTCGGGAATCTCGAACAGACGGCAGCGGTTGTGTATCCCGAGGTCTTTCATGGCCTGCGTGATGGCAAGACAGATGGTCGTGCGTCCGCGCGATTCGTCGGCAACGACCAGGCACGTGGTGAGTGGGTCGAGCCCGCGGTCGACACACTCGACGCTGGCGTAGAACGTCTTAAGGTCGATGCAGATATAGGTATGCTGCTCGTGCTCCACGCGTGCCCTCCCATCAAACACATGTTCTTATCGAATACCTGTTCGATAATACCTGCTTGCGCGGACATCGTCAAAACCTGCCAAAAAGGGACTGGTTTGTTTTGGTAGGTATGGTCGTGCGGCTGCATCGGGTTTTTAACGCGGCTCTAAAGAGTGCGAAACAGCTCGGAAAACCTCGCTTCGTAGCATGGGCCTAACGATTGATACCGCCTATACGCACGGAGGGGTTGTGGGAAAGATGGTCAATTATGGGTTTGGTATGCCGACGCGCCTTGTTGCGGATGGAGACGTGGCTCGCTGGTGCGGACGATTGGTCGCTCACTACGGTGGCACCAAGGCGTTGGTCGTGCTGGGTGGCGACAAGCATACGCGCGATGAGCTTGTCTCGGCGGCACTCGGCTCGCTTGATCGAGCTCTGCTCGAGCGCGTGCTTTTCCGCTGCGGCTCGGTTGAGGGCGACGGGGGAGACGAGCCGATCGACGAAGCCGTGGCCCTGGCGACCGACGAAGGCGTGGACTTTGTCTTGGCGATTGGCGATGCCGATACTGCCGGCTTTGCACGCGAACTCGCCCGTCGCATGGCGACGCTCGATGCCGGCGAAGACGGCTTTGTGCCTTATGGATGCATTGTCTCGGAGGGCAAGGTGCCTGCTGTCGTGGGCACCGGTGAGGTTCCGGTTTTTGCCATTATCGCGCCCGAACTGCTGGAGGGCATTGGGTCTCCTCTGCGTGAGTTGCTCGGTAGCGTCTGCGCCGCGGCCTAATATTTGCCAGGAAGGAACAGGTTAATTTTGGTAGGTAAAGCGTTTGACCTGCCAAAATAAACCTGTCCCTATTTGGTCGGTTGCCGTTTGGGGGCCGATTGGCAACGCTCGCTGATTGTAGTCTTGACCTGCGTTAGAATAGTGGAATCTGAATGTCCGGGCGCATGGAGGCGTGCGCCCGTATGCCGAGGAGGACTTTATGGCAACTGTTGCCGCACCTATCGATGCTACGTCGACTGACGCTTGGAAGGCGCTCGAGGCTCATCAGGAGAAGCTCGAGGCCGAGGGTATCGACCTCAAGGCCTGGTTCGCCGCCGATCCCGAGCGTGTGAACAAGCTGAGCTTTGACGCCGGTGACCTGCACTTCGACCTGTCTAAGAACCTGGTGACCGACGAGACCGTCAAGCTCCTGTGCGACCTTGCCCGCGAGGTGAAACTCGAGGAGCGCCGTGACGCCATGTTCTCCGGCGAGCACATCAACACCACCGAGGACCGTGCCGTCCTGCATACCGCGCTGCGCCGCCCGGCCAGCGAGAAGGGCCAGCTCATCGTCGACGGCCAGGACGTTGTCGCCGACGTGCACGAGGTCCTTGACCGCATGTATGCCTTCGCCGAGCGCGTGCGCTCCGGTGGGTGGAAAGGCGTTACCGGCAAGAAGATCGAGCACCTGGTGTCCATCGGCATCGGCGGCTCCGATCTGGGTCCGGTCATGGCTTACGAGGCCCTGCGTCCCTATGCCGACGCCGGTATCGATTGCCGCTATATCTCCAACATCGACCCCAACGACCAGGCCGAGAAGCTCAAGGGCCTCGATCCCGAGACCACGCTCGTGATCATCGTCTCCAAGACCTTCACCACGCTCGAGACCCTCACCAACGCCCGCGAGGTCAAGACCTGGATGCTCGAGCAGCTCAAGGCTCAGGGCGCCATCGATGGTTCCAATGAACAGAACGCCGAGGCCGTGGCAAAGCACTTCGTCGCCGTTTCCACCGCACTCGAGAAGGTTGAGGCCTTCGGTATCGACCCGGCCAACGCCTTTGGCTTCTGGAACTGGGTCGGCGGCCGCTATTCCGTTGACTCCGCCGTGGGCCTGTCGCTGATCGTCGTGCTCGGCCCCGAGCGTTTCCAGCAGTTCCTCGAGGGCTTCCACGCCATCGACGAGTACTTCTGCAACACCCCGCTCGAGAACAACGCCGTCGCGCTGATGGGCCTGCTCAACGTCTGGTACGTTAACTTCTTTGGTTCCAAGAGCCACGCCGTGCTTCCGTACTGCCAGTACCTGCACCGTTTCCCGGCCTACCTGCAGCAGCTCACTATGGAGTCCAACGGCAAGCATGTCCGCTGGGACGGCAGCGCCGTGACCTCCGACACCGGTGAGATCTTCTGGGGCGAGCCCGGCACCAACGGCCAGCATGCCTTCTACCAGCTGCTGCACCAGGGCACCGTGGTGGTCCCGGCCGACTTCATTGCCTTCGCCAACACTGCCAACCCCGCAACCGACAGCGGTCAGGATGTCCACGAGCTGTTCCTGGGCAACTTCTTGGCCCAGACCAAGGCGCTCGCCTTTGGCAAGACGGCCGACGAGGTGCGCGCCGAGGGCACGCCCGAGCAGATCGTTCCGGCTCGCTGCTTTGAGGGCAATCGCCCGACGACCTCGATCTTCGGCGATACGCTGACCCCGTTCGCACTCGGCGAGCTCATCGCCCTGTACGAGCACATCACGTTTGTCGAGGGCACGGTCTGGGGTATCGACTCCTACGACCAGTGGGGCGTCGAGCTGGGCAAGCAGCTTGCCAAGCAGATCACTCCGGCCTTCCATGACGACGCCGCCAAGGCCGAGCAGGACGCTTCGACCCAGGCGCTCATCGAGTTCTATCGCGCGCATCGCAAGTAGTCGCTGCTGTTAACGCATCGCGTCTTATAGTCAGGGGCCCGTATCCTATCGGATGCTGGCCCCTTTGCTTTGCCGTGGTCCCGGGGCGCACGGCCTTTGTGGAACATCGCCGGGGCGCCGCGCGCCGCGAGAACCCTGCGCCTAGATCTCGGCCTCCGCATGGCCTCGCTGCGCCTCGGGCAGCTCCCCGTAGAGCGGATGGTCTTCGAGCCTAAAGCGCTCGACCTGTTCGGGAGTGCGACCGCGTACAAAGAGCCACGAGCGATCAATCGGCGTCGCCATGAGCGTGCTGGGCAGCGCGTCGGCGCGGTCGGAAAACGCCCGGGCACTCTCGGGATCCTGGAACGCCAGCACCAGATGCGTGTCGCAGTTGCCCATGATGGAGCGTGCGCGTGCCTCGCCATAGAGCGCATCGAGCTGGTTGGTCGACTGCAGCAGCAGCGTTGCCCAGATGTTGCGGCTTCGGATAATCGAGAGCACGTTGTCGATCTGGGGGATCTGCAGATTTGCGAAGTCATCGAGCATAAAGCGCACGGGCACGGGCAGGCTGCCGTCGGGCTGCCTATCGGCCTCACGAATGAGGCCCATAAACGCCTGCGAAATAAAGAGGCCGGTCAGCGGATCGAGATTGCGGTCAATATCGCTCACGGTTACAAACAGGGCGCAGGGGGTGTGTCCCATGGAAGCGAAGTCCACCTGGTGGCACTCACGATAGAGCTGTGCCGCACCGTCGAATCCCAGACACATGACCTTTTCGGCAAGGATGCCGACGATGCTTGCGTGCATGCGCTCGGCATTTTGCGTAATGGCGTAGCGCCGCCATAGCGAGAGGGCATAGCTTTGGGGGTCGGTCGTGATCAGGTCGTCAAACAATCGACCCGTGGCACCGTCCTGCAGGTGCTCGATCAGCTTGATGACCGAGCTGATCGTCTGCTCCTCGGCGGGTAGCTGTTCGGTGACGTAGGCGATAAGACACGACAGCAGGTTTGCCGCCGCATGATCCCAAAAAGGCTGGTTGTTGTCCTCGATGGGGCAGATGGCCTTTGCCACCGAGAGGATGTCCTGCTGGTTGGGCCTGCCGTCCGCCTTGCGGCGAATGTGCCTTAGGGGGTTGTAGCCGCAGCGCTCGATGCCGCATGCAAGGACCGGGACGGTGTTGAGGTCGGCGAAGTTGAGACATTGCACGCGGTAACCGTGGGCTGCCAGCACGGGTCCCACTTCGCGACAGAGCGTGCCTTTGGTGTCGAGCACGATGTAGCTTGCGTTCATTTGCAGCAGGTTGGGCTTGAGGACGTTTCGGGTCTTGCCGGCTCCCGAGGGGCCGATCACAAGTGCATTGTTGTTGAGTCCCGTTTGGCGGGTGTCGCAGGAAAGCGTTCGATCCTTGGCGAGGATGGTGGACGATGCGGACTCAGATGCGGCGAGGCGGCTGGCGAGGTTAGACATGGGCGACCTCCTTGGTGGTCGAGAGGATTTCGTGGGCAAAGCCGAGTTCGACGGCGCGCTCGGCCGAAAGGTAGGTGTCTTTTGCAGTGAGGGACTGGATACGCTTGGGCGTGAGACCGCTGCGGTCCGAGAGGATTTGCGTGAGGGTCTTGCGGGTCTGCATGAGACGCCGGCTGGTTTCCTGCAGCGCAAGTGCCGAGCCGCCTGCCCCCTGGGGGATCAGCGGGTCGTGAATCATGAGCTCCGCATGGGGCGCCATACGGCGATCGTCGCCGCCCATAAAGATCACGGCGCCCATGGACGCGGCGAATTCCAGACAGACGGTGCGGATGGGGCACGATGCGAGGCGCATGGCGTCATAGATAGCAAGACCCGATCGAACGCTTCCCCCGGTGCTGGCGACAAATATGGTGATGGGACGGCTGGGGTCGGTGGCATCGAGCAGGCGGATTTGCTGGCACAGGTCGTGGGCCATCGGGGTTTCGATGTTTCCCATGACGGAGAGCTCGCGACGGGCGAGCATCTCATCGTAAATGCTGGTGAGCGTGATACCTCGGGCGGATTCACGCATGGTGAGGGGACTGATGACGGGGGAATGATTGGTGTCCATGGGGACTCCTTTCTGTTGGTGGTGTTGTGGAATAGGGCCGCTGCCCGCGGAGGGGCTGGCGGGCTACAGGGTTCGTCCGAGCCTAAGATCGAGCTCGGTTGCGGGGCAGACTGCCTGTCCGTGCGGCTCGCAAGCGCCAAGGGCTCCAAAGCGATAGAGCGTTGCGACGGGCGTGGTGTAGGCGAGCTGCAGCTGATGCTCGACGGGGGTGCATCCGTCATTTTTGTAATGAGCCGCGTAGTACTGCGCGATGCTGGCGTTCATCTCGCTGCCATTGCGATGACGCTCAAACTGGCGTCTGCAGGTCTCGATGATCTTTGCTACCGACTTGGGTGCCGTCGCGGGAACAAGGGCGAGATAGCCCTCAAATAGCTCGTTGATGCTCAGGAGGCACAGCAGGTCGATCAGCGTCCTTATGGCTGCTCCCTCGGCGGAAAAGTGCGCGGTCATGCGGTTATATCGGTTGCGGTCGACGACGGCCGCATGGGGTCTTGGAGTTTTCTGCCCCGCGGTGCCGGGCTTTTGCCGTACCTGTGTATTGAGCTCGACGTTGCAGCGCTTGAGGCCGTCCAACGGAAGGAACAGTGCGGTGCGCAGGGTGTTCCGCTTGCTTTCGAGTTCATGACGCTCGTCGGGTTCCCATTCGAGCTTGAGTTTCGTGTCGAGCGCCGTAAGCATATGGGCTAGGCAGCCTACGGTAAGAACGTACGAATCGTTGTCGCGTTTTGGGGCATAGGGGTCTGTCAGCTTGCGAATGTCGGGGTCGCCCATGATCTTTGTGCAGCGCTTCAGCAGTTGAGGGTGGTCGGCCAAGATCGTCGCGAGCGGTAGCGACGCGTAGTTCTTGATGGTCGCGGCGGCAAAGGCGGCGTCATATTCGTTTGCATATGCTCGCTCAATGCGGGCATCCAGAATGCTTTTCTTATCGCCGCCTTCGGCGTGGTGGTTTGTCATAGCTTCTCCAATCGGTTGATGTTCGTGCTGTTTGTTGATGTGTTGGTTGTCGTGAGTGATGTGCTTGCCGTGGGTGATGTGCTGACGTTGGGGTGCTATGCGGTTTTCAATGAGCCCGTGAGGCAGTTGCTGCAGGGGCGGGATGGAACGGCCCACGCAAGGCGGAAGGCATCGTGCTCAAAATCGAGACAGCAATGCCCTGGGTGCCTCACATGTGGCAGTTACCTCATTAAGTTGTCATTGCGTTCGGGGCTGTACTTTGCCGATCTTCTTTCTCTTACACGATAAAAACTGAAACTTCATATGCTCGATCTACTTAAAACCGCAACGGCGGTCTTTTATCAACTTATATGTCGGAACGTGTCTTTGCAAGTACTTTTTTGCGTTTGTTTCAAATGGGGTGGTTTTGCAACCGTCACGCGCGCGCTGTGCGAACGTGCCCCGGCTCGGATAAGATAGTGCGATCGAGTTCTACCGCGCTCACCGCAAGTAGTCTTTGTTGCTGAGATAGGTCATGGCCGAAAGGGGCCCGTATCCGTTGGGATACGGGCCCCTTTTCTGTTGTCGGCCAGATACGATGGGTCGCGTGACGTCGTCAGAGGTCGAATTCGACCGCTAACGACGCTGTGCAGCCCATCATTTCTGGTCGCAAACAGTAAAGGGGCATGAGGGTGTATTGAGGGGGGATGTCTTGCTGTCGGCATCCGCATGCGGCGCCATTCGCTTTCCGTAGATATACTTCTACAGCTAATTTCATACCGCTTGCCGGAATGCGGACGCTGTCCTTGCGTATCGGGCGTACATTGGACGTGGTATTTCGCGTGAAACCACAAATCGGTTGTCGGTCCTGAACAAGGAGGCCCAGCATGACGCTTGCCAAACCCATCAATAAATACATCGACTATATCGACGCTCCCGAGGACACATTTGAGCAGTATGTCGAGAAGGCGCTAAAGTACAACTTCCGTTGTGTATTTGCGAACCTGCAGGAGTACGAGACGGGTCGCGCAATGCTCGAGGGCTCTGACATTATCCTTGCCGGTGCTATCGACTTTCCCCAGGGCACTATGACGCTTGAGGAGAAGCTTGCGAGGTTTGAGGAATACGCTGCGTGCGGCTTTACCGAGATTGACTACGTTTTGAATCAGGAGTCGGTCGAGAACCGCGATTTTGATGCCATCGAGCGCGAGATGACTGCCATTGCTGATTTTTGTCGCGCGCATGGCATCACTGAGAAGGTGATCGTCGAGATGTGCAAGCTGGACGGCGACGATGCCGCCAAGCACCGTGTGTGTGAGATTGCGCTGGAGGCTAAGCCGGGATTCCTTAAGACATCGACTGGTAGAAGCTTTGGCGGCGCTAAGCTCGAGGACGTGCGGCTGATGCACGAGGTGCTCGGCGATTCTGTGGCAATCAAGGCGGCGGGCGGTATTCATAATTACGAAGAGGCTTGCGCATTCATCGAGGCCGGCGCTAGCGCGTTGGGTGCATCGGCGGGCATTGCGATCGTCGAGGGTGCACCGACGGAGGAGCGTCGTTAGCAGGCGTATTTGACCTGAGCGATAAAGCTTCACGACCACGCGTCGTTCATGTTCGGGACAATATGACTTTTTACCCGTTGCAGACAGAGCTGCCGTGGGCGTTCTGTATGATGGCTCAGATAAGGTTGTTCAATGACAGGGAGGCACATATGGCAATTAAAGCCATCGCAATGGATATCGACGGTACGCTTACCAACGATAAGAAGGTGATCAGCCCGCGTACGCGCGAGAAGCTGCTTGCGGCGCAGGAGTCGGGCATTAAGCTCATTTTGGCTTCGGGCCGTCCCGCATGGGGGCTGCACGCCTTGGCGCAGGAGCTCGACCTCCAAAACCATGACGGTCTGCTAGTTGCCTTTAACGGCGCGCATGTGGTCGACGCTCAGACCGACGAGGTACTGTTCGATCAGGCCATGCCGGTCGACGAATTGCATCGCCTAATTGACCATCTTCGCAGCTTTGACGTGATCCCTATGATTTCGCTCGGGCGTGACCTGCATGTAGAGGACTCGTATCGCTGCATGATTACGCTGCCGGACGGCTCGCAGAAGAATATCGTCAAATACGAGCGCGACGCCTGCGATCTTAAGATTCGCGAAGTCGAGAGCCTTCATGAGGTGGCGGATGCCTATCCGGTGGACAAGCTACTCACCGCGGGCGATCCGGCCTATCTGCAGGCGCATCACGAGGAGATGTACGCGCCCTTTACCCAGACGCTGTCGGGTATGTTTACGGCTGACTGGTACTTTGAATATACGGCGCCCGGCATCGACAAGGCTCGTGCGCTCGAGGGTGCCCTGCCCAAGCTCGGCATCGATGCCAGCGAGGTCGTATCGTTTGGCGATGGCCAGAACGACAAGTCCATGATTGAGTGGGCCGGCACCGGTGTTGCCATGGGCAACGCCGTCGATGAGGTTAAGGCTGTAGCCCAGATGGTGACCGCCAATAACAACGAAGACGGTATTGCGGTAGCGCTGGATAAGCTGCTGGGTTAGAATCGCCGATTAATGCATGGTTCGGGCGCCTGCTCGCGGGCGTCCTTTTGTTAGGGAGGGTGCCGTGTCCGCATTTCCGTTCGACGCCGTTATCTTTGACATGGATGGCGTCATCGTCGATACCGAGTATTACTACCTGGGGGAGACTGCCGCGTTTGCCAAGGAGCTTGGGTTGAACCTGACCCAAGAGGAGCTGAACGGGCAGATTGGCACCTCGCATCAGTTCTTCCTGCATATGCTGGTCGATTGGTTTGAACGCGCCGGTAAAGGGCACTTCACTGGCGAGGAAGCGTTGGCCCGTTGGGACGAGTGGGCGCATAAGCGTCCGCGTGACTACCAGGCTTTGATTAACCCGGGCGCTGTGGATACGATTCGAGAGTTGCCGCGCCGCGGCGTTCGCGTGGCGCTGGCGAGTTCGTCTCCCATGGACAGCATCGAGGAAGTGCTCGATGCATGCGGGCTGTCGGATGCCTTTGAGTATGTGGTGAGCGGCGAACAGTTTAAGGAGAGCAAGCCCGAGCCCGACATCTACCTGCATGCGCTGGATCTGTTGGGGCTGCCTGCGGACCGTTGCTGCTGTGTTGAGGATTCCGTTCCGGGCATTACCGCGGGTAAGCGAGCCGGCCTGACGGTCATTGCCAAGCGCGAGGAGCGCTTTGGCTTTAGCCAGGATGCCGCGGACAAGATTATCGACCAGCTGCCGGAACTGCTCACGCTTTCTTAGGGGTCTGTTGGGGGCTTTCTAGGAGCGAGTGGGCAAAAAATGCCAAATATGAGTACTGTCACTATTTTGGCAACAGCAAAATCAAGCCTTTGAGGCCTTAGTTGAGTGTCTGGGGACGATTAAAACCTGTTAAATAGCACTCAAGCATGCTAAAAACACCTCGATAATGAACGGTTGTACATTATCGAGGTGTTGTTTTATCGCAAAATAATGTGACTAGCTTTGCAACAGTACTCATATTTGGCATTTTTTGCTCACCGGGATCAGCGGAAGTCAAATATGGAGCGCGAATTTCTTAAAACGGTCGATTCGACGCTCTCCTCGGCGCAGTTTTTAAGTTCGGCGATGCGCCGGGAGACGCTTTTTAGCGATGTGATGAGCTGCCGCGCGCTTGTATCTGCTTGCGGTTCGGCAGGAGCGTCGGTTTCGAGCAGCAGACAATCGAGTGGGATCTGTCTGGCATATTCGCGACCGCGCTTGGTGGCGAGCATGCGTTCGTTGACGGAGAAATAGCAGCCTGCATCGCTCGCGCGGACGAGTTCGTCCGAGGTACCGCTAAACCAGTGGAAGGTGATAACGGGGGAGTCGGGCCTTGGGGTGAGCAATCCGTGCGACTCGAGGACGTCCAGTACGGTTCCTGCCGAACGAACGGCGTGAATTGATATCACGCGCCCGGTAAGAGGATGATGCACAAGTGCATCGCAGAGCCGTTCAAGTGCCTGTATTTGTAACGGCTCGCTTCCAACAAAGCGTGCGGAAAAGTCGAGCCCGATCTCGCCGATAAAACGCTCTTGTGCAGCGACTTCGCAAAGTAGATTGATTTCGGCGGTTCCGCATCGGCCGTCGGCGAGCCACCAGGGATGGAGCCCTACGCCCGCGATGATGCTCGGGCGGTGACTGGCGCGTGTTTTTGCTGCCGCGAAGTCGCGTGGGTCGACGCCGCAGTCAAATAGACCCAGGCCCAGTGCCGTCGCCTCATCGGCAACGGTATCCGGGCAAGCCATCAAATCAAGATGACAGTGTGCATCAAACAGCTGCGGCTCCATCGCGGCATCCCTGCTAGTCCAAGCGCTGGCCGTCGGCGCGCACGCGCTCGGTGCCGCGTCCGCTGATCTGGCGGATAACCTCGCCGGCGATCATCTGGCCCATGATGGGCGGCATAAAGCTCGCGGTTCCCAGCTCGGTACGCTCGTGGATGTTGGAAGGGTCGCGAGGCTGTGTCTTAACCGATTCCTCGCAGCTAAACAACACGCGAAGGCTCTTGATGCCACGCTTTTTGCACTCTTTGCGCATGATGCGGCTCATAGGGTCGCGCACGGTGTCAAAAATGTCGGCAAAACGCAGGCATTCGGGGTGGAGCTTGTTGGCCCCGCCCATGGAGCTAACCAAATGAATGTCGTGGTCCTGAGCATATTTGGCAATGGTGAGCTTGGCCGAGATGGTGTCGATGGCGTCGACGACGTAGTCGAGCTTGCCGTCCGTCTGCTCCAAAACACTTGCGAAGAACTCATCGATGTTGTCGCTCAACAGGTATTCGGTACGTTTGATGACAGCGGCGGCGGGGTTGATGTCGTTGATCATGGCTTCCATTACATCCACTTTGCGCTTGCCGATGGTGCTGTGAAAGGCGATAGCCTGGCGGTTGATGTTGCTGGGCGCGATGATGTCCTTGTCCAAGATCACAAAATGACCGATGCCGCCACGGGCAAGTGCCTCGCAGCAGTTGGAGCCCACGCCGCCGCAGCCGAGCACCAGCACCGTGGCGCTGGCGAGTTTATCGAGCGCCTCGCGGCCCATGATGATCTCGAGCTTGGTGTCGCGTGTCTCGACGGGAGCTGCAGCTGCGGATTCGGTCATAGATATCCTCCGATGGGGAAGCGGGTCGTGTTTAGCTATCGTCATTATAGGTATTATCGCGATTCCATTTGAGACCTTGAGGCTTGTTGAAATGGGGCCGGGATTCGCATAAGATGAAGCAGATGGCACCCGTTGCAGCGGGTTGGCCAACTCCAAAACACGTTTATGGCGTGAGAAGTGGCCGTCTTCGCATTACGCGGGGGCGGCTATTTTTTTGAGTACAAGATTAGATAGTTAGACAAACATCTAAATATCGAGTATAGTGTGCGCGTCATGAGAGATGATGAGAGGAGGTCTTATGCCGGGAGAGGGTTTTAAGGCGCTTGCCGATCCAACGCGACGGCGCATTTTGGAGTTGCTGCGCGAGGGCAATTGCACGGCGGGGGAGCTTGCCGAGCATTTCGATATCAGTAAGCCGTCGCTGAGCCATCACTTGGCGACGCTCAAAAACGCCGGGTTGGTGACCGACGAGCGCCATGGCCAAAACATCGTATACAGCTTAAACACCACCGTCATGCAGGATTTGATTGGCTGGTTTATGGGTTTTACAAACACGGAAGGTGATAAGGATGAATAACGAAAACAAGGGCATTCACCCCACGGGGGTATCGTCGCGCGTGTGGATTGCGCTGGTCGCTCTGTGCGTCGCCAATGTCGTAGCGCACCTCATGGTGATGCCGAGCTTGCCTGCGCAGATTCCCACGCACTGGGGCGCGAACGGCGCCGTCGACGGTTGGGGTCCTAGCTGGATGGCCTCCGCGCTCGGCGTGCTGCCTCTGGCGCTTCTCGCAATGTTCTGCGTGGTGCCGCGCATCGACCCCAAAGGTGAGGCATATCGAACCTCGGGCAAGTTCTACCAGGGCTTCGTAATCGCCTTCACCTTGTTCATGTGCGCCATAAGCTGGCTGGGAGAGCTTACGGTCTGGGGCGTGGTGCCGGCGGTCGGTTCGGTTAACGTGCTGATTTCCGGTGTTGTCGGTTTGCTGTTCATCGGCGTAGGCAACTACTTGCCGCGTGTGAAGCAGAACTATACGCTCGGTATCAAGACACCCTGGGCGCTTGCCGATCCCGAGAACTGGCGCCGTACGCAGCGTTTTGGCGGCGCCTGCTTTATGGTGCTGGGTATTGGCCTGATTGTGATGGGCGTGGCGGGTAGCGTGCTTTCGAGTGAAGTCGTCGCCGCGGTGATTGCGGTTCTGGCGCTTGGTTCGGCCGGAGCTGCCTACGTCTATTCATATCTGTTGTGGCGCAAATCGCAGCGAGCCGCTCGTTAAGGTTGCGGAAAACTAGCGTACGCAGTTCATAGTATGTTCCGGGGGACTTTTCCCAGGTAGTATTAGGGGGTGTGGGCAACCATGCCCCTTTTTCGTTACGTTTCAGAGCTGGTTCCCTCATTTCGTTTCCACTAAGGCGAATCAAGAATAGGGAAACAGCAGGTAGAAAGGATAGAACAGGCAAATGGCAGAGTTTATCTACCAGATGTATCAGGCTCGCAAGGCCCATGGCGACAAGGTGATCCTTGACGACGTGACCCTGAGCTTCTACCCCGGTGCCAAGATCGGCGTCGTGGGCCCCAACGGTATGGGCAAGTCGACCCTGCTCAAGATCATGGCCGGCATCGAGGAGGTCTCCAACGGCGATGCCAAGCTCACCCCCGGCTACACCGTGGGTATCCTGCAGCAGGAGCCGCCGCTCGACGACGACAAGACCGTCATCGAGAACGTGCGCATGGCGTTTGGTGACATGATCGCCAAAGTCGATCGCTTCAACAAGATCGGCGAGGAGATGTGCGACCCGGATTGCGACATGGACGCCCTCATGGCCGAGATGGGAAAGCTCCAGGACGAGATCGACGCCGCCGACGGCTGGGATATCGATTCCAAGCTCGGCCAGGCCATGGACGCCCTGCAGCTGCCCGATTCCGACATGCCGGTCAACGTACTTTCCGGCGGCGAGCGCCGTCGCGTGGCCCTGTGCAAGCTGCTGCTCGAAGCTCCCGACCTGCTGCTGCTCGACGAGCCCACGAACCACCTGGACGCCGAGTCGATCCTGTGGCTCGAGCACTTCCTGCACAACTACCAGGGCGCGGTGCTTGCCGTCACGCACGATCGCTACTTCCTGGATAACGTTGCCGAGTGGATCTGCGAGGTCGACCGCGGTCACCTTTATCCCTACAAGGGCAACTACTCCACGTATCTGGAGACCAAGGCCGCCCGTATCGAGGCGCAGGGCAACCGCGACGCCAAGCTCGCCAAGCGCATGGAGGCCGAGCTCGAGTGGGTACGCAGCTCGCCCAAGGCTCGCCAGGCAAAGAACAAGGCCCGTCTGGCTCGCTACGAGGAGATGGAGGCCGAGGCCCGCGCAAGCCAGAAGCTCGACTGGACCGATATCCGCATTCCCGTTGGACCGCGTTTGGGTAACAAGGTGCTCGAGGCCCATCACCTGCACAAGGAATTCGACGGTCGCGTACTCATCGACGACCTTTCTTTCACCCTGCCGCGTAACGGCATCGTGGGCGTCATCGGCCCCAACGGTGTGGGCAAGACTACGCTCTTCAAGACCATCGTGGGCCTGGAGCCGCTGACTTCGGGCGAGCTCGAGGTGGGTGAGACCGTCAAGATCTCCTATGTCGATCAGAACCGTTCTGGCATCGACCCCGACAAGAACCTGTGGGAGGTCGTCTCGGATGGCCTGGACCACATGATGGTCGGCGAGACCGAGGTCCCCAGCCGCGCGTACGTGGCGAGCTTTGGCTTTAAGGGCCAGGACCAGCAGAAGCGCGCTGGCGTACTCTCCGGTGGCGAGCGCAACCGTCTGAACCTGGCGCTCACGCTCAAGCAGGGCGGCAACCTGCTGCTCCTCGACGAGCCCACGAACGACCTCGACGTCGAGACACTGTCCTCGCTCGAGGCGGCGCTGCTCGAGTTCCCGGGCTGCTCGGTGGTCATTAGCCACGACCGTATGTTCCTGGACCGCGTCGCCACGCACATTCTGGCGTGGGAGGGCACCGACGAGAATCCGGGCAACTGGTATTGGTTCGAGGGCAACTTTGAGGCCTATCAGGCCAACCGTATCGAGCGCCTGGGTGAGGACGCAGCCCAGCCGCATCGTATTCACCGTAAGCTGACGCGCGACTAGATCGTTACGCGGTTTTCCAAACCGCGTAACTGCTCGACGCTGCGCGGGCCGCAAGCACCCCATCTTGCCGTTCAAGCCGTCGCTCGCGTATCGAAGTACGCGTCGCTCCTCTTTCACGGCAACCTGGGGCACTTGCGGCCCGCTCGCTGTTGGTTACGCAACATCAACAAATAAAAACGGCTCAAATCCTGATTTGGATTTGAGCCGTTTGTCGTTACTGCCCGGGTTCTTCGACTTTATCGATGGCCCAGGTGGATCCGAGACCACCGGTGGTGTTGCGGCGGATGCGCACGGTAACCTCGCGGCGCTCGCCGGCCTGCGTGTAGCGCAGGGGGAAGCTTGCGCGGTTTCGCGCGACCTCGATGGTACCTCGCTCGCGGGCGATCCAGTAGTACTCGCCGACGATGCCGAGGGTGTCGGCGCCGTAGGGGAGATAGGTTGACAGCTGGTGCAGAAGCGGGCCGGGGCAGAAGACCTCGGTTGTGAAATCGACGGGGAAGTCCTTGGGGATGGCGGGCGCTGCAGGTGCGGGGGTTGGGGCCGCTGCGGGTGCCGAAGCCGGTGCCGGTGCGGGAATTTGGTCGCATGCGGAGGTGGGCACGGACTCGATGACGGGTGCGGACTCCGGCATCGCTTCCGGCTTGATCGTGGAATCTGCGGGCTTCACGGTGACGGGTGCGTCTGCAGCTGCAGTTTCAACCTCAACCTGCGTCGCGTTCTCGTTCTCGACGCTCGACTTTGCCTCGATGGGCGTGGATGCCATGGTGGTGATGCCGGCGTTGGCGTTCTCGGGGTCATAGACGACCGTGAGCGAGATGGCGGGCTGCGGCGTCTCGGGCTCCGGCGCCGACTCGGTAGCGCCTTGATCGGCGGGCTCATCGGACTGATCGTCCTCGGCCTCGTTGCCAAAGACATCGCTGTTCTGGAACGCAGGCGTCTCGGGTTGGTTAGCGGCTTCTTCGGTTGTCGACTTGGGCGCTTCGTTGAGCTCCACAGTGGCTTCCTGCTCGGATATGACTTCGGGATCGGTCGTGGCGGCGATTTCGGTTTCGGCTTCTGCTGTTACCTCAATAGCGACTTCGATCTCTGTCTCGGGGTCGGGCTCTGGAGCGACTTCGGCCACAGGCTCGGGCTCGGGACGCTTAACGTGCTTGGGGCGCACGGCCTTGAGGTCCTTCTCACCGCGTTTTTTCTTTTTGTAGGACTGCTTGGCACCCTTGGCTGCCTTGGGCTTGTCCTCGCCCTTGGCAAGGGCGGTATCCCAGGCCTCGTTGGCGATGACGGTGGCATACAGGCGACCGCCCTTAAAGACGGTCAGCTTAATGCAGTCGTCGAGCTCCTCGAGCAGCTCGCGCGTGGTCTCAAACCCCAGGTCATAAGCGGCCATGTCGCCGGCGGCGAGTACCTCCTCGACCTGCGTCATAAACGTTTGCTTGCCGCATCCGATTGCATCGCGCAGCAGGCGATACAGATAGATGTGGTTGCCCAGCGATAGCGTGGGCTTAACTATTGTCTTGCTCATGGCAAATCTCCTCTTTACACACCAAAGCATCTTACCATCGCGCGGGACTTGCTACCTCGGCGCCCAAGGCAAACGGGCGCGAACCGCTGTCGATTCGCGCCCGTTATACAGGTCGGTTATCTATGAGAGGCAAATGTGCTTAGTTGCCCGATGCCGTGCCTTGGCTCGAGTTGTCGGATGCCGTGCCGGACGCGGTTCCGCTCGAGCTGTTCGAGCTGTTGGTGTTGCTGCTGTCTGCTGCGCCCGTTCCCGAAGTGCTGTCGCTCGTCTGGCCGCCCGTGCTCGGCTGCGAACCGTCAGTCGTTTGGCTTGAGTCGGTCGTGCCGGACGGCGTGCTGCTGTTGGCCGTAGAGGAATCGGTGCCCTGCGATTGGTTTTGGGTGTTCGAGGACGAATTGGCAGAGGTAGAACTGTCTTGCGTATCGTCCGTCTGTGCCTGTTGATCCTGCGACTGGGTGTTGCCATTTGCATCGCTCTCGGTCGTGCGCGACGAAAGGATCGGCTCGGGACGCTCGCCCAGACCCTCACCGGCAGTGGTGATAAGGATGGCGCCGACGCAGGCGATGACCGCGACGATGGCGATAGCGATCGAGAAGATGATGACCTTCTTTTGCGTCTGGCTGCGCTCAGCCGCCGCCTTGGCGCGCAGGCTGTTGGGAGCGACGCGCGCCGTGGTCGCGCGTCCCGCAACCTGGCGCATCTCCTGCGTGGTTGCGGCGCCACCTAGGTGCTCCTCGACATTGGGCTCAACGGGCTCGTAGGCGCCGGTAGGGTAGTCGACAGCGGCATGCGTGCCCTTGATTGCTTCGGCGCTGGCAGAGATAAAGTGGCGGTAGATCTGCGAGGACACAACAGTGATGACCGAGCTCACAGCGGCACCAATCACCGAGCCGGCAATGCCGATCTTTGAAGCAAGCGCCACGCTCGTGGCGGCAGCTGCGGCGCCGGCGATGATCTGGGGAATGGAAATGTCATCGAACAGGCCCTTTTTGGGCGCGATGGCCATGGTCTGTCCGATGGAATGGTTCTCGTGCACGCCGTTGTTGAGCGATGCCGGCGTCATGACGCGCGTGCGCGGCGCATCGGTGTACTTGGTTGTCATACGGGGTCCTCCCGGTGTAAATCTGCTTCGTTTCGTGTAGCCATCAGGGTACCCACCAGATGTGAATCGTACGTGACATTTAACAGATACCATCAACTCATCAAGGGGGCATGCTGTCTTTGGTGCAACAGCTTGATGCTAAACTGATTTCATGATTGCGAGGTGGTTTACGTGATGTACCCGTATATGACATTCGAAGATGGTACCGAGGTCATTCATTCTGACCTGATTACAGATGGCGATATCGAAAAGGTTATCGTGCATTTTGAACGGCCGACGGCAGAGGGCTTCGACTCCGCTCGTTGTGAGTTGCCTTCTTACAATTGGACCATGTGGGAGGGGCGTTTCACCGACGAGGAGAAGCGAGGCTTTGAGACTTTTCTGAGCAATAACGCCCATCTGCTGTATCGCTACGCCGCAAGCGGAGGAGCAAAAGTTGCCTAGCTTATTTCTTATTGGCGGCTATCGAGTCTTCTTTTGGTCCAATGAAGCGGGCGAGCCAATCCATGTCCATGTTTGCAAGGGGGCGCCTTCGGATAGCTCGGCCAAAATCTGGCTGACTCGCAGGGGCGGTTGCATTGTCGCTAATAACAAAGCGAAGATCCCCCGGAGCACGCTTGACGACCTCTGTGAAATTATCGCCGCTCAGCATGAATTGATTTGCTCTAAATGGAAGGCGTTTTTCCTTGTGGATGAGATCTCGTTCTACTGCTAAACGCTATTCTGACTTCTCTTTTCCAATTTTAATCATGAGCCCGCCCCATCAGCACTGATTGAACTTGACAGTACAATGGAGGCGACCGTCGCCCGCGCCCTCTTAGCGCTGTGGGATACCCTGAAAATGAGAATCGAGACTCGCCTTGCAAGGGCTTTTCCTAACGGTGCCTGTTGACCGATTTTGATTCTGCATGAAATAATCAACCACGTGGCACTCCCGTGCCAAGTGGGGAGCAGCATGAAGATTCTTAAGCGAATAAACAACAATACGGTTATCTGCGTCAACGCTAAGGGGCGCGAGCTTGTGGCGCTCGGGCGTGGCATCGGGTTTCCCGACGGCCCCGACGAGGTCACGCTCGACAAGATCGAGCGCACGTTCTACGGCGTCGACTCTCGCTATCTGGCGCTCCTCGACGAAATTGATCCGCAGGTGATGGAGTTTTCCGCTCAGATCGCCGATATCGCGCGCTCCAACATCTCGCGTGAGCTCTCGGCCAACCTGCCCTTTACCATGGCCGACCACATCGCCTTTGCCATCAAGCGCTGCCGCGAGCACATGTTTGTTCAGATGCCGCTTTCCTATGACGTGCAGCAGATGTATCCCATCGAGTACAAAATCGCAAAGTTTGCGCTTGGGGGCATCAATCGCGAGTTCAACATCAAGATGCCGCCGAGCGAGGCGAGCGGCATCGCACTTTGCATTGTCAACAGCGTGGTGGCATCTTCCTCCAAGGCCAAGTCCAACACTGTCCGCAAGGATGAGGCGCTCCTTGAGAAGTTTACCAAGATTATTGAATCTCAGCTTGGTGTGAGCGTCGACCGTGACGGCTTTGACTTCTGCCGTTATGCCACGCACGTGCGTTACCTGCTTGAACGCGTGCAGAGCGGCGAGCCCCTCAATACTGAGAACGGCTCGCTCTATGGGCCGCTCTGCGAGCAACATCCCGATGTGGCCGTGTGCGTGGACCGCATGGCCGAGCTTATCGCCGAGCGCTTTGGTGCCGAGCTCACCGACGAGGAGAAGGTCTACCTGATGCTCCATGTCAACCGCGTCTGCGCGGGATCGCGTATGTAGGGCACCGTTTGCCGCCGTATTTTGACCGTTTGCCGGATTGGACAACCTTTTTGGTGAACGCCTTGGAGATTCCGGCCTTAAAGTAAGCCACACATAAGGTGTTATTCGAGAAGAGTCTCGAAGCATGACGTAGACAGTTCCCTGTCCGTATTGTGCTTCGGGGCTCTTCTGTTTTTGTCATTCTTCCTTCTTTTTGAATCGCCTGGTGTCAGGCCTGTCGTTATTGACGTGCCCCGCAAATGCGCAAACGTGGGGTGCCGGAAAAGCAAGGGAGTTCAGCTATGGCTGACAACAAGAAGATCGCGGCCGATGTGCTCGAGGCCGTCGGCGGCAAGGAAAACGTAACGTTTGTTGCGCACTGCATGACGCGTTTGCGCTTCAATCTCAAGGATATCGATGCCCCCGATATCAAGGAGATCAAAAAGATTAACGGCGTGCTTGGCGCCCAGATTTCGGGAACGCAATTCCAGGTGATCGTGGGACAGAACGTGCCCAAGGTCTACGATGAGCTCTGCAAGCTCGGCGGTTTTGCCAAGCAAGACGCCATCGACGAGAACCTTGATAAGCCCAAGGAAAAGCTTACACCCAAGGTAATCGGCAACAATATCCTTAACTACCTGTCGAGCTCCATGGTCCTCATGATTCCTGTGCTCATGTGTTCCGGTCTCTTCAAAACCATCGCCGTGGTGCTCGGTCCTACGATGGCAAACGCCATTTCCGAAACAAGTGACCTGTATGTTCTGATGAACATGCTCTATAACTCCGCGTTCTACTTCCTGCCGATCTATCTGGGCTATAACGCTGCCAAGAATATCGGCGTGACGCCGGTGCTCGGTGCGTTTATGGGCGGTATTCTCATTAATCCGACGATGATTCAACTGGCTGCGGACGGTGCTCCGTTTTCCGTCTATGGCATTCCCTGCGTTGCGGGCAACTACACACAGTCGGTGATCCCCATCCTGCTCTCCGTTTGGGCAATGAGCTATATCGAGCGCTTGTTCAAGAAGGTCATGCCCGATACTCTCTCCACTGTGTTCACCCCGTTCTTTACAATGCTCGTAACGGTGCCGGTGTCGCTTTGCGCTCTTGCGCCACTTGGCTCTTGGCTCGGTAACGGTTTGGCGGCATTCTTCGAGATGTTCGGTTCCACGGGTGGTGTTGTCGCGATTCTCGGTGCCGGCTTGTTGTCGGCTGCTTGGCTTCCCATGGTAATCTCGGGCATGCACGTGGCTGTCATCATGATCGCCATCGCCAACTTTATGGCCACTGGTGTCGACTCGTTTATCCTGCCTGCCACCACGCTGAGCCTCTGGGCAGCATACGGCGTTGAGGTCGCATCTTGGTTCAAGCTCCGCAACAAAGACGAGAAGGCCCTCTGCCTGGGCTACGTGATTGCCAACATGGTCGGCGGCGTGGGCGAGCCCTTTATCTACGGTGTGATGCTGCGCTATCGCCGCACTTTTGCCATGGCTATCGCTGGCGCGTTTGTCGCGGGCGCCGTGGGCATGTCTCTCGGTGTGAGCGTCTACGTTGCCGGTGCTGCCTCCAATGTTCTCAATCTGCTCGCCTTTGTGGGCGGTGACGTGCAGAACTTCATCAACGCCTGCATCGCCGGTGCTGCAGGGTTTATCGCGGCCTTTGCCCTTACGTTCTTCTTTGGGTTTACCGAGGACGAGCTCGAAAATGGTCCTGTTTCCGAGCGCTAGTATCAACTCAGTGGTGTTTAAACTTGGAAAACGGCCCTGCGGGGTCGTTTTCCACTATCGATAGGAGCGCATATGACCATCAACGATGTTATCGAGGCCGTGAAGGGGTATTGTTCCAGTACGGATGCCTTTACCGGCAAGCCCATCGATCCGGCGACGACGCGCGATCAAGTGACCTTTGGCGCCGGGGCGCTCGGCTGCGACTGCACGGGCGTTGTGACCTGCATCTGGCCTACGGTCGAGGTGGTGCGCCGTGCGAAGGAGCTGGGCGCCAACCTGATTATCTCGCACGAAGCGATCTTCTGGAACCATGGCGATCATCGCGATGTCGTGGCTGGTAATGCCTCTTTTAAGGCTAAGGTTGCTCTGCTTGAAGAGTGGGACGGCGCGGTTTGGCGCTGTCATGACTACATTCATGCCGGTGTGCCGCTCGAGGCGGACGGCTCCCTTGCTGATGGCATCTTCTACGGGCTTGCCGATAAGCTCGGCTGGCTCGATTGTCGCATCGAGCGTGATTGCATGGATTTCGAGATTCCCGAGATGCCGGCGCGCGAGCTAGCGGCATATGTTGTCGAGCGTTTGGGGCTTGCCGGTACGCGTGTGATTGGCGACATGGATGCTCCCGTGCGCCGCGTGCGCATTCCCATGCATATCTTGGGACATCCTGCGGGTGATACCGAGACGCTCAACAAGATGGACGCCGAGGGCATCGATTGCCTGCTTGCCATGGAACTTATCGATTTTACGGCGAGCGAATACGTGCGCGACGCCGCGATGCTCGGCCAGGGCAAGTGCATTATTCACATGGGGCATTTCAACGGCGAGGAACCAGGCATGGAATACATGGCAACCTGGGTGCCGCGTGCGCTCGAGGGGGCGGGATTGGATTCTGCCAAGGTGCCGGTGAGCTTTGTACCCATGGGGGATACCTATCAGTACGTGCTGGCACGCTAGCTGAGAGTGGGGAGGCGGCTTTTGTGGCCACCTCCCGCTGTACGTATTTCAGGTAACTATTCGTGCCCCATCCTGCTGTCCTAGATATGCGCAGCGCGCCTAAAACGACGGCGCGCAGGCAAGGCGCTACAATGGTGCCCATAAGAATCGCCTTTATGCGCAAGGAGCATGCTATGGATACAGAGCTCAACCAGACGGGCGCCGTGTGCGCGAAAGCAAGCGACGGCTTTTTGCGTGTGGCGGCGGCGTCGCCGCAGATTCGCGTGGCCGATGTCGAGGGCAATGCCGAGGTTGCGCTGGCGGCTGTTCGCGAGGCTGCCGAGCGCGGCGTTCGTGCGCTCGTGCTGCCCGAGCTTAACCTGACTGGTTATACCGCGGCTGATCTATTCCATAACCGCACACTGCTGCATGCCTGCGAGGCGGCGCTTGAGTTTATCCTCGATGAAACCCGTGAGCTGCCGATCGTCTTTACCGTCGGCCTTCCCGTTGCAGTGGCCGAAAACATCTACAACTGCGCCGCCGTGTGCTGCGCGGGCGAGCTTTTGGGCCTTACGGCTAAGAAGTATCTGCCCAACTATGGCGAGTTCTATGAGCGCCGTTGGTTTGCTCCGGCACCTACCGATCCCGTTTGGCTTGAATTTGCCGGTCAGGGTCCGGTCCCGCTGGGCTCGGGGCTTGTCTACCGTTGCTGTGATGAGGGCGCCGAGGACCTGGTGTTGGGCGTTGAGGTCTGTGAGGACCTGTGGGTGCCGGTGCCCCCTTCGACGGGGATGGCGCTTGCCGGCGCCACGGTGATCCTTAACCCGTCGGCCTCGGACGAGATTATCGGCAAGGCAGATTACCGACGCAGCCTCATCTCCAACCAGAGCGCACGCCTGTACTGCGCCTATGCCTACGCAGACGCGAGCGAGGGCGAGTCCACGACCGACATGGTCTTTGCGGGCGAGAACCTTATCTACGAAAACGGCTCCAAGCTTGCCGCGACCAGGCTTCTCACCTGTGGCATGGCCATCGCCGACGTCGATCTTGACCGTCTGGTTGCCGAGCGCCGTCGCTCGACGACGTGGACACGCGCGGGCGATGCGCCGGAGGCCACGACTGTTGAGTTTTCGTTTGAGGGCGTGTTGGCCGAAGAGCCTGTCTTGCGCGATGCCTGCGATATCGACCGCGTTTTCCCGCGTGCGCCCTTTGTGCCGGTCGACCACGGCGATCTGGCCGAGCGCTGCGAGACCATCCTCGACCTGCAGACTGCGGGCCTCAAGACGCGCCTTGCCCATACGGGCACCAAGGCAGCTGTTATCGGTCTTTCGGGCGGCTTGGACTCCACGCTGGCGCTGCTTGTGACTGTGCGTGCTTTCGATGCACTGGGGCTGCCGCGCACGGGTATCACGGCGGTCTCCATGCCCGGCTTTGGCACGACGCACCGCACCAAGTCCAATGCCGAGTCGCTCGCCCGCGACCTGGGTGTCTCCTTCCGCGAGGTCTCGATTCATGCGGCCGTGGAGCAGCATTTTAAGGACATCGAGCACGATCCGGCCGTCCAAGACGTGACCTACGAAAACAGCCAGGCGCGCGAGCGTACGCAGATTCTGATGGACCTGGCCAACCAGGCTGGCGGCTTTGTCATCGGCACCGGCGACCTGTCGGAGCTGGCGCTCGGCTGGGCTACGTACAATGGCGACCATATGAGCATGTACGCCGTCAACGCGAGCGTGCCCAAGACGCTCGTGCGTCATCTGGTTCGCTATGCGGCCGATGTCTTTGGCGGACGCATCGCCGAGGTGCTGCTCGATATCCTCGATACGCCGGTGTCTCCCGAACTTCTGCCGCCCACGGGCGACGGCGAGATTGCGCAGAAGACCGAGGATTTGGTGGGCCCGTACGAGCTGCACGACTACTTCCTCTACTACCTGCTGCGTTTTGGCTTTGAGCCGGGCAAGATCTACCGCATGGCGCTCAAGAGCTTCGAGGACGTCTACGACGCCAAGACCGTCCACACGTGGCTGCGTACGTTCTACCGCCGCTTCTTTGCCCAGCAGTTTAAGCGAAGCTGCCTGCCCGACGGCCCCAAGGTGGGCTCGGTGACGCTCAGCCCGCGTGGCGATTGGCGTATGCCGAGTGACGCCAGCTCGCGTCTGTGGCTTGCGCAGATCGATGCGCTCAATCCGATTGACTAAGGTTGGCTAAATTGAACCAATACGGGGGTTGCAAGCGTTACACTTTTGCAATCTGATGGCCCGTATCGCGCGGCGCTCTTGTCGGAGCGCCGCGTTTTTTATATCGAAAGGTGGCACCATGCAGGCATCGCAGCGTCTCGACCGCTTTGGCGCGGAGGTCTTCGCCTCGCTCAACAACAAGCTTCTCGCGCTGAAGGCTCAGGGCAAGACCATTTACAACATGAGCGTGGGCACGCCCGACTTTAAGCCGTACGACCACGTGGTCGAGGCGCTCACGCATGCAGCCCAAGATCCCGAGATGTGGAAGTATGCCCTGCGCGACCTGCCCGAACTCAAGCAAGCCGTGTGCGATTACTATGAGCGTCGCTTTGGTGTCTCCGGCATTACGCCGTCTATGGTGCAGTCGTGCAACGGCACGCAGGAGGGCGTGGGCCATTTGGGCCTGGCCCTGCTCGATCCGGGTGACTCCATCCTGGTTCCCGATCCGTGCTACCCGGTCTTTGAGGCGGGCGCCAAGATCGCCGATGCCAAGCTCGAGTACTATCCGCTGGTTGCCGAGCATAATTACCTGCCCTATGTGGCGGGTATCGATCCCGAGGTGGCCGATCGCGCCAAGTATATGATCGTGTCGTTGCCCGCAAACCCGGTCGGCTCGGTGGGTACGCCCGAGGTCTATGAGGAGATTATCGCTTTCGCCCGCGAGCACGACTTGCTCATCGTCCATGACAATGCGTACTCCGATATCGTGTTCGACGGCGAGCCGGGCGGAAGCTTTTTGCAGTATCCCGGCGCGCTCGAGGTGGGCGTGGAGTTCTTCTCGCTTTCCAAGTCGTTTAACGTTACCGGTGCGCGTATCGGCTTTTTGGTCGGCCGCGAGGACGTGGTCTCTGCCTTTGCCAAGCTGCGCGGTCAGATCGACTTTGGTATGTTCTTCCCGATCCAGAAGGCTGCTATCGCCTGCCTGAACGGTCCGCGCGATGAGGTCGAGGCGCAGCGTCTGAAGTACCAGGAGCGCCGCGACGCCCTGTGCGACGGTCTTGAGGGCCTGGGCTGGGAGCGTCCCAACGCGCATGGCTCTATGTTTGTGTGGGCCAAGCTTCCCGGTGGTCGCACCGATTCCATGGCGTTTTGCGAGGAGCTCATGGAGAAGGCCGGCGTTGTGGTGACGCCTGGCGCGAGCTTTGGTCCTTCGGGCGAGGGACACGTGCGCATGGCGCTGGTCCTGCCGCCCGATCAGATTGCTTTGGCTGTCGAGGCCATTCGCGAGGCGGGCCTGTATTAGAAAGCTATTTCGCCTCGTCAATAGCTCGAAACCGATTTCGTGCAGTTATTTTACGAATTCTGCAAACAATTTCGGTAAACGGTCGATTTTTGGCTGCGAATAGGAGCATAATCAAAGTCCCGATTGGATGTATTGGGATTACGGCAAGCCGCTCGGGTCGTTCCCGGGCGGCTTGCTTGTGGAGAGAGATGGGAGTTTCTAATGGTTAACGAGAAGAAGGTCGCTATTGTCGGCTGCGGTTTCGTCGGTTCGTCGTCGGCGTTCGCACTGATGCAGAGTGGTCTGTTCTCCGAGATGGTCCTCATCGACGTGGACAAGAACCGCGCCGAGGGTGAGGCTCTGGATATCGCGCACGGCATGACGTTTGCCGAGCCGATGAAGATCTACGCCGGCGATTATTCCGATGTCGCCGATGCTGCCATGATCGTCGTCACCGCTGGCGCTGCCCAGAAGCCCGGTGAGACTCGCCTGGACCTGGTCAACAAGAACGTCAGCATCTTTAAGTCCATTATTCCCGAGATTAAGAAGTCCGGCTTCGACGGCATTCTACTAATCGTCTCCAACCCGGTCGACGTTCTGACCTATGCCGCCATCAAGATGTCCGGTCTGCCCGAGGGCCACGTCATCGGATCCGGCACCGTGCTCGACACCGGCCGTCTGCAGCAGATGCTCGGCGCTCACGTCGAGGTCGATCCGCGCGACGTTCAGGCCTACGTCATGGGTGAGCACGGCGACTCCGAGTTTGTCGCTTGGTCCAGCGCTCAGGTTGCCGGCGTTCCGCTGAACACCTTCTGCGAGCTTCACGGCCATCTGGAGCATGAGGCTGCCGAGAAGCGCATCGCCGAGGACGTCAAGAACTCCGCTTACACCATCATCGAGAAGAAGCACGCCACCTACTATGGCGTCGCCATGGCCGTCAAGCGCATCTGCACTGCCGTCATGCGCGATGAGCAGACCGTTCTGCCTGTCTCCTCGCTTATGGTGGGCGAGTACGGCCTGTCCGATCTTGCCATCTCCATGCCGACCGTCGTTGGCCGCGACGGCGTTGTCTGCCGCGTCCCCGTGCCGCTGAACGATGACGAGCAGCATGAGCTTACCGCCTCCGCCAAGGCCCTCAAGGACATCATCGACAGCGTCGACTTCTCCTGCTAAATCAAGCTCGCTAGAGCGAAAAGCTACAATGAAGGCGTCCGAGCCCACACGGCCCGGGCGCCTTTTTGGTGCAAAGTAACCTGACCCCAATGCGCCATTGTTGATGGGAGAGCCATGTCGGATTCGCCTAATTTTTTGACCTATGCCCAGACGGCGTTTGATCCGTTTGAGGAACGGTCGTTCTGCGCTGTGGATAGCCTGGTCTTTGCGTGGCTGTCCTATTTGCGTTTGCCGGGGGATATGCCGGAGCTTACCGGCTGGCAGGGTCTTGACGTACGCGAGCTGCTGCGTGCCGAGTGCTACCGGGACATGATTGGCGACCTGTGGGATCCGGAGGGGAGCAGGGCCTTGTTGGAGGCCGTGGCAGCAAGCCCTCGCTACCGTGGCGTGCACGTTTGCGGCTATCGTGCCGTGAGCGATGTGGTGGTGACAGAGCAGTTTGCGGCTATGACGTTCCGATTTCCGGCGGGGTTTAGCTATCTTTCCTTCCGGGGGACCGACAGCACGATTGTGGGCTGGAAAGAGGACTTTAACATGGCGTTCCGGTGTCCTGTGCCGGCCCAGGAATCCGCGGCGCGTTATGTGGACGAGGCAGCGGATACGATTGACGGGCCGCTTTTGTGCGGAGGTCATTCCAAGGGTGGAAACCTTGCGGTGTACGGTGCGGCGATGTGCTCCGATGTCGCCCGTGAGCGAATCGAACGGGCGTATTCCCATGATGGTCCGGGCTTCGTCGAGGAGTTTCTGAACGGCAGCGCCTTCGCTGATCTATCCAGTCGAATCGACAAGACGCTACCTCGGTCGTCGATTTTTGGCATGATGTTCGAGACGCAGGAGGACTATGCCATCGTTGAGAGCACCGAGTTCAGCCTGCTGCAGCACAATCCCTTTAGCTGGGTGGTTGATGGTCGCGACTTCGTGTACTGTGAGCGCCTGTCCGCCGGTGCTCGATACGTTGATGGCTCCATTCGCGAGATGCTGCTTGCGGTGTCGCCTAGCGAGCGCGAGCGTTTCGTAGATGCGTTGTTCTCCGTGCTTGAGGCTACGGGTGCTGAGCGGTTTGCGGATATCGCCGGGAATCTGCGCGAGAGCCTGCCCGTGATGCTCCAGACTGCGCAAGGCTTTGACAAGGATACGCGACGCTTTGTCTCGCAGACCATCGCGGCAATCCTTAAATGCGCACTGCTGCCCAAACGACCCCAGATCGACATGCCCGCTGCCGGCAAGAGTTTGGCAGAACAGCTCGAGGCTTGGCAGTCCGAGCTCCTGCGCTAGCCATTGGTGCAAAGCAACCTGTCCCCGATGCACCAATCTTCGATGCGCCTGGGGCGGGCTCGACCGCTATACTGGTTCGTGCTCAATTCGATCTAGAACGGAATGCCGTATATGAAAATCAATCACGCGATTCTGCATATCCTGGACTTTGACTCTGCCGTCAACGTCATGAGCCAGCGAGAGCTCGATATCGAGAGCCGCACCGTGCGCAACTTTGTGACCACACATTTGCGCCGTGCCCGTACATCGGCCGATAACAAGCGCGCCACGTTTGCCGAGAACTCCGCATTCGGCGGCGAGCTCAAGGGCTATTTCTTTGGCGAGCGCGAGTTCGTGGACCTGTCGCAGCAGATTGCGGAGTTCATTTCCTCCGAGCTCGCCAAGGCCGAAAAAGCCGAGTCCACCGATGTGCTCGTGGCCGACTTTGACGACGACGAGGATGCCCGCTGGTTTGCCGTGATGTTGCTGGACTCCAAGCAGGCTTTTATGCACGAAGTGGGACGCGAGGAGGGCGAGGTGCGCAACGACATCACGCGCCACTATGCTATCCTGCCGAATCCTTCACAAAAGGTGCCAAGCTATGCCATCGTGCGCGCGAGCACCATGGAGATCGGTTATGTGGACAAGAAGCGCAAGATTGCCGGCGAGGACCGTATGCTTATCCCCGATGGCCTGCTGCAGTGCGACACGGGCGTATCGGGCAAGGAGGTCATCGATACGGTGACCCGCGTGGTCGAGGAAGTTGCCGAGGAGCACGGTGCCAATACGGCCGTGGCGCTCGCCAAGGTTAAGGCAGCTGTCGCCGAAAAGGTCGAAGACGACGAGGAGCTGCCGCCTTGGGATATCGTCGACGAGGTCTTTGAAGACGAGCCGGTCATCAAGGAGAGCGTGCGTGCGGTGCTGACCGAGGAGAAGGTACCGGAGCGCGTGCCCGTGGAGCGCAAGCAAGTCGAGCGCGCGGCCGTACGCAATCACAAGATTCGTACCGACACGGGTATCGAGATCAGCTTCCCGGCAGAGATGGGCTCAAACTCCGAGTACATCGAGTTCGTCAACGAGCCTAACGGCCTCATCTCCATCGAGCTCAAGAACATCGGCAGCATCGAGAATCGATAAAGCTTTTTCTTTTGAATAAAAGTCTGGATTATATTTCGATGTATACTTGGAAATATAATCCAGACTATTTTTTTGGAGGTCAATAATGTCCCCACTTGTTCTGGAAAAACCGGTGTTTACGAAAGACCAGGTTGTTTCTGCTACCGAAGCAAGCAAGTCTTTATCCGCCATACGCAAGCGCGCCAAGCGTGCCCCGCAATTCATTGCAGACCATAACGATATCGATACCGTGATTGTCGATTATGCCGCCTATGAGGAAATGTACGGCGCGCTGCAGTATCTGCGCGAACTTGAGATTGATCGCATCGCGGCGGACCGAATCAAGAACGGTCCGCACGAGTTTATTCCGTTTGAGGACGCCTTAACTCCTGAGGAGCTCGCAGAGTTTGAGTCAATGGATCCCGACGCGATTTCCGACGAGGACCTTTTCGAATGAGTGGACATTTTGTCATCGGCTTTTTGAATCGAGATGTCGAGAAGGAATATCAAAAGCTTGATGGTTCTCAGCGAAGACTCGTGCGCATTGCAATAGAAAAATTAAAGACGCGCGCCGATGAAATCGGAACGCCGCTTCACGGTGAGCTTGCCGGCTGCAAAAAGATCAAATGGCGAAACGCGGGACTCCGAATGATTTTTCGAATTCGAGAGGACGGAACAGTTGAAATTGCCGAGATTGTAGCAATTGGGCGGCGTGACCGTTCCGAGGTCTATAAGACGGCCGCAGGGCGCCTGTCAAAGCGACCCGCCATGGTTGAATACGACGGAACTCTGAGATGATGAAGGCCGAAGCCCCGATGGTGCTTCGGCCTTTTTTGTTTTCGGCTTGGTTGCTGACACTGCGCCGCAGGTTGAGCATACGTCAGTGAAAACGCGGTTTGTCAAAACCGCGTAACTTTTAAAGCTGGCGCAGGCCTTCCTCGAGGCCGGTCTTGCTGTCGGTCTTCTCGTCGCGCATCTTGATGACGCGGGCGGGGACACCGGCCACGACGGCGCCGGCGGGGACATCCTCGACACACACGGCACCGGCGGCCACGACGGCGCCCTTGCCCACGCGCACGCCCTCCAGGACCACGGCGTTGGCGCCGATCATGACGTCGTCTTCGATGATGACGGGCGTGGCGCTGGCGGGTTCAACGACGCCTGCCAACACGGTTCCAGCGCCGATGTGGCAGTTCTTGCCCACGGTGGCGCGGCCGCCCAGCACGGCGCCCATGTCGATCATGGAGCCCTCGCCAATGACGGAGCCGATGTTGATGATGGCGCCCATCATGATGACGGCGCGATCGCCGATCTCGACGCGGTCACGGATGATCGCGCCCGGCTCGATGCGGGCGTTGATGCCCTTAAGGTCGAGCATGGGCACGGCGGAGTTGCGGCAGTCGTTCTCTACGTCGTAGTAGTCGATGGAGTCGGCGTTGGCGTCGAGGATTGCCTTGAGCTCGTCCCAGTCGCCAAAGACGGTCTTGCCGCGACGGCCGCCGTAGACATGCGCGTCGCCCCAGGCAACCTCCATGCCGGGCTTTTCGCGCACGTACAGTTTGACGGGCGTCTTCTTGGGCGCGGTGGCGATGTAGTTGATAATCTCCTGTGCATCCATCTCGGCTGCGTTGCTCATATGCTGTCTCTCCTTTGGGTGGATCCGGTTGATACCTGGTTAGGCAAACATGATCTGGTCGAACGTGTAGAAGCCGGGCTCGCGGGTGACGAGCTTCTGGGCGGCGGCCAGGGCGCCGTTGACGAAGATCTGGCGGCTCGTGGCACGGTGCGTGAGCGTGACCTCCTCGTCCTGGCCAAAGAAGCTCACCTCGTGCACGCCGGCGACGGTGCCGCCGCGCAACGAGTGCATACCGATTTCCTTGGGGTCGCGCGCGCCGCACATGCCCTCGCGTCCGTAGACGGGGTGGTAGCCTGCCTCGGGCTCGGCCTCGACTACGGCGTCGAGCAGCAGCTTGGCGGTGCCGCTGGGGGCGTCAACCTTTTGGTTGTGGTGCGTCTCGACAATCTCGCAGTCAAAGCCGGGCAGCTCGCGCGTGGCCTGGGCCACTAGATGACGCAGGGCGGCGATGCCGATGGAGTAATTGCCCGAGTGCATAACGCGGGCGTTCTGGCCCAGCTCACGCAGGCGGTCCATCTGCTCGGGAGTGTAGCCTGTGGTGCCCGAGACCAACGCCGTACCCGTGCGCTCGACATAGGCGACGACGGCGTCGAAGGTCACGACGTTCGAGAAGTCGATAATCACATCGGCAGCCGGTGCGTTCTCGAGCTCGCTCAAATCGAAGCCAATCTGGGCCACGATATCAAAAGCGGGCTGCCCGGCGGCGTCGACAATTCCTTCGGCGGTAGTGCGGATGAGCGAGCCCATGCGGCCCGTTCCCATAATGACGGTCTTAATCAAGCAGACCAGCTCCCTTCAGAGTATCGGTAAGTGCGGCTCGCGTGTCGTCTGCCATGGGGCATAGCGGCATACGGTAGTTTGCCTCGATCATGCCCATCTGGGCGAGCGCTTCCTTAACGGGGATGGGGTTGACCTCGCTAAAGAGGGCGTTGATGAGCGGCTGGCCGGCAATCTGGATATCGCGGGCGCGCGCTACGTCGCCGTCCAGATAAGCGCGGCACATGTCGTGCACGAGTTGCGGCTGTACGTCGGCCCACACGCTGATGGTACCCGAAGCGCCTAGGCTCATGAGCGGCACGGTGAGTGCATCCTCGCCCGAGTACATGCGGAAGTCATCGGACAGCAGGTGGGCGATCTTGGCCGCGTAGGCGACGTTGCCCGAGGCCTCCTTGATGCCCATGATGTTGGGGTGCGCGGCCAAGCGCTCTACGTTGCGCTCGCTGATACCGCAGCCACAGCGGCCTGGGATGTTGTACAGAATGCAGGGGATGTCCACGGCGTCGGCCACGGTCTTAAAGTGCTGGTAGATACCCTCTTCGTTAGACTTGTTGTAGTAGGGGGTAATGAGCAGCAGACCATCGGCACCCAAGCCCTGGTAAGTGAGCGACTTAGTGAGCATGGTTTGCGTGGAGTTAGAGCCCGAGCCGGCAATAACGGGGACGCGGCCCGCAACCTGCTTGACCACTGCGGCGACAACGGAGTTGTCCTCGTCGTCGGTCATCGTGGCACTCTCTCCGGTGGTGCCCAGGGTGAGGATGGCGTCAGTGCCATTTTGCAGGTGGAAATCGATAAGGCGCTCAAGCGCGTCAAAGTCGACACTGCCGTCCTTTTTAAACGGCGTGACAAGGGCGACGATTGAGCCCTCGAGATTGCGGATATCCATGTTCTTCTCCTTCGCTTCCGCGATCTGGACGCGTTTGTTCCATTGGGCGGCGACTGCTAGGCGCTCGTCTTGAGCGCGACGGCGGGCGGCATCGGCGCGCGATTTGGCCAGCAGCTCGCGGCCGCACGGCAGCACGTCGAGCGTGGCAAAGTAATCGCCCGGGCGCTCGGCGCGGCGGATGAGGTCTGCCGAGCCATCGGGGCGCAGCAGGACCTCGGCGGAGCGCAGACGGCCGTTGTAGTTGTAGCCCATGGAGTAGCCATGCGCGCCGGTGTCGTGAATCACGAGCAGGTCGCCCATGTCGATATGTGGCAGCTCGCGGTCGATGGCGAACTTGTCATTGTTCTCGCACAGATTGCCCGTGATGTCGTAGGTGTCCGTAACGGGCGTTGTGGTCTTGTCGTCGCCACCCGGCTGGCCCATCACCGTGATGTGGTGGTAAGCGCCATACATGGCGGGACGAATGAGGTCGACGGCGCTGGCGTCCACGCCGATATAGTCCTTGTAGATTTGCTTCTCGTGGATGGCCTTGGTGACCAGGCACCCATAGGGGCCCATCATAAAGCGGCCCATCTCGGTACAGATCGCCACATCGCCCATGCCGGCGGGAACCAGAATCTCGTCGTAGGCCGTGTGTACCCCTTCACCGATGGCGTGGATGTCGTTGGCCTGCTGCTCGGGCAGGTAGGGGATGCCGACGCCACCAGATAGATTAATGAAGGCGACGTGTGCGCCGGTCTCGCGCTCCAGGCGTACGGCAAGCTCAAAGAGGATGCGCGCGAGCTTGGGGTAGTAGTCGTTGGTGACGGTGTTGCTGGCAAGGAATGCGTGGATACCAAAGTCCTCGGCGCCCTTGGCCTTGAGCATGCGGAAGGCCTCGAAGAGCTGCTCGGTGGTCATGCCATATTTGGAGTCGCCCGGGTTGTCCATGATGCCGTTGGAGAGCTGGAACAGACCGCCCGGATTAAAGCGGCAGCTGACCGTCTTGGGGATTGGCCCCGCAACGTGCTCAAAGAACTCGATGTGGCTGATGTCGTCAAAGTTGACGATGGCACCCAGCTTGTCGGCGAGCTCAAAGTCGGCCGCCGGCGTGTCGTTGGACGAGAACATGATGTCGTGGCCGGTGATGCCCAGTGAGCGGGCGATCATGAGCTCGGTATAGCTCGAGCAATCGCAGCCGCAGCCGTATTCGTTGAGGATGGAGATAAGTGCCGGGTTAGGGTTGGCCTTGACGGCAAAGTATTCCTTAAAGCCCGGGTTCCATGCAAAGGCGTCGCGCACTTCTTGCATGTTGCGGCGGATGCCCGCCTCGTCGTATAGATGAAACGGCGTGGGGAACTGCTCAACGATATGCTCGAGCGTTTCCTTGTCCACAAACGGCTTCTTTGCCACATATGCCTCGTTGGGAGTCAATGACATGTCCCGTAAACCTCGCTATCCAGACGGCGCTACCTGCGCATCGAATCCGCATAGCGTGGACCCAATGTCCGGATAGCGCTCCCGCATTGCTGCAGACAGTCCTGCGGGTGTTTCCCGCAGGCCCACCAGGCTGTTCGTGCCCGAAAAACCCAGTTCGGCGGGTTTCGCCTCCCCACGGGGTCAAAGTCTGCCGACTCGCCCGCGGCTCTTCGTGCCCGCGCCTCTATCAAGTGGTAAAGACCCTACCACGTTGCACTTTACCAAACAAGAGTATTCGTATATAACGTTTAAAAAATGCAGGGATATGCTGGAAACATGTGTGCCACAATCCTGTATCACAATAAGTTGCAACAGATGTGCCTTACGAAGGGATTCTCTATGACCGAGCTCCAAGAACTCCGTCGCTATCGGCGCGACTTGCACAGGATTCCGGAGCTCGATTTCGATCTTCCGCAGACGATCGCTTATATCGAGGGCGTGCTGGCGCCGCTCGACTGCGAGCTGACCCATCCGTGCCCCAGCTGCGTCTGCGCTTTCTTTGACGCTGGCGTTGGTGCCACGCATGCCACGGCGATTCGCGCGGATATGGATGCGCTGCCCATTGCCGAGGCGACGGGTGCGGCCTTCGCCTCGTCTCATCCCGGTAAGATGCACGCTTGCGGGCACGACGGGCACATGGCCACGGCGCTTGCCGCCGCGACGTATGTCAACCGTACGATTCGCGAGCAGCCGGGCACCATTAAACGTAACGTGCTCTTTGTGTTCCAGCCTGCCGAGGAGACAACCGGTGGTGCCAAGAATGTGTGCGAGAGCGGCGTCTTCGAGCGCTACGGTGCTGACCGCATCTTTGGCTTTCACGTGTGGCCCGACCTTCCCGCCGGCACGCTGGCGAGCTGCCCCGGTCCGCTGCTGGCACGTTCGAGCGAGACGCATGTGCACATTCACGGGACGAGCATCCATATCGCCAAGACCTATGGGGTTCCGGTCGAGGAATCGCACGATGCGGCGCTGGCGGCTGCCAAGTTCTTGGTTGCCGAGCGCGAGCTGATGGACGAGCTAGGCGCTGATGAGCCCTGTATCGGTAAGTTCGGCCTGCTGCAGGCCGGCACCGTTTGTAACGCCGTGGCGGGGGAGGCCCATGTTGCCGGTAGCTTGCGTGTGTTTACGGACGCCATGTTCGACCGTGCGCGCGAGGGCGTACGCCGTGTGCTCGACGAGGCGTGCACCGCAACGGGCTGCACGTACGATCTCAATTTTGCCGAGGGCTATCCGCCAGTCGATAACGACCCCGAGCTGTTCGCCCATATTGCGCCCGCCTTGTCCGAGCTGCAACTCGTGGATGAACCGCTGTTAATTGCCGAGGACTTCGCCTTCTATCAGCGCCATCTGCCGGGCGTGTTCTTCTTGCTGGGCACGGGCGTGCCAGAGGGACAAGAAAACCCGATCGATGCTGATGGCTGCCCAGCCTATACGATGAGCGCTCTGCATACCGATACCATGCTCTTTGACGAGGAAATCCTACTCAAAGGCCTCAATGTCTACAAACGATTGCTTGTGATGGAGTGACGATGAGGCGACGCCGACAATCTGTCGTGTACAGTCCTGGTGGGTGCGGGTGCGGCTTGCTGCTGCTCCCGGTTATTGCTGTGGGCATTGGCGTGATGTTTGCGCTTGCCGGGCTAGCCGCAGCGGCGCTCGTGCTGCTGATTGTCGCTATTGGCGTGACGATCTGGCTGTGTCGTTCTCGCGAACAGCGCCGTGCCGAAGGCAAGAGCAATGTTGGATGGACCATCTTTTTGGTTATTGCCTACCTGCTGAGCATCAGCTATTTGGCCTTCTTTATCCTGTTGGTTGTGAGCACCTTTACCGGGGAATCCGTCACGGTGGGTTGATGCACTGCCAGCAGACGGTCGCGTAAAGTGCGTTTGCTCGGCGTTTGGATAACTGCATTGGCCGTTTACCGCAGCCTTAGCTCTCAGCTAATGAATCCAAGTTCAATCCTTTCTACGATGTGCTGTGTGCCGGCACGGTAGCCGGATAGTTGGAAGGATGCATAATGGCAAAAGAGGGAAAGAAACCGATCGGCAAGATCATTTTGGGCGTCATCGTGGTGCTCGTTGTTGTCGGGGCCGTAGGTTCTATGGGTGGCAACTCGTCTGGTTCTTCTACGGGTGATGCGGCAAAATCTGCTGAGCAGACCCAGCAGGTCGAGGAACAAAAAGAGGCACAAGAGCCCTATACGGTTTCGGATGAGGCAGGGGATACGTCTAATCAGTTCGCATATAAGATCACCGGCACGTTGACCAATAATACGGATAAAGAGCAAAGCTACATTCAGATTGAGTATGTTCTGTATGACGCGGACGGCAATCAGGTGGGAACGGCTCTTGCGAACACTAACCATCTAAAAGCGGGCGGCACCTGGAAGTTCGAAGCGTTGAGTACGGTATCTCCCGACCAGGTTGCTAGCTGGGAGCGTTCTGATGTGAGCGGCTTTTAACTAGAATTAATAACATGATTACTGTGCGAGCTGGGGAGGCGAAGCCGCGTGCCCGATAAAAAACTGACCGAGGAGCTGCTCGACGAGCTTCTCGATGCGCCAAGTATCGATGGCTACATAAGGGAACACGACTTTGCCGCCCCATCGCTTTCTGATTACCTAAAGCAGCTGCTGCAGGAAAAGGGACTGGAGCGTTCGCGCGTGGTCCGTATGGCCGACCTCAACGAGACGTTTGGCTATCAGATTTTTACCGGCACGCGGCATCCGAGTCGCAATAAAGTGCTGCAGATTGCCTTTGCCATGGCGCTGACGCTCAAAGAGGCCAACCGCGCCTTGACGGCGGCGGGCGCCAACGTCCTCAACTGCAAGGACCGCCGTGATGCGATCATCATTTTCTGCATCGATCGCGGCTGCAGCTTGCAAAAGGTAAACGAGGAGCTATACCGCTTTGGCGAGGAGACGGTGAGCTAGCGGCTGTCTGCCGGCGGAAGAGTCGGTCACGATATTTCGAACGTGCAGGGCATGGGCGTCATGGGGCGCCCGTGCCCTGCGTTATTATGGACGCTATGGATACTCAGAGCCCAACATATTCCGATGATGAGCTGACCGCCGCGCTCGCCGGCCACCTGGCGTCACTCGAGCGCGATGATAGCTATCGCGTAGACCGGGTGCTCAAGCGCTCGGATGTCGAGACGACCGAGCTCGTGTACTTTGAGGGCTCTGGCGGAGGGTCTCTCGGCCCCTTTGTTCGTAAGCGTATCGACGCATCGGCCCAGATTGGCGGGGTATATGAGCGTCTGTTTGCGGCCCAGCGCGCCGGACGACGCTATGAGCACTTGCCCCGGATTGTCGATTGCCGCCGCGTGGGCGACGAGCTTTGCGTGGTCATGGAATATATCGAAGGCGAAACGCTTGAGGCCCTGGTGGGACGTTTGGGCGCGACACCCGATTATGCGTGCGATCTGTTTGGCGCCCTTTGCGATGCAGCCGCTGAGCTCCATGCCGGCTTTGCGGCGGCCGGAGAGCGTCCGGTGCCGGTGATTCATCGTGATTTCAAACCCTCGAACATTATCGTCTCGGGTGTGCGATATACGGCCGACGCGGGTATGACCTTTTCGTCACTGGTGATTATCGATTTGGGGATTGCGCGGGTATGGCGTGACGGAGCCGATGCCGACACGGTTAAGTTTGGAACGCGACCCTATGCGCCGCCCGAGCAATATGGTTTTGGGCAGACGAGCGTGCGTAGCGATGTCTATGCGCTCGGCGCACTCCTGTTCTTTTGCTTGACGGGGATCGATCCTAAGCCGGGACGGAACATGCGCGAGCAATGCGAGGCGCGTGGCGTTCCCGCCCCGCTTGCCGATGTTGTCTGCATGGCGATGGCGCTCGATCCGGCCAAGCGCTTTGCAAGCGCGGAGGCGCTCGGGCACGCTGCGCGCGCGGCATATGAGCTGTGCCTGCCTGGGCCTGGCTCGATTGGCGAGACGGAGCCTTCAGCGACGCAGACTGCTCCGCAAACGGCGGCATCCACCGCGCGACAGTCCCAAGATGTCTCGATGGTGGCCCCTTGCCACAAGGGCCTGCTTTCGCGGATCCCGGAGCCCATCGGGCGTATATGGAACGGCTTTATCTATGCAGCAACCTTGCTGCTGCTCGTCGGAAGCCATTTTGCCGTGTTCCAGCCCACGGGAGCCAACCGTAGCTATCCAACGTGGTTTTTGGCCCTTGAGTATTTTCTTATGGTCGATGGCATGGTGGTGCTCATTGCGTTTGGCATGCTCGACCGCCGCAGGCTTCGGCGCCGCTTTCCCGTGCTCGATCGCTATCGGGGTCGCGAGTTTGTCACGCTGTGGCTCAAAGCGCTGGGGATTCTGGTCGCCATCATGATCGTGGTTGTTGCCATCGGCAATGCGACCGGCATCGTCGCCTAATGTGGTGTACTGCTTAAAGAAAAAAGGGCCCCGATGGGGGCCCTTCGACGTTGAGTTTAGATGCGGTTCATCTGGCTGGCGACCTTGTTGTACCAGTCCTGCCAGGTGGGCGGGCAGTACTTTTTGGCGGCTTCCGGGGTAAGCGTGGAGCCGTAATTGCGACCAAGATAGGCAACGTGGGCTGAGATGCCCTCGCTCCAGCTGCCGAAGCTGCGCCAACCGCCGCCAACGGCGCTCCAGCCCCAGGCGTTGTAAGAATTGGCGCAATAGAGGCCCTTGCTGCTCTCGATGCAGGCGATGGCGGGGGACCAGCGAGGGTCAACACCGGTGTTCCAGGCGGCCACGGCAAAGTTGTAGCCCTGGCCTGCCAGGGGGGAGCCGGCGAGGTAGTTGTCGATACGGCTGGTCCACTCGTTGATAAACGAGTCGTAATCGGAGTTGCCGGTATTGGGGTTGTTCACCGTGGTATCGATGGTGGTGTTGGAGTTATTTGCCTGGCTGTTGGAGTTGTTGCCGCTCACGCCAGTGCCCGCGAGCTTCTCGGCGGCAGCAGCCTTGTCGGCCTCGAGCTTGGCCAGCTCGGCGGCGTTCTCCTGCTCGGCCTTTGCCTGGGCTTCGCTGCGAAGCTGCTGGGCCTGCGCCAGTGCATCCTCGGCGGTTTTCTGCTCGGCCTCGAGCTGGGACTTGGCCTGCTCGAGCTCAGTCTTGTTCTGCTCGAGCTCGGTCTGCATCTTGTTGAGCTCATCGATCTCATCGACGCTCGAGCTCGTGATCTGGTTGGTGTATTTGCAGGTCGTGATGAACTCACCCAGGCTCTGCGCATTGACCAGGAAGCTCACGATGGGGTTGGTGCCCTTCTGGTATTTATACAGATCGCGCATGGCGGAGCTCGCCTTGGCCTGCTGATCGGGAAGCTCGGCTTCGATTTGCTCGATGCTGGCCTCGTTGGTGTCGATTTGCTTCTGAAGGTCCTCGAGCTTGGTGCGGGCCTCGTTGTAGGCGCCCGTGGCGGCTTCGATCTTCTGCTGGGCGGCGGAAAGCTGATCCTGCGTTGCCTGCGAGGCGGCATATGCCGCGACGGGGGAGAGCATCGGCGAGGCCGTCAGTGCAACGGCGAGCGCGGCGCTCGTGATGATACGAGCCGGCTTCGACGCGATGAGCGCTGCGGTGCGATGATTCGAATGCTGCATCCAGTCCCTCTGCAATCAATCGTAGGTTATGGTTCGAAAGGTATTCTACTACTGCTTTCGACCTCAACTTGAACCTTAAAGGTTCTAAAGGGTCAAGTTGAACTTGAGGCTTTGGCTTTGACCTGCAGTTATATCGAATTGTTGAGAAACCATAGAGTTCAACTTTAACGTTACGAGGACCTGTTTGTGGGCGAGTTTTGGGCTGTGAAAGCTCTCTTAACGTGGGGTTTTGCAACTACAGGGCCCTATCGCGGTGAGCGTGGCTTTCATACTAGATAATTGCGTTGATTGCCATAGATACGGTGGAGCTTTAGGAGGAGACGGCCCGGCACGTTAGAATAAACAGGTTGCATAAAGACCGCTCAGCGTATGGGCAGTTGATGATAGGAAGTATCCATGGCATTGCAGTTTACAGAGCGTGAGTTTATCCCCGTGCTGCTCGGTGGCGACATCAACGCCTATTCGGTGGCGCGCGCCTTCTACGAGGAGTACCAGGTCAAGAGTCTGGTCTTTGGCAAGTATCAGACGGGTCCCGCGTACCGCAGTCAGATTATCGACTACACGCCCAACGTGGATATCGATACCATGCCCGTGATGCTCGGGACCGTCAACGGCATTGCCCAAGCGCATGCCGATAAGACGATTGTCCTTGTGGGCTGTGGAGATAACTATGTTGCCCTCGTGGCTCAGGCCAAGGATGCCCATGAGTTGGCGGATAACATCGTCGCGCCTTACGCTCCCTATAGCATGCTTGAGCTGTGTCAGAAGAAGGAGATCTTCTACGAGCTGTGCGAGAAGCATGGCGTGCCCTATCCGCATACCTTTACCTTCACCATGGCGATGCTGAATGCCCAAGGCGAGGCACCTGCCGAAGTGCTCGACCAGATCGATTTTCCTTACCCGATGATCCTGAAGCCTTCCGACGGCATCATGTGGTGGCAGCACGAGTTCGAGGGCCAGAAAAAGGCCTATGAGATTGCCGACCGTGCTGAGCTGGAACAGGTCATTCGCGACTCGTATGCCAGCGGCTACACCGACGACCTGATCTTGCAGGATCGCGTGCCCGGCAACGACGAGTACATGCGCGTGCTCACCAGCTATTCCGACCGCAACGGCAAGGTCCGCATGATGTGCCTGGGCCACGTGCTGCTCGAGGAGCATCAGCCCCATGGCGTCGGTAATCACGCCTGCATCATCACCGAGTCCAATGACGAGCTTATGGGTGGCGTGCGCAAGTTGCTCGAGGACCTTCACTTTGTGGGCTATTCCAACTTTGACGTTAAGTACGACGAGCGCGACGGCTCGTTTAAGTTCTTCGATTTCAACACGCGCCAGGGTCGCAGCAACTACTACGTCACCAACAGCGGCTTTAACGTTGCCAAGTATGTGGTGGACGAGTATGTGTTCAACCGCCCGTTTGAGCCGGAGTTTGTGACGGCGCAGGACGAGGCCCTGTGGATGGTCGTTCCCATGGGCGTCGTCGACAAGTACGTCAAGGATCCCGAGTTGCGCGCGAAGGTGCATCGCCTGGACAAGGAAGGCAAGGGCGCCGACCCTTCGTTTATGAAGGGCGACTTTGTCTTTAACCGCTGGCTGCGCATGTGGCACACCAAGCTGCGCCACTTTAAGCTGTTCAAGACGTATTACAAGTAGATGAGTGCGGCGCCCGTCCGGTTTACATCGGGCGGGCGCGGGTATGATACGCGCAATTGCGCAAGCGTCACCAAGGAGGCGGCGATGGAAAAGCTGGGAGTTATCGGCGGCATGGGCGCCGAGGCCACGTCGTATTACTACGACCAGGTGGTGCGTCATACGGCTGCTGCCTGCGATCAAGAACATATCGACATGGTGGTGCTCTCCAAGTCGACCATGCCCGACCGCACGCTGGCCATTAAGACCGGCGAGCATGCCAAGCTGCTGGCGACCATGAAAGAGTGTGCCCAGGCACTCGAGTCGCTGGGCTGTGCGCACATTGCCATTCCCTGCAACACGTCACACTACTTCTACGACCAGATCCAGTCGTTTACCAGGGTGCCGATCATTCACATGCCGCGCGAGTCGGTTCGCTATGCCCTTGCGGGTGCGGTGATGGGGGAGTGCGAGTTCGACCCCAACTTGAGCATGCCGGCCGAGCCGGTTCGCAAGATTGGCATTATGGGAACCGACGGCACCGTGGGTGCCGGCGTCTACGGGCGCGAGTGCGAGGCGGCAGGTGTCGAGGTTGTCTATCCCAGCGAGAAACGTCAGAACGATGTGATGTCGCTTATCTACGATGATGTGAAGGCCGGACGTGAGCCCGATATGGATAAGTTCGATCGCGTGATGTGGGAGTTCGCCCGCAGTGGCTGCGACCGTGTCATTTTGGCTTGCACGGAGCTCTCGGTGCTGCAAAAGTATCGCGAGATGCCCGAGATCACCCTCGACGCCATGGATGTCCTGGTGCGCGAATCCATCATCCGCAGCGGCGCACTCTATCGCCTGTAGCTTCCGACCTGCCAAAAAGGGACAGGTTTATTTTGGTAGGTTTTATCTGTTGAAACAGTAAAGGCCTCGGCTCGTTTGGTGCGAGCCGAGGCCTTTTGCGTTGGGCGGTTGCTGTCAGTGGTGAACTAGAACAGGAAGCCGATGGCGATGAGGGCGATGCTGGCGATGAGCACGGCGATGTCCAGGCCCTTGATGGGGTAGCGCTTGTACGAGCTGGCGCGCGTACGCAGATAGAAGCCGCGCTGTTCTGCCGCCAAGGCCGTGGCATCGGTTTTGCCCACGCTCGAGATGAGCAGTGGCACGCACAGTGGCAGCATGAGCTTAAGCTTCTTGATGGGGTTCTTGGTGTCGTACTCGACGCCGCGTGCGGTCTGCGCCTCCATGATGGCGTTCATCTCCTGACCAAACACCGGCACAAAGCGCAGCGCCGTGGTAAAGGTGAAGGCATAGCGATACGGCACGTGCAGCACCTCGACGCAGGCGTTGGCAAGGTCGTTGAGCTTGGTCACCATGAGCATGAGGATGAGTGGTAACGCCACGCCCAGCAGGCGCAGACAGGCCTTCGATCCTGTGATGAGGCCCGTGTCGGTGATAAGGCCCCACACCACGTTGCCATCGCGCATAAAGGCCAGCTGGAGCACCAGCATGATAAGCGCGAGCGGAATCAGCAACTTGAGTAGCGAGAACAGACGGTTGACGACGCCGGCATAGGCACCCAGAGCAAGGGTGAGTGCCAAAAAGCCCAGCAGCGCCACATAGGTGTCGGATAAGAAGATGCCGACGATGATGGCGGCGGCGAGGCCCAGCTTGACAACGGGGTTCAGGCGATGCAGCAGCGTATCGCCCGGCATGTAGTCGATGACGTTAACCACGGTGGACCATCTCCTTGGTAATTCGAACGACATCGGTGACCTCGCTCACCTGCGCAAAAGCGGGCGAGACGGAAGATGCCAGACGGCGCGAGAGTTCAATAACCTGGGGAGGCTCCACGTAGGCACGCCGCATGAGATCGATGTTCGAGAATAGCTCGTGCGTGCGGCCGCGGTCGAGGATGCGGCCGTTTGCCATCACCACGATGCGCTCGGCAAAATCCGAAACGACTTCCATATCGTGGCAGACCATGATAACGGCGCAACCGCGCTCGGCCATGGTGCGCACCGTTTCCATGACGGTCATGCACTCGCGGTAATCAAGGCCGCTCGTGGGCTCGTCGAGCACGACGATCTTAGGCTCAACAACTACGACGGAGGCGAGTGCCACCATCTGGCGCTGACCGCGCGAAAGCGAGAAAGGTGCCTCATCGGCAGGCAGGCCAAAGCGGTCGATGACGAGTTGAGCACGACGCAGAGCCTCGGCGCGGTCCATGCCGCCAAGCTCCAAGCCAAAGGCGACCTCGTCGAGCACAGTGTCCTTGCAGATCTGACGGTCAGGGTTTTGGAAGAGGGTTGCAACTTCGCGGGCGATACGGCTCGTGGGAACGGCTGCGGTATCCAGTCCCGTGACGCGCACGCTGCCCGAGGCGGGCTTAAGCAGGCCTGTGAGCAGCTTGGTGAGCGTGGTCTTGCCGGCACCGTTCTGGCCGACGATGCCCACGAGCTCGCCGGGATAGAGGGTCAGGTTGAGGTCGTGGACGGCGGCGCCGCCATTGGGATAGGCAAACTCAACATGATCGAAGGTGAGCACGGGTTCGGCGTCCTTGGCGTGCGGGCGCAACGACGGTGCGTGCGGTGAGCCGGCGGGTGCCTGAATGTCGCTGCTTGCGTGTGCGGGGTCGACGATGCCCGAAATCAGGCGCTCGGCCTCATCGACATCCAAGCAAGGGGTACCGCTTACCAGGCCATCGGCCTGGAGGCTATTGAAGATACGCGTGACGCGAGGGCAGTCGACGCCGATGGCACGGAGCTCGTCGGTATGCGCGAAGACCTCGTGTGGCTCGCCCTGCAGCGCGATTTCGCCATGGTTGAGCACGAGCACGCGGTTGCAGTACTCCGAGAGCAGGGCGACCTTTTGCTCAACGACGACGATGGTGATTCCAAGTGCGCGGTTTGCCTCACGTAGCGTCTCGAAGACCAGCGTGGAGCTGGCGGGGTCGAGTGCCGCGGTGGGCTCGTCGAGAACCAAGACGCGCGGACGCATGGCGAGGATGGCGGCGATGGCTACCTTTTGCTTCTGTCCGCCCGAGAGGGTGGCGATCTCGCGGTCGCGCAGGTCGCTGATGCCGACGGTCTCGAGCGTTTCGCTCACGCGCTGCTCGATCTGGTCGTGGGGAACGCCAAAGTTCTCGAGTCCAAAGAGCATCTCGTCCTCGACGACCGAAGCGACCATCTGCGTGTCGATATCCTGCAGCACACTGCCGGCGATTTGCGACACGTCGGTGAGCGAGACTTCGCAGGTGTCGTGTCCGTCAACCATGACGGACCCAAAGAACGTGCCGGTGTAGTGGTGGGGCACGGCGCCCGACAGGCAGGCGGAAAGCGTGGACTTGCCGGCGCCCGAGGGCCCGATGATGCCGATGAAATCTCCCTTGTTCACGCTGAGCGAGATGTGGCTAAGCGCCTGCTCGGTCTGCGTGCCATAGGAGAACGAGACATCGTCGACGTTGATGATCGTTTCCATGGATACCTTTCATAGTCATTGGGGACGTTCTTACATGACTAGTCGTTTAAGAACGTCCCCAAGAGCTAGTTGTTTGGGACAGTCTTTGTTGGTGGAGTGCGGAGACGGCTTTACGAGGGGCCCCAGGTTGGCGCGAAAGAGGTGCGAAGCGTACTTGGGTACGCGAGCGACAAATGAACGCCAAGATGGGGTGGCTCGTAAAGCCGAGCGGGTTAATGGAGCCTAAGGGCCTTCTGGATGGGCAAGTAGAGGGCACCGACCAGAATGGCGTTAAAGACGGCGGTCATGGCGACGACGGGCAGCATAGCGGCGGCGAGCTCGCCCACCACGCCGAGCATGGCCATCTTGATGACCATGAAGATGACGCCCGAGACAAAGGTGGTCACGAACGTTGCGACGATGGCGACGGCAGACTTGACCTGTCCGTCCTTGGCGGCAGCGTTGACGATGACGGCCATGAGCATGGCGGCGATGCCCTCGGCGGCAAAATCGACGAACGGCGAGGTGGTGGTGATCTGGATCACGGCAGCCGAGATGAGGCCAATGACGAGCGCCTGGCCGATGTTGGGGCGAACGACCAGGATGGTGAGGCAGAAGGCCGAGATGATGAACTCGGGGCTGATCATGCCGCCCGAGATGCCCGAGATTGCCTTGCCGACGGTGAAGTTGAGGATGAAGCCGGCGGCGAGCAGGATGGCGAGCAGGACGAGGGCGCGGACATCGAGCTTGCCGCGGTCGGCGGTCTGGGCGGTGCGGGGCTGGGCGGCGGTGGTGTTCTGAGACATGGTGAAAATCCTTTCGGAATGGGAGTGCAAGAGAAAAGCGGAGGCGCGTGATGCGAATGCGATCGGGCTCGAGATAGAAAAAGGCCCCCGGTCGAAACCGGAGGCCTTCCAATCACCTAGAGCGCAAAAACAGGCGTGAGGGGCTCACTGTCGACCGATCGTATTCGCATCACGCCACCACCAGTTGTTGAGAGAGTTCATCGTGTTCTTCATGTTGGTGGCTCCTTTCGTGATGCCGTGGCGCGGTCGCACCTAGTTGCTGTTGCGCTGCACTATAGCACAGCGAAGTGTGTGCGGGGAAATCTTTTTTGAAAAGATTTCAGGCGGGTTTCCCGCCGGTCAAAAGAGCGGGCTGAGCGAACGAGGCTGCCATCGCTGCCTTGCCCGCTCAGCTAGGACATGAGGGCCTTAGGCCTTCTTGCGACGATAGATCACGTAGGCGCAGACACCGATGATGACGACGGCGCCAACGGCCATGGCAGCCATGTTGTTGCCCTCGGACTTCTCCTCGGTGGCCTCTTCCTCTTTGACCTCGGGCTCGGCTACATCCTCATCGGAGAGGGCCTCGTCGGCGTAGGTGATGGACTCGACCAGGCAGTCGTTGTCGGCATCGTAGTCACTCGGGACGAACTCCTCGGAGAAATCCTCCTCCTTGAGGTAGTCACGCATCTCCTCGAGCATAGCCTTGCACTTGAGGTAGGTGTTCTTGGTGGCAGCCTTGCCGGCCTTGTTGGCCAGGGCGGTGCGGGCCTCGGTGTCCTCGGTGGCCTGCATGGCATCGTCGACGGTCAGGTTCTGCTCGATGAGTTCCTTCTGCAGGGCGTCGAGATAGGCGCGGACGCCGGTGGCGCAGTGGTCGCGGTTCTCATAGGCGAGTGTGTTGATGTCCATGAGGACGTAGTTGATGGAGTTCTTGGGCTCCTCGTTGTTCACGACGTCTTCCTCTTCGCAGTGATCAAAGGAGACATCCTGATCGCTGAAGTAGGGGCTGACCTCGGTGAGCAGTGCGGAGTAGAAGGGGATGGCGACGGAGAATTCGGCGTTGGAGAGCATCTCCCACTGAATGGTCGCGATCTCGGGGTCCATGCCCTGACGGATCTGGAAGGTGTGGATCTCGGTGTTGCGGTTGGAACCAATGGCATAGGCGCCGTCGGTGTTGGCGTTGAGGCCGGCGACATTCTCGCCACGAGTAGCAAAGCTGCGGATCATCTCAAAGGTGTTCCAGTCGGACTTGCCGGGCTGGAAGAACAGCGGCTGCATCTCGTGGACCAGGGCGCCGGTCGTGGCGCGAGCATCTTCGCGCTCGTCCTTAACGATCTCGTAGTCGGTGCCCTCGGCAAGCGGAGCCATGAAGTAATCGCGGCCCTGGATATAGCGCGACCAAGAATGCATGGCCTGCTCGCTAATTTCCTCACCGTAGGTCTGGGCAACGTCGAACTGGCCGTCATCGAAGTACTTGGCAAAGCCCTTTTCTTCGGGCATGGTCTGAATGTCCTTGGAGTGGAGGCAGTTCTCGGTGTCGTCGAGGTTAACCTTGTAGTTAAGGTTGCCGATGTTGGGGTTGACCGAGGCGATGTCGTCGGTGAGCTTCATGGCAATCCACTGATGGCCAGAAAGTCCGGCGAACAGCCAGGTCTCGTTGTTGTCGGCGATGATGATCTGGTCGTTGGTGCAGATGCCCTGCTCGTCGACCAGACTTCCGAGGAGCTCGACGCCCTCGCGGGCCGTGGCGCTCTCGCCCAGGATGACGCTGGCGTAGTTGTATTCACCGATGCCGGTCTCCTCGGTGAGGGGGTCGGCCTCCTCGGCCTTCTCGTTGTAGGAGGTGCTCAGCGTGGCAGAGCAGGAGACGCCCTTCTCGTTGATGCCAGCCTCGGAATAAGCGTCATAGCGATCTTCCCACTGAGAGGGGTTGTCGCGAACGAAGGTGTAGCGATACGTGGGGCCCGTGGACTTGTACTCAAAGCCGGATTCGAGCGAGGTGTACTTGCTACCGTCCTTGTGCGCAGGCTCAATGCCAAAGTGCTTGATATAGCGTGTGCTAAAGTCCTCTGCGCGGCCGTAGTACGTGTTGCCGTCCGCCGTGAGTTTGCTGCCCATGTAGATCTGGGTGCAAGCGAGTGCCGAGGTCGGCATGGCCATAATGGCCGCAGCTCCGAATGCAAGGCCGCAGCCAAGCTTCTTGAGCGTGTTGACGGGATGAGTAAACCTCATGATCCCTCCCAACCGTTGAAACCCCGCGGAACCGTGCAGGATTTCAGCTAATAAATACATCTATTAGCCTATCGGAAGTCTAAAAAGTATTCACTAGATTTGGTGAAATACTCGATGAGCGTCATAAAATATGCGATGAGCGGATAAGAATACTCATTTTGTAGCTTTAGTTAAATAAAGGCACCCTGCATTTACTGCAGTGGAATAAAGCGCCAGACAATACTCAAAAGAAAACTCTCCCGCTGTTTAGAATTTGCATAAACAGCGGGAGAGTCGATAACTGGATGAATATCATACTAATGTGGTTTTACTTCTTCCGACGGTGGATCACGTTAATCGCATAGCCGACGAGCATGGCCAGAACAATGACGATAAAGCCGAGCAGGGGATTGTCGTTCATGGGGTCCTCCTATTTTCCGAGCGGGGAGAATTCGTCGACGATGAGGTCGAGGCATTGCGGAAGCGCGCGGGCACCAAAGACGCCCGAGTTGCTGGAGATGATCTCGCCATCGAACTGCATGCCCAGCGACGGCGTGCAGGTGATCTTGGCTTCTTTGGTCTGGATGATCTTGAACTGCGGACGGCCAAGCACCTTGCCGGCGGGGTCGAGCGCGGCGGTGATTACCGTGGGAAGCAGCTGTACCGTGCGTACGGGCTCGATGACCGCGATGTCGACCATGCCGTCGTTCATGCGGCAGTTGGGGAACAGGTTGATGTCGTTTTGGATGACAGACGTGTTGCCTGCCATGCAGCAGATGCCGTCGAGCTCCTCGACAATGCCGTCATGCTCAATGGTAAAGTGCGCCACCGTGGGGTTGGGTGTGGCGAGCGCCGACAGGAAGTAGGCGATCTCGCCGATGTCGTTTTTAGTGGGGGCGGCCTTCATCATAATCTCAGCGTCAAAGCCCGAGCCGGCGATGATGATAAAGCCATGGCGCTTTTCGTTGCCGTTCTCGTCGAGCCAAAAGAGCTCGCCCATGTCGACTTTGACCGTGCGGCCGGCGCGGCATGCCTTGGCGAGCGCCGCTGCCTCGGGGGCATTGCCGATGTTGTTAAAGAATAGGCAGGCCGTGCCGGAGGGGAAAACGAGCGTGGGAACGCCGCAGCCGCGCATCTGGTCGAGCACGTTGGAGACGGTGCCGTCGCCGCCCGAGACGACCACGCGGTCGAACTCGCGAACGTCTGCCACGGCGTCCTCGGGCTCCAAGCCATCGCCGATAAAGCGCATCACGACCTCGTCGCCGCCCTGTGCAAGGGCGTGCGTGAATGCGTAGATTTCATCTGAGCTGGGGCCCGATGCCGGGTTGTGGATGATAAGGCAGCGCATACTTACGTTCCCGTTCTGTGACTAACCGAGTATAGTTGTAGGGCAATGCCGATATCCTACCCGTGTTTTTCGGGCCTAACCTTATTCGATGGGTTGATATGTACATTTCCACACATCAGGCTCTGCTCGACTTTTGCCAGCGCGCCCGCAAGTTCGACGCGATCGCCGTCGACACCGAGTTTTTGCGCGAGCGCACGTTTCATCCGCGCCTGTGCCTGGTCCAGATTGCCACCCCTGCCGAGAGCGTCGCGGTCGATCCTCTGGTGATCGACGATCTATCGCCGCTGGCAGAGCTTATGGCCGACGAGAGCGTGACCAAGGTGTTTCACGCCTGCTCGCAGGATATGGAGGTTATGCTCCATACCGTGGGCGTGCTGCCGCGTCCCATTTTTGACACGCAGGTGGCCGCCGCCTTTTTGGGCGAGCGCCAGCAGATTTCCTACGGCGCGCTCGTGCAGACGTTTTGCGGTGTCTCATTGCCCAAGACCGAGTCACTGACCGATTGGTCGCGCCGCCCGCTGACCGACAAACAGATCGAGTACGCGATCGATGACGTCAAGTATCTGATCGTCGCCTTTACCGAGATGATGAGTCGCCTGCGCGAGCTGGGCCGGGTGGACTGGGTGCTCGACGAGTTGCGTCCGCTGGCCGACGAGTCGCATTATCGCGCCGATCGTCACGAGGCATTCCGCAAGGTCAAGCGCATCAACTCCTGCAGCCGCCATCAGCTGGGCATTGCGCGCGAGCTTGCCGCTTGGCGCGAGGATCGCGCCGAGCGCCGCAACATCCCGCGCAAATGGGTCATGTCCGACGACACGTTGCTGGCCCTGGTTAAACGCAATCCCGTGCGCGTTGAGGAGTTCCGCAGCATCCGCGGCACCGACCAGCTGGGGGAGCGCGATGTGGACGGCGCGCTCATGGCCATCAAGCGCGGCGCGAGCTGCCCGCACGATCGCCTGCCGCTCATGGTGCGCGGGCATCGCCAGATTTCGCCGGAGTTGGAGAGCGTGACCGACCTTATGTATGCGCTTATTCGCTTGGTCTCCGAGCGCTCGGGCGTGGCGACCTCGGTCATTGCCTCGCGCGATGACCTTGCCGACTACATCGAGCATCCCGAGCAGAGCCCCCTGCGCGAAGGTTGGCGTTTTGAGCTCGTGGGCTCGCGCCTGGACGATCTACTCTCGGGCAACATGGGACTCACCGTGAAGGACGGCAAAATCGAGCTCCTGTAGGGAAGCCTAGCCGCTTGAGTGGGTAGAATGCCTCCAACGTGTAACTCGATTCGGAGGAATTCGCATGCCTTATTACTATGGATACGGCTTTGGCATCGACCCGCTGTACCTGCTGGTTGTTCTTGTCTGCACAGTGCTTGGCCTTGCCGCGCAGAGCTATATCAACTCGACGTACAAGACGTGGTCTAAGGTGCGCTCGGATGGCGATACGGGCGCCACGGTCGCTCGTCGCATGCTCGATGCCAACGGTTGTAGCGCCGTGGGCATAAAGGGCGTTGCCGGCGAGCTTACCGATCATTACAACCCGCAGGATAACAACCTGTATCTCTCGGATGCCAACCGTTCGGGCGGGTCGGTCGCAAGCGTTGCCGTCGCCTGCCACGAGGCGGGCCATGCCGCCCAGCGTCAAAGTGGTTATGCCATGATGAAGGTACGCACCGCTTTGGTCCCCGTCGTCAACTTTACCCAGAACACCTGGACGATCGTGCTGCTCATGGGCCTGTTCATGAACATCGCGGGGCTCACGACCCTCGCGCTGGTCTTCTTCTCGTTTAGCGTGCTGTTCCAGCTGGTTACGCTGCCGGTCGAGATCGATGCCAGTCGCCGTGCCGTGACGTATATCGAGCAGTCGGGCATGAGTTCCAAGCAGGTCAACGGTGCCAAGAAGGTGCTGACGGCAGCCGCGCTCACCTACGTGGCGGCGGCGCTCACCTCGATTATTCAGCTGCTCTACCTTATGGCTCGCTACAACAGAAACTCCAACCGATAACAAATTGGGTCGCTGGGCGCCGTGGGGATTTGTGTCCCCGCGGCGCTGTACTATGTGTTGGATTTGAATTTGCGCAGGGCCGAAGCCTTTGTGCACGATAACGGAAGGAGGCTGCGTGGCAGGCTGGAATCTAACCGGCAATGCCGTTTCCGCCGAGTTCGACGGTTCGGACGATCAGGAGCGCAAGGAGCTCAGCGTGAGCCAGGCGGTGGAGATCGCCGCCGGCGCGCTCGATGCCATTCCGCAGCTGAGCGTTTTAGGCGAGGTCACGGGTTTCCGTGGTCCCAACGCCCGAAGCAGCCACTGCTACTTTCAGATCAAGGACGACTCGGCGGCCGTCGACTGTATCATCTGGAAGGGCGCCTACCTTAAGCGCACTTTCGACTTGCGCGACGGCATGCAGGTAAGCTTTAAGGGCAGCTTCAATCTCTACAAGCCTACGGGTCGCATGAGCTTCGTCGCCCGCTCGTTCTCGCTGGCGGGGGAGGGTCTGCTGCGTCAACAAGTGGCGCAGCTGGCCGAAAAGCTACGCCGCGAGGGTATGATGGACGAGACGCGCAAGCGTCGCATCCCGGTGTTTTGCTCGCGCGTGGCGGTCGTCACCTCGCTTTCGGGCGCCGTAATCGATGACGTCAAGCGTACGCTGCGCCGTCGCAACCCGCTTGTCGAGCTTGTCTGCGTGGGCGCAAAGGTCCAGGGCGAGGGTGCGCCGGCAGAGCTCATTGAGGGCCTGCGCCGCGCCGCTGCCATTACGCCGGCGCCCGATTGCATCTTGCTGGTGCGTGGCGGCGGTTCCTTCGAGGACCTCATGACCTTTAACGATGAGGAGCTCGCCCGCGCGGTGGCGGCTTGCCCCGTGCCCGTGGTGACTGGTATTGGGCATGAGCCCGATACCTCGATCTGCGACATGGTGAGTGACCGTCGCGCCTCCACACCCACGGCGGCGGCCGAATCGGTGGCGCCGGCTATGACGGAGTTGGCTGATGTGCTCGAGGCGCGCCATCAGCGTCTGGGCGCCGCGATGGCTTCGATGATCGGGTCGGATCAGGTCGATCTGGAAATGCTCGACCAACGCGGCCGTCGTGCCTGGGACACCTATACGGCTCGTCTGGGCGACGCGCTCGATGCAGCCGCGTGCCGCCCGTGCCTCAACGACCCAACGTTTATGGTTGAGCGTCGCGAGTCTGAGCTTGCCCTGACGGCCGATCGTCTGTCTGGCGCCATAACGCGTTCGGTCGGGTCCTTTCGTTCCAACTTCGAGCGTCTGCCCGAGCGCTTGATCGCAAGCACCTCAGGGCTTGATGGCAAGCGCCATGCTCTCATGCTCGCAAGCTCCCGTCTAGAGCATCAGGGGCGCACGATGCTCAGCAAGCCCGCGTCCGACTTGGGCCGAGCGGCCGCGTCGCTCGATGCCCTGTCGCCGCTCAAGGTGCTTGCCCGCGGCTATTCCATCGCCTACAGCGAAGACGGTGTGGCTACGAGCGCCAAGACCTTTAAGCCCGGCGACGCCATCCGCGTACGCATGGCAGACGGCAACGTGGCGGCAACGGTCGATGCGGTCGAGTAGGCGCGTTTCATAGTGATAAACCTTTAGGAAAGGAAACAGATATGGCAGAGAAGACCCCGGTGGAGCAGCTTACGTACAAGCAGGCTTCGCAAGAGCTGGAGCTCATCATCCGCAGCCTTGAGTCGGGCGATATGGAGCTCGAGGAGTCGCTCGAGAGCTACACCCGCGGCGTCGAGCTCCTCAAGAGCCTGCGCACGCGCCTGTCCGATGCCGAGCAGAAGGTCTCGGTGCTCCTTAAGGACGTTGACGGCAACGATGTGCTCGCCGACGGCGAGGCAGCAAGCACCGACGACAACCTCTCATTTTAGCCAACTTACAGCCTGCTTTGGGGTAGTCTTTTTGGGACGGGGCTTTTTTGACTACCCTTGCGCGACGGCTCGCCGAGCGCTTGCGTTTGCGAAAAAGTAGTCAAAAAAGCCCCGTCCCAAAAAGACTACTTTGGTCTGTGAGAAAGGAACCAACCATGTGTGATTGCATTTTCTGCAAAATTGCCAACCACGAGATCCCCTCGACCGTTGTCTATGAGGACGACCAGGTCATCGCTTTTGACGATCTCAACCCCCAGGCGCCGGTCCATACGCTCGTGATCCCCAAAAAGCACTACAGCGATATCGCCGACAACGTGCCCGCCGAGACCATGGGCGCCATGGCTCACGCCATCCAGGAGGTCGCCAAGGCCAAGGGTCTGGAGGACGGTTTCCGCGTCATTTCCAACAAGGGTGTCAACGCCGGCCAGACCGTCATGCACTTCCACATGCACGTCCTCGGCGGCAAAAACCTGGGCGAGAACCTCATCTGAGGGCGCGTAGCCCGTCGACTTGGCTGCCTTTGGAGTAATCTATGCAGCTTTCTCAACTCGAATACCTTCAAGCGGTAGCGAACTATGGCGGCGTGCGCAAAGCAGCTCGCGCCGTTCATGTGAGTCCGCAAGCCGTTTCGTCGGCAATCAAAAAGTTGGAATCTGAGTATCAGATTGTTTTGCTCGACCGATCGGCGGGGGAGGCTGTTTTGTCTCCGGCGGGCAGAGAATTTGCGCGTCGTGCACGCGTGATCCTGGCACAAGTCGACGATTTCAAAAAGTACGCACAATCGAGGGGCGACGGCGTCTCGCCCGACGGCCACTTCCGTCTTTACGCCCCCTGCCTTCATGGACGGGGGCGCCTTTTTGCCGAAAACTGGTATGACTCGTTTGAACGCTCGCACCCTCAGATTCATCTTGATGTGTGGCATCAGCCAACGGCAACATGCTTTGAATCACTTGTGCTTGGCATTTCGGACGCGGCTATCTCGTTTGAGGAACCACGGGACAGCGTCCTTTCTTCAAAATATTTGGGTGAAAAAGAGCTCAAGGTTCTTTCATACCCAGCGGGTCATCAATCTGTTGACGCTATGACCATTCGTGAGTTACTGGGCGGCAGGCTCGCTGTTCCCATTAATTTGTCACCCTGTCTCAATGCGATTAACCAATGCCCTGAAGCCCAGCTCGTCAATTTTCGCTTCCGTGATGTCGAATTCGAAAACAGGGCGCAGGCTGAGTTTCTTCAAGCCGGGGGATTGATATTGGGTTTTTCTGGCTCTTCTCTCGCATCGGATGAATCGGAAGTGAGCGAGTGCTCCATTGAAGCCTCGCATGACGTAGCCTTGCCCATCTACTTTTGCTATCGACAAAATGCCTGGACCGATCGACACCAGACGGTATTTCTTCACCTATTGCGTCATCTCGCTTCGTGAGGCCATTTGGCCTCGTGTCGTCAAGTGAATGTTGACGCCCTGCAACACATAGCTGACAGCTTTGCCCTCATGCTTTTCCAAGATTCCGATTTAGATTGCTGACTCTTGGAGGGCGGAGCATGAAAAACCGTACGGTTTTGCTTTATATGACGTTCGTTTTTCTGTCGAACTTCAGCACCATTTTGTATTTTCTGACGGTTTACCTTGAATTCGTCGGATTCTCGATGGTGGCGATTTCTAGCATGATGATTGCATATCAAGTGAGTAAGTTCATCCTCGAAGTTCCCACTGGCTATATTGCTGATAGGTTTGGACGAAAGACAAGCGGTCTCGTTGGCGGCGTGGGGATGCTTGGATACTACGCCGCCCTGCTTCTCGTCCGTTCCCCTCTGCTTTTAATCGGTGCGTTCGCTCTCAAAGGTTTTGCCGTTGCATGTCTGAGCGGATCCATAGAAGCGATTTACATTGATAGCGTCTCTCAGGACCAGCTCGTAAGACTTAATGTCGTTGAGCGATTTGTTTTCTATGCCTCTTATGCCATCTCCGCTTGCGTGGGCGGTTTCATTTCGTCTGTCGGTGCATATCTCATTGGTCTTTCGGCAGATATCATCGCAATGGTGTTGACGTTGGTTGTCGTTGTCTGCATTCCTGAGATGCGAAGAGGGGGCACTGCGGGGGCACCTGAGCGTGGAATTAGCCCGAAGATGATCGGTGCCGCTATTGCGTGTAATGGCATTCTTCGTTCAGCGTTCATCATGGACTGTTCTCAGGCATTTGCTTTTGTCGCCCTGGAAGACTTTTTCTCACTGCTGCTTGCGGGTCGCGGAATGAATGCCGTCGCTTCGGGTGTGACCATTGCGGTCCAGCTCCTTGCCTCGGCCTCCATGGGGCTTATTGTGCCCAGTGTGATTGCTCATGTCGACAAGGGCCGTTTTGCGCGTATTTGCGGCATCATTCGCTTAGTATTGACAGCTTTGTTTTTGATCCCCCTTGCTCCGGCTAATTTGCTGCCCGTGTTCTATGTGCTGCAGACGGTTGCGTACTCGTTGTTTGCCCCAATCAAATACTCTGTTTTCCAAAATGCTGCCGATTCATCGATGCGCTGTTCACTGATTTCGGTTCAAAGCCAGATGGTGGCGGTGGGTGCTGTTCTTTTCTATCTGCTCAACTCTGTGCTGAGTAGCGTTGCGGGCATTCGAGTCGTATTGCTTGTTGCGCTCGGGATTTCTTCCCTGGTGTATATCCCCGCGCTATTTTGTCTTACAAGTCAAAGGCCATGAGTATTTAGGCACCGATAACTTATATATCAACGCAATAAACCCGAGCGCGAGGGCGTTTGGGTTTATTATTGAAACGTATGTAACCTGGCGGCGCCACACCGCCTGTTAGTAGGGAGACACATGAACGTTCTGGTCGTCAACGCAGGATCTTCGACCCTTAAGTATCAGGTCATCGATACCAAGTCCCATAAGGTGTCCGCGAAGGGCTCCTGCGAGCGCGTCTGCTTTACCGGCGGCACCTTCACCCACGCTGCCAACGGCTCCAAGAAGGTGACCGAGAACATCGAGTTCCCCGACCACAAGGTCGCCATCGAGGTCGTCCTGAAGGACCTCGAGGCCAACGGCGTCAAGATTGAGGGCATCGGCCACCGCATCGTTCAGGGCGGCTGGTACTTTGGCGATTCCTCCCTCGTCGACGAGGACGTTCTCGCCAAGATTCGCGAGGTTGCCCCGCTCGCCCCGCTGCACAATAACCCCGAGGCTAATGTTATCGAGTACTGCCTGGAGCAGTATCCCGACCTGCCCAACGTTACGGTTTACGACACCGCTTTCCACTTCAACATGCCCGAGGTCGCCCGCACCTACGCCCTGCCCAAGGACGTCTGCGACAAGCTGCACATCCGCAAGTATGGCGCTCACGGCACCAGCTACCGTTACATCTCCAAGAAGGTCGCCGAGATGACCAACGGCGAGGCTCGCAAGGTCGTCGTGTGCCACATCGGTTCCGGCGCTTCTCTGTGCGCCATCGAGGACGGCAAGTGCATGGACACCACCATGGGCCTGACGCCGCTCGACGGCGTCATGATGGGTACCCGCTGCGGTTCCATCGACCCGGCTACCGTGTGCTACCTGCAGCGCGAGGGTGGCTACACTTTTGACGAGGTCGACGAGATGATGAACAAGAAGTCCGGCCTCATGGCCGTGACTGGCGGCAAGACCAACGACTGCCGTAACGTCGAGGAGCTCGCCGCCGCTGGCGACCCCGAGGCTCAGCTCGCCTTCGATATGTTCGTCTACAAGATTGCCGCCAAGGCCGCCGAGATGGCCACCTCCATGTGTGGCATGGACACCCTGGTCTTTACTGCTGGCATCGGTGAGCACGCTCCGGCCGTTCGCGCCGGCGTGGCCGATCGTCTGGCTTTTATGGGCGTCAAGATGGATCATGCCCGCAATGCCCTGCGCGGCGACGGCGCTTGGTGCCTGTCCGCCAAGGATTCCAAGGTCAAGATTTTTGTCATCCCCACGGACGAGGAGTTCATGATCGCTTCCGACGTCGAGCGCATCGTCAACGCCAAGTAATTGCAAGAGGGGAGGGGCTGGACAGCAACATGCCGTTTGGCCCCTCTTTTGCGCTCGTTGGGCGATATGCATGATAGCTATTTATCAAGCTGTGATAACTTCTCATTAACATACGGCCGCCTTAAGGGGCATGCCGACCGTATTGCACTGCAAAGGAGTCTCATGAACGTACTTGTTGTCAACGCCGGCAGCTCAAGCCTTAAATATCAGCTCTTGGATACCGATACCCGCGAGGTTTTTGCCAAGGGCAACTGCGAGCGTATCGGCTCGGACATGGGCATCTTTGGTCACGCCGAGAACGGTGGCGCCAAGCAGACCGAAGAGGTTCCCTTCCCCGATCATCGCTCGGCCATTGCGCGCGTACTCGAGGAGCTCGATAAGACCGACTTTACGATCGATGGCATCGGCCACCGTATCGTTCAGGGTGGCTGGCATTTCGATGATTCCGCGGTCGTCGACGATGAGGTCATGGCTAAGATCCTTGAGGTGGCCCCGCTCGCCCCGCTGCACAATTACGGCGAGGCCGCGGCAATCGAATATTGCCGTGAGAAGTATCCGGAGCTGCCCAATGTGGCCGTCTTCGACACCTCGTTCCACATGACCATGCCCGAGGTCGCCTACACCTACGCCCTGCCCAAGGACGTGTGCGACAAGTACCACGTGCGCAAATATGGCGCGCACGGTACGAGCCACCGTTACGAGTGGATGATGGCCAAGGAGATCCTGGGTGCGCGCTGCCACCGTCTGCTTTCGTGCCATCTGGGCAACGGCGCCTCGCTTGCCGCCATCGAGGACGGCGTGTGCCGCGATACCACGATGGGCCTCACGCCGCTTGACGGTCTGATGATGGGTACCCGTTGCGGTTCTATCGACCCGGCCACCGTGTGCTACCTCCAGCGCGAGGGCGGCTACACCTACCAGGAAGTCGATGACATGATGAACAAGCAGTCCGGTCTGCTTGCCATCTCGGGCATCTCCAACGACGCCCGCGACATCCGTACGCGCGCCTCCGAGGGTGACGAGCGCTGCCTGCTCGCCTTCGATATGTTCGCCTATAAGGCCATGCAGCAGGCCGGTTCCATGATCGCCTCCATGGCGGGCGTGGACACCATTACTTTTACCGCCGGCATCGGCGAGAATGACTGGTCGATCCGCAAGGCCTTCTGCGACTGCTTTGAGTGGCTGGGCGTGCGCATCGACAACAACAAGAACCGCGAGGCCGTGGGCAACGGCCCGCAGGTCATCAGCGCCGCTGGCTCTTCCGTCACGGTCATGGTCATCCCCACCGACGAGGAATACATGATCGCCCACGACGTCGAGCGCCTGACCGCGAACAACTAGCGCTCATTTGCAATTGAATGAAAGGCCTCCAGAGCAAACGGCTCCGGAGGCCTTTTTGTTGGCAGAAGGACGACGACCCAAGCTTTGCCGCTCAGATCCAAAGTGATCGATTCCAAACACATACGCCCTCAGCAACGTCACCCATGCATTCAGATCCTCAGCCCCAGCTCGTAGCCAAGCCGCCGTCCACTCCAGATTCCCTGATCGCTACGTAGCGGTAGAAGGCCGCACAGGCTAACCCCTGAAAACAATCCGCAGACCAGAAACGCCCCCGTTCGTAGCTCCGAAGGAGCAGAACGGGGGCGTTTCATTGGTCGAGGACGTTTTCAGGGGTTAGCCTGTGCGGCATTCGGTGGGATACGTCCGCTACTCAGCCATCTGAGCCTGGACGGCGGTGATGGCCACGACACCCACGATGTCGTCGGCAGAGCAGCCGCGCGAAAGGTCGTTAACCGGCTTGGCGATGCCCTGCAGGATGGGGCCGTAAGCATCGGCGCCGGCGAAGCGCTGGACCAGCTTGTAGCCGATGTTGCCGGCCTCGAGGTCGGGGAACACAAGCACGTTGGCCTTACCGGCGACGGAGGAGCTGGGAGCCTTGAGCTGGGCGACGGTGGGAACGATGGCGGCGTCGAGCTGCAGGTCGCCATCGATGGCGAGCTCGGGGGCCTTCTCCTTGCAGAACTTCACGGCCTCTTGGACCTTCTTAGCGACCTCGCCGCCGGCGGAGCCCATGGTGGAGTAGGAGAGCATGGCCACGTGCGGCTCGACGCTGCCCATAAAAGTGGACCAGGAGTGAGCGGAGGCGATGGCGATCTCGGAGAGCTCGTCGGAGGACGGGTTGATGTTGAGGCCGCAGTCGGCGAAGATCAGCGTACCGTCGGTGCCGAACTGCGGGGTGTCGGTGCACATCACGAAGAAGGCCGAGACCAGCTTGGTGCCCGGGGCGGTCTTGAGGATCTGCAGCGCGGGGCGCAGGGTGTCGGCGGTGGAGTGGCAGGCGCCGGAGACCAGGCCGTCGGCGTCGCCCATCTTGACCATCATGGTGCCAAAGTAGGTGGCGTCCATCACCTGGGCGCGAGCCTGCTCGATGGTGACACCCTTCTTGGCACGGAGCTCGGCAAACTTCTGCGCGTACTCCTCGTGCTTCTCGGCATTGCGCGGATCGATGACGGTGGCGCCGGGAACGTTGATCTCGTCGGGGTTGCCCAGGATGACGATCTTTGCCAGGCCCTCCTCGATAATCTTGGTGGCCGCGACGATGGTGCGCGGATCCTCGCCCTCGGGCAGGACGATCGTCTTAAGGTCGGCCTTGGCGGCAGACTTCATACGGTTAAGGAAATCGCTCATGTTACTCCTTACAAGCGTTTCACTAAGCTCCAGGCGCCCGGCTGTTCACGAATAAACCCGCTGCTAGCGGGTTTACCTTTCAAATTTGTACGCCGCGGTGCTTGAGCTTTCCTTGTGTGGCAAGCTCATTATAGGACGCATTAGCGCTATAATCGCTCTGATAAATATGTCTCGAAGAATGTTCGAGAAAAGCCCAGCTAACGAGCCCGTGGCTTTTGACAAGGAGTATCGATGCAGATTACCTCAGGCCTGCCTGAAGGCTTTAACGCCGGCGCGTACGACATGATTGTCGTCGGTGCTGGATATGCCGGTGCCGTTTGCGCCCGCCGTCTTGCCGAGACCATCGGCTATCGTGTTGCCGTTTTGGAGCGCCGTAGCCACATTGCGGGCAATGCCTATGACTGCACTGACGAGGCCGGAATCCTGATCCACGAGTACGGTCCGCATATCTATCACACCTTTAACGAGCGCGTGCACAATTTCCTGTCGCGCTTTACCAAGTGGACGGATTATCAGCACAAGGTGCTCGCCAACATCAACGGCACCCTTATGCCCGTGCCCTTCAACCATGCGAGTCTCAAACTCGCCTTTGGTGACGAGCGCGGCGAGGAGCTGTATCAGAAGCTCGTGGAGACCTTTGGCAAGGATGTCAAGGTGCCCATTATGGAGCTGCGTAAGAAGAACGACCCCGACTTGGCCGAGGTCGCTGATTACATCTACGAGAACGTCTTTTTGCATTACACCATGAAGCAGTGGGGCCAGACGCCCGATCAGATCGACCCCTCGATCACCGGCCGCGTCCCCGTCTTTGTGGGCGATGACGATCGCTACTTCCCGCAGGCTCCTTTCCAGGGCATGCCGCAGGACGGCTATACCGCGCTGTTCGAGCACATGCTCGACCACGATCTGATTGATGTGTTCTGCGACGTGGACGCCCGCGACCTCTTCGAGATCGACGAGACCACCGTCAAGATCGACGGCAAGGTCTACGGCGGCGAGATCGTCTACACCGGTCCACTCGACGAGCTGTTCAACCTCGACCTGGGCGCGCTGCCGTACCGCACGCTCGATATGAAGTTCGAGACGCTCGATATGGATCAGTTCCAGCCCGTGGGCACCGTCAACTACACCACGAGCGAGGACTTCACGCGTATCACCGAGTTCAAGAACATGACCGGTCAGGTCCTGCCCGGCAAGACCACCATCATGAAGGAGTACTCCAAGGCCTATACGCCCGGCTCGGGCGAGACGCCGTATTACGCCATCCTGGAGCCCGAGAACCGTGAGCTCTACGAGCGCTATCTTGAGCGCGTCCAGAACCTGACGAACTTCCACCCAGTTGGTCGCCTGGCCGAGTATCGCTACTACGATATGGATGCTGTGACCAACTCCGCCCTCGACCTATCGGATGAGATTATCGCCTGCCATGCATAAAGTTATTACATTCGGTATTCCCTCGTATAACGCCGCCAAGGACATGGACCATTGCATCACCTCTATTCTGGAGGGGAGCAATTACGCCACCGATATCGAGATTATCATCGTCGATGACGGTTCCAAGGACGAGACGGCCGCTAAGGCCGACGAGTGGGAGGCGCGTTACCCCGGCATTATCCGCGCGGTGCATCAGGAGAATGGCGGCCACGGTATCGCCGTCCTTTCGGGCTTGTGCGAGGCGCAGGGCACCTATTACAAGGTTGTCGACTCGGACGACTGGCTCGACGGCGCAGCCCTTTCGACCATGCTTTCGATCCTGCGCGGCTTTGAGGAGCGCGACCAGCGCGTGGACCTGTTTATCTCGAACTACGTGTACGAGAAGGTTTACGAGGGCACGCATACCGCTATCGGTTACAAGTTTGCCCTGCCGCGCAAAAAGATCTTTACCTGGGACCAGATCGGTCATTTCCGCCTGGACCAGAACCTACTCATGCACAGCCTGTGCTATCGCACGGATGTACTGCGCGAGTCCAACCTTCCCATGCCGCCGCACACGTTCTATGTGGACAACATCTACGCCTACGTGCCGCTGCCGCGTTGCAAGACTATCTATTACGCCGACATCGACCTCTACCGCTACTTTATCGGTCGCGAGGGCCAGAGCGTCAACGAGGCGACGATGGTTAAACGCCTGGACCAGCAGTTCCGCGTTACGCGCATCATGATGGAATCATTCCACCTGTACAGCGATGTTGAGTCGTCGCGTCTGCGCTCGTACATGATGGGCTATTTCACCATGATGATGGCGATTTGCTCGGTGCTTACCAAGCTTTCCGATGAGGATTGTGCCGATGAGCGTCTGAAGACGCTGTGGGGCGATTTGAAGTCCTACGACGAGCGCATGTATCGTCGTGCGCGCTACGGCGTGGTCGGCTTCTTTACCAACCTGCGCGGACGGGCCGGGGACAAAACCACACTCGGCCTATACCGTCTTGCCTCAAAGATCTTCAAATTCAACTAGGGCAGAAACGCTCGGGTTACGGGGACCCCTGGTCCTTAACTTGCTACTTCGGACAGTCCTGCGCAAGACGGAGGCGCCACTGGCGCCTCCTTTGCGTGCGGAACTCGTATCAAGTTAAGGACCAGGGGTCCTCTGCTATGTCTCGCTTTATGTCAGACGGCTGAATTTGAAGATCTTGGACGCGCGGTACACAGGGGCCTGGGCTGAAAGGGATCTGGTTGAGTAGGTTGCCCGGTGGGGCTTGGTTATGTTTGTCGCGAGTTCCGCACGAGCCGAAGAGCACTTAATGCGCTCTTCGTGCGAGCCAGGACTGTAGAGCAGCAAACATAACCAAGCCCTACCGGGCAACCGGTCAGGTGAGGTTACTTTGCGGCGCCGGGGATGCCGTGGGAGGTTTTGGCGGTTTTGGCTCCGTTTACGATGGCGGTCTGTAGGGCCCTTACGGCGAGCATGCCCAGCAGGTCTAGGGGTACGGCGGCGCTTGTCTGAGCGTCTAGTTTGCCGCTGGCGAGGGTGTAGATGGTGTCGCCGTCGTTGGTGGTGTGCGTGGGGCGGATGGCGTGCGCATAGGCGTCTGCGGCCATCTGGGAGACCTTGGTGGCCTGAGCCTTGGTGAGCTCAACGTTGGTGACGATGCAGCTGATGGTGGTGTTGATGCGGTCGAGCGGCATCTGCATAGAGCCGGCGGCGGCAAAAGCGGCGAGCTCCATATCGATGATCTGGTCGCTATCGGCTGCTGCGCGCATGCCTGCCACCCACTCGCCCGTGGTCGGGTCGACGACGTTGCCGCAGGCGTTGACCGAAACCACGGCGCCTACCTTAACGGGACCGAGCGCCACGGCGGCAGTGCCAAGGCCGGCCTTCATGCAGGTGGCGGGGCCCATGAGCTTACCTACGGTAGCGCCGGTGCCGGCGCCCACATTGCCCTGCTCGAGTGTGGTGGGGGTGTTGTCGAGTGCCTCGCGCACGGCGGCGATGCCGGCCTCTATGTCGGGGCGAACGGTGGGATCGCCAAAGGCGAGGTCGAAGATGCAGCTGGAGCACACGATAGGCACCTGCGTGGGGCCGACGGGAAGGCCGATGCCGCGGCTCTCGAGCTCGCGGGCGACGCCGCTTGCGGCCTCCAGACCAAAGGCCGATCCGCCCGAAAGGCAGACGGCGTGGACCTTGTCGACGGTGTTCTCGGGTCGCAGCAGGTCGGTTTCGCGCGATGCTGGAGCACCGCCGCGAACGTCAGCGCCGCCGGTGGCGCCCTCGGGTGCCACGATTACGGTGCAACCGGTGCCGGCCTCCTCGTCCGTGTAGTTGCCAAAGCAAAAGCCATCGACATCGCAGACGTCAATGGCCTCGAGCAGTGTATCCATGTTTAACTCCTATCGGTTTTCCGCCGCGCCATGTGCCCGGTCGGGATCCGTACGGTACGCCAAAATTGTAGGCGCTGGGGGATACCCAGCGCCAGGTGCAATTACGAGAGTTTTTGAATCGCGCGCGCGACGCGAGCGATGGGCAGGCCCACCACGTTGTAGAAGTCGCCCGAAATATCATGCACGAGCATGCGCCCGCCGACGCCCTGGATGCCGTAGGCGCCGGCTTTGTCCATGGGCTCGCCCGAGGCGACGTAGAGCTCAATCTGCTCGTCGGTGAGCTCATAGAACGTCACGTCGGTCACATCGACAAACGACAGGCTCTCGGCGGCGTGCGGAGCCGTGGCGTCGCCGGCCTTGACGATGCAGACGCCGGTCGCCACCTGGTGCGTGCGGCACGAAAGCTCGCGGAGCATGGCGCGCGCCTCGTCCTCATTTGCGGGCTTGCCCAAAATTCTACCGTCAAACGTGACGATAGTATCGGCAGCGACGGTCAGCTCGTTGGGCTCGGCGTGTTCAGCGGCGACGGCAGCGGCTTTGGCGCGTGCCAGGCGCTCGACGAGCGTAAGCGGAGCTTCGCCATCAAAAGGCGTCTCGTCGATATCTGCTGGAATCACGCGAATGTCATAGCCCGCTTCGCGCATCAACTCGATGCGGCGCGGTGATTGCGAAGCTAAAATCATAGCTGAATGCCCTCGGCAACCTTCTCGACGGCCTTGTCGCCGGCGAGCGTGCGCAGCAGCTCAAGCGCAAAGGGGAGCGACTGGGCCATGCCGCTGGCGGTGATGATGTTGCCGTCTTGCGTAACCTTCTCGCCGGTATAGGCGCCTTCGGGGAAGCTTTTCTCAAAGCCAGGGAAGCAAGTGGCGTGGCGCCCCTCGAGCAGGTCGAGCTCACCCAGGATAAACGGGGCGGCGCAGATGGCGGCGACGTGCTTGGTCGCGGCGAACTCGCAGACCACGTCGCAGACGCGCTGATCGGCGCGCAGGTTGGTGGCACCGGGCAGGCCGCCGGGCAGCACGACGCAGTCGTACTCGTCAAAATTGATCTCATCAAAGAGCGCATCGCAGGTCACGGGGATCTGCAGCGAGCTTACGACCTCACGCGTGGGCATGATCGAGACGAGCGTGGCACGCACGCCGCCGCGACGCATGACATCGACCATGGTCAGGCATTCAATAGTTTCAAAGCCATCGGCGGCGAGAACGGCAACGCTGGGCATGAGGGTTCCTTTCATAGGGCGGCATACAATTAGCCGTCTTATACCCCGAAGACTCATGCTTGCCATGCCCCATTCCCAAATGATTTTTCTGGGACGGGGATTTAATGATCATTCGGTACACAATGATCATTAAATCCCCGTCCCAGAAAAATCATTTGGGCGGTGGGTTCGAGCAGTTGGGTTAGTTGCGCTTGAGGTGGACGACGGTTTCGCAGTGGAAGGTTTGCGGGAACAGGTCGACTGGCGTGATCTTTACGGGGGAGAAGGTGCCTTCTTCGACAAAGCGTTTGAGATCGCGCGCCAGGGTGGCCGGGTCGCAGCTCACGTAGGCGACATCGCGAGCACTCGTGCTGGCGATAAGGTCGATCGCCTCGGGGGCGAGGCCTGCACGCGGCGGGTCGACCACCAGGACATCGGCGTCCTGATCGGGGAACTCGCGCACCGCGTCGCCGCCGATGACATCGACGTTATCGAGTTTGTTGATCTCCAGGTTACGGCGCAGGTCGCGCACGGCCGGGCCGTAGGCCTCGACGGCGGCAACAAAGTCGCAGCGGCGGGCGAGCGGCAGGGTGAAGGTTCCAGCTCCGCAATACAGGTCCACGGCAAGTTCGTCTTCCTGCGGGTCGAGCGCCTCCATGACAAGCTCGATCAAAATCTCGGCACCCTTGGTGTTGACCTGGAAAAACGACGGGGCCGAAAGGCGCATCTGGCCGTCGGCGATGTTCTCGGTCCAGGAGCCCTCACCGGCGAGCATCTCAACCTTGGAGACGCGGCGGGCCTTCTTCTCACCCTTGCTCATAACGCGCACTATGCTCGTGGGGTGTGCGGCGTCTGCCAGCACGCGCGAGACTTGCGAGCGCGGGAACGAGCCCGTGGGCGTCCAGAGCGCGACCTCGAGCGCTTTGGTGCGACGCGAGGCGCGAATGCCCACGCGCTCCAAGCCCAGGTCGTGGCTGCCGCTCAGATAGTTAAGCGCGCCGACGACCGATTTGAGCGCCTTGGGAAAACGCTTATCGAACAGCGGGCACGAATCGACGGTCACGATCTTGCTGGGATCGACGCCGTGCATGCCAAGACGAACGCGGCCGTTAACGACGGTCGGTTCGAGCTCAATTTTATTGCGGTAGCCCCAATCGTCCTTGGTGTGGCGGATGGGCTGCACCAGCTCGTCGACTTGCTCGGGGGTGAACTTGCCGATGCGCTCGAGCGTGGAGCGCAGGTTTTGCTCCTTGGCGGCAAGCTGAGCGGTGCGCGAGAGATTGCCCCACGAGCAGCCACCGCAGACGCCCACGAAGGGGCAGGGAGGCTGAATTCGATCGGGGCTCGGCTCAAGAATCTCGGTGGCGCGGGCGCGCATAAACGACTTGCCGTCCTGCACGATTTCGACCTCGACGGTATCGCCCGCCACGGCGCCCTGTACAAATACGGCCTTGCCGTTGTCGGCGTGCGCCAGACCATCGGCGCCATACGTCATCGATTCTACGGTGAGCTTCATATTCCTGCCTGTCATTCGCGTTGTTGTCCGCAACCATGGTAGCAGGGAAAAGCGCCCCGTACCTGAGGCATTCCTCAAATTCGGGGCGCTTCTACAAACGTCTATTTCGTCTTGCCGGTAATGAGCGTCTTAAGGCCTAAGCCGATCAGGCCCAGACCCATACGCACGCGGCCGGGGCGATGGCGCTCGATGGCCTTGGTCTTGCCGGCGGGTTTCTCGCGGTGGGCGCTTGCATGGGGCGCGGACTTGACGGTCTGCGGCCGAGGCTGGGGCTGGGGCGCAGGCTCGGGTTCGGATTCCAGGTCGGGTTCAATGACGGTTGCCTGGACCTTCTGGACCTTGGGAACGTCCGCCTGGGGCTTGGGCTTGGGGCCCAGAACAGGTGCGGATTCCGGTTTTGCTTTGGCGACGGGCTCCGAAGCCACGGCTGCGGACTCGGCGTTGCGATAAGTGCGCTCCAACAGGAACTCCTGCGAGTTAAAGGGCTTCTCACCCTCTTTTCGCTCTACGGGAACCCAGGTGCCGTCGCTCGTCAGGCTGCGTGCCTTCACGTTGTCGCGCAGCTGCACGCCCATGTACTCGTGCACCAGCGCGCGGCAGGTGGGGTCGAGCACGGGGAAGGCGATCTCTACGCGATGCTCGGTGTTGCGCGTCATCATGTCGGCCGAGCTCAGGTAGATCATGTCCGAGTCCACGCCGAAGGCATAGACGCGCGCGTGCTCCAAGAAGCGTCCGACGATAGAACGTACGTGCACGTTTTCGGTCTTGCCCGCAATGTTGGGCTTCAGGCACGAGATGCCGCGGATGATCATGTCCACGCGCACACCGGCACACGATGCCTCGGCGATCTTGTCGATGACCTCGCGGTCAGTCAACGAGTTGAGCTTAAAGAATACGCGCGCGGGCTCGCCGGCGAGAGCGCGTTGGATCTCGCGGTCCAGACCGCGCATGATGAGTGGCTTAAGGCCGACGGGCGCCACGCCCAAAAAGCGGTAGTCGCCGCGCAGGTTGCCCAGCGACAGGTTGCGGAAGAACAGGTTGGCGTCTTCGCCGATCCCGGGATGGGCGGTCATGAGCATAAAGTCGCTGTAGAGCTTGGCCGTCTTCTCGTTAAAGTTACCGGTGCCCAAAAGCGTGAGTCGGGTGAGCGCCATGCCCTCGCGATAGGTGAGCTGGCAGATCTTTGAGTGGCATTTAAAGCCCTCGGAGCCATAGATAACGGTGCAGCCCGCTTCTTCCAGACGCTCTGCCCACTCGATGTTATTTTGCTCGTCAAAGCGCGCGCGGAGCTCCATGAGCACCGTGACCTCTTTGCCGTTCTCGGCGGCGTCAATCAACGACTCGCACAGACGACTCTGCTTGGCCACGCGGTAGAGCGTGATGCGCAGCGAGATGCACTCGGGGTCGTAGGCGGCCTCGTGTACCAGGTCCAGGAACGGATTCATGGCCTCGTAGGGGTAAAAGAGCAACTTGTCGCCCTGCAGCACCTGCTCGCGAATGGAGCGGGACATGTCGATGGTGGGGTTGGGCTGCGGCTTAAACGGCGTAAAGAGGAGCTCGTTGCGCAGGTGCTCGGGAATTTTGCCCTCGATGCCAAAGACGTAGTCCAGGTCGAGCGGGATATCGCAGGTAAAAACCGAGCGGCGCGAAAGCTCAAGCGCTTTGCGGATGGTCTTGAGCGTCGCCTTCTCGAGCGAACCGGAGACGGCAAGCACCACCGGCTGCAGGCGCAAGCGCTTTTTGAGGATGCGCTTCATGTGCTGGCGGTAATCCTCTTCCTCCTCGACGCCCTCGCCGTCCGGGTCGATATCGGCATTGCGGGTGACGCGGATCAGAGCGCGGTCGAGCGGCTTATAGGAGCCAAAGCAGCTGTCCAAGCAGGCAAGAATGACGTCCTCGAGCAAGATGTAGGAGTAGGTGCCGGCGGGCGAGGGAATCTCGACCACGCGGTTCATCGAGGCGGGAATCTCGATGAGGCCCAGCAGACTTTCCTCGTCCGTGACACCGTCCAGTCCGCAAGCTAGATAGAGTGCGCCGTTGCGCAGGTTGGGGAAGGGGTGGCGCGGGTCAATGACCAACGGCGAGATGACCGGCGACACGTAGGCCTGGAAGTAGCGGGTGACAAAGGTGCGCTCCTCGGGCGTAAGCGAATCGACGCGAGCGCGGTGAACGCCCAGGGCGTCGAGTTTGCCCTCGATGCTCTTGAAGATGGACTCCCAACGGGTAAGGAGCCCGGGCATTTCGGCCATGACGGCATCGACCTGTTCGGAGGCGGTCATATTGCTCTTGTTATCGACAGGCTGTTTTTTGAGCTCTGCCAGGTCGGACAGGCCGCCCACGCGCACCATGAGAAACTCATCGAGGTTGGACTCGAAGATCGACACGAACTTTAGACGCTCGAACAAAGGAACGGTCTCGTCGAATGCCTCGTCAAGCACGCGGTTATCAAAGCGTAGCCAGCTGAGCTCTCGGTTCTGCGTATACGAGAAGTCGCGCGGCGGTTTGCGCAGCTTTGCGGCGGCTTGCTTCTTTTCGATTTTGCTCGGCATATGCATCTGTCCGTTCAGTCCCTACAGGGGACGGTAGCCTAACACTGTTCTCTATTGTCTCAATTTAGTCGACCTATGGCACGGGCGTATCACGCGAACGGTATCTTTACCTACTTCTAACGCTGACGAGCCGAAGCACTTACGTCCGGTGCTTTGAGTAAGCGATCTATATCCTCACTCAACTGGTGAGAATGTATGAATAAGAATGATAGCAAGCTGAATATAATCGAATGTAGGTCGAATCGAGGACAAGCGTCATATATATGCAGAAAACCGTTTTCGCTATGCAATTTTGAATCATGGATAACTTTGAGTGTTCAATCTTGATTTCTTAGAAAAATAACGTTTACCTAGGAAAATCTGCTTTACGAAACTGAAGTGCATCATGGGAAATCATATGCGATATACCGTTCATCGTACTTTGCTGACCGTTCGGGGGCGAGGTGGAATTGCGGGTGGAAATTGGATATAACTAGAGCTGTCAGCAAGCAGCGTTCCATATGGAGGGGCGCTGATACATTCGGCCAGTAAGGCCCGAAAGAAAGGTAGGAGGCCATGACGAAAGGTCTGCACGTGCCTTCCGA
>NZ_QRMC01000004.1:0-145095 GCF_003472525.1 Collinsella sp. AM10-26
CCGTGGCGGCCCGCGCTGCATGAGCATGCCCTTCTGGCGCGAGGACCTCTAAGTCTTTTCGTTTCCGGTGCGGTCTCCCTACAGCCGCACCGGTTTCGCCCGTCAAACGGGTAGCATTACGTAAGTAATTAAGGAATTCATTTCTTCGAAAGGAAACGAACCATGGGTGTTAACCTCTCCGGCCGTAGCTTCCTCAAGCTTCTCGACCTCACCACCGAGGAGATTGAGTACCTGCTCAAGCTCTCCAAGAACTTCAAGGATATGAAGCGCGCTGGCGTTCCGCACCGCTATCTCGAGGGCAAGAACATCGTTCTGCTCTTCCAGAAGACCTCCACTCGTACCCGCTGCGCCTTTGAGGTCGGCGGCATGGATCTGGGCATGGGCGTTACCTACCTCGATCCGGGTTCGTCGCAGATGGGCAAGAAGGAGTCCATCGAGGACACCGCTCGCGTTCTCGGCCGCATGTATGACGGCATCGAGTTCCGTGGCTTTGCCCAGGACGACGTCGAGGAGCTCGCCGCTAAGTCCGGCGTGCCCGTGTGGAACGGCCTGACCACTGAGTGGCACCCCACCCAGATGCTCGCTGATATCCTGACCGTCCAGGAGAACTTCAACTACGACATCAAGGGCAAGACCCTCGTCTTCATGGGCGACTGCAAGAACAACGTCGCTCGCTCCCTCATGGTTGTCTGCTCCAAGCTCGGCATGAACTTCGTGGCCTGCGGCCCCGAGGAGTGCATGCCCGCCGACGACGTCATCGAGGCCTGCAAGCCCATCGCCGAGGCCAACGGCTGCACCATCAAGCTGACCACCGACGTCAAGGACGGCGTCACCGGTGCCGACGTTATCTACACCGACGTGTGGGTCTCCATGGGCGAGCCCGACGAGGTCTGGGCCGAGCGCATCGCTCAGCTCACCCCGTATCGTGTCACCTCCGAGGTCATGGCTATGGCCAACCCGGGTGCCATCTTCCTGCACTGCCTGCCCAGCTTCCACGACACCAACACCACGATTGGCGCCGAGAAGTGCGAGCAGTTCGGCATCACCGAGCAGGAGGTCACCGACGAGGTCTTCGAGAGCCCCGCTTCCAAGGTCTTCGACGAGGCCGAGAACCGCATGCACACCATCAAGGCTGTCATGTACGCTACGCTCAAGTAAGAGCATCTAGCATCTCGATCGGGGTGCATTGCTGCGCACCCCGAGCGCTTTTGTCTGGTAAAAATCTCGCACCGAGCGACATGCACGGCACGGAAGAGCCGCTTTGGGCGAGATCAGTAAATGATTTATGAAGGGGGGATGAGAACTATGACTGAGACCGCTAAGAAAAAGCGCGGTATGCCTTCATCGTTCACCATTCTTCTTGCTCTGCTGGCAATCGTCGCGGTTGTTACCGTTATCGTCTCCGGTACGTCCGGCGGCGCGGTTACCGCTGCCCGCCTGAGCGATTTCTGCACCGCCCCGGTCAAGGGCTTCGCTGACGCTCTGCCCGTCTGCCTTTTCGTTATGATCCTCGGCGGCTTCCTCGGCATGATGACCGAGACCGGCGCCCTGGACAACGGCATTGCCGTTCTGGTGCAGAAGCTTAAGGGCAATGAGATCATGCTCATTCCCGTGCTGATGCTCATCTTCTCCCTCGGTGGTACCACCTATGGTATGTGCGAGGAGACCGTTCCCTTCTACGCCCTGCTCGCCGCCACCATGATGGCTGCTGGCTTCGACCCCATGGTCGGCGCCGCTACCGTCCTGCTCGGCGCTGGCTGCGGCTGCCTCGGCTCCACGGTTAACCCGTTCGCCGTCGGCGCTGCCGTCGACGCTCTGACCGGCGTTGGCATTGAGGTCAACCAGTCCATCATCATCGGCCTCGGTGCCGTCCTGTGGATCGTTACCACCGCCATGTCCATCGTCTTCGTTATGAGCTATGCCAAGAAGGTCAAGGCCGACAAGGGCTCCACCATCCTTTCGATGCAGGAGCTCAAGGACGCCGAAGAGGCTCACGGCAAGGCTGCTTCCGAGGTTAACAAGGAAGTCAAGCTCACCGGTCGTCAGAAGGGTGTTCTGATCGCCTTTGCCTTCACCTTCGTCGTCATGATCGTCGGCTTCATCCCGCTGGCCGACCTCAACGAGGGCGTCGCCAACTTCTTCGATGCTGGCGCTGTCTATGACGCCGACGGTAACGCCATCGTTCAGGGCTGGTCTGCCCTGATCACCGGCCTGCCCATTGGCCAGTGGTACTTCGACGAGGCTTCCACCTGGTTCTTCCTCATGGCTATCCTGATCGGTATCATCGGTGGCCTGTCCGAGAAGCAGATCGTCAACACCTTCATCACCGGCGCTGCCGACATGATGTCCGTTGTCCTCGTCATCGCTCTCGCCCGTGGTATCTCCGTCCTCATGGCTAGCACCGGCCTCGACGTCTACGTCCTCGACGCTGCCGCCAATGCTCTGGCTGGTCTGTCCGGCGTGATCTTCGCTCCCATGAGCTTCCTGGTCTACTTTGGCCTGTCCTTCCTGATCCCCTCGACCTCCGGTATGGCTACTGTCTCCATGCCCATCATGGGACCGCTGGCTGTTAAGCTCGGCTTCTCGCCCGAGGTCATGGTCATGATCTTCTCCGCCGCCATCGGCGTCGTGAACCTGTTCACCCCGACCTCTGGCGCCATCATGGGCGGTCTTGCCCTGGCCAAGATCGAGTGGACGACCTGGCTCAAGTTTGCTCTTAAGCTCATCGTCGCTCTCTCCGTCGTCTGCGCCGTCATCCTGACCATCGCTTGCGTGATGCTCTAAGTACCCCTTGGGTACCCCACGGAAACCATGACGATCCTGTAAAGGATCACCTGGTCATCGTCTGTCCGGTGGGGTAACCCCACCGGTAGACTCCTACCTTTAGCCTCCTCCCGTTCCGTGCGCGGGGGGAGGCGCACTTATGTTGCGCGGCTCTACGAACCGCGCAACCAGTCGACGCTGCGCGCCGTCCAGAACGACAATTTGTCATTCAAAAGGCAAGGCATGACCAAAAGGTCTATGCCTTGCCTTTTTCATGCCAACTTGTTCGTTCTGGGCGGCGCTCGCTGACATTGCATCTTCCTACGACGTTTCTATTGTTGGCGCAAGGTGGTGCCGTCCCAAATAGACTACCCGGGTTCCTTGCGGTTGCGTGGTGGCGTGTTTGGTTGGTGCCCGTTGTTGGCCTGGCCTTTGGGAAGGGCAGGCTTCGCTATAATCGCGTAGGGACTTAATTGGGAAACGGGACGGGAGCCATACATGCGCCAGGGTTTCGACAATGCGAAGTATATCGAGCTGCAGGCTGCTCATATTAAGGAGCGCATCTCGCAGTTTGGCGGCAAGCTGTATTTGGAGTTTGGCGGCAAGCTGTTCGATGACTATCATGCCAGCCGCGTGCTGCCGGGCTTTGAGCCGGACAGCAAGTTTCGCATGCTCAAGAGCATCGCCGATGACGTCGAGGTCATCATTGCAATCAATGCGAACCATATCGAGAAGAACAAGGCCCGTGGCGACTTGGGTATTACCTATGATGAAGACGTCCTGCGCCTGGTCGATCTGTTCCGAGGGAATGGATTTGCCGTTGCCGCCGTGGTAATCACGCAGTATGCCGGCCAGCCCGCTGCCGATGTCTTCCGCAATCGTCTGAACGCGCTCGGTATTCCCGCCAAGCTGCATTATCCCATCGAGGGCTATCCGCACGATGTCGATCTGATTGTTTCTGACGAAGGCTACGGCAAGAACGAGTTTGTCGAGACCACGCGTCCGCTCGTTGTCGTGACGGCACCCGGCCCTGGCTCGGGCAAGCTTGCCACCTGCCTGTCGCAGCTGTATCACGAGCATGAGCACGGTACCGCCGCTGGCTATGCCAAGTTCGAGACCTTCCCGGTCTGGAATCTTCCTCTGACGCATCCGGTCAATATCGCCTACGAGGCCGCCACGGCAGACCTTGACGATGCCAACATCATCGATTCGTTCCATCTTGAGGCTTACAACAAGACCACGGTCAATTACAACCGTGATGTTGAGGCATTCCCGGTTGTTCGCGCCCTTATGGAAAAGATTCTGGGCGAGAGCCCCTATCAGAGCCCTACGGACATGGGCGTCAACATGGTTGGCTTTGCCATTACCGACGACGATGCCTGCCGTGATGCCTCCAAGATGGAGATCGTGCGCCGCTATTTTGCCGCGGTTGAAAGCGTGCGCCGTACCGGCGTGGGCGACGAACAGGTCGATCGTCTCAAACTCATCATGAAAAAGGCCGGCATCGATAAAAACTATTCGCCGGCGCGCTCGGCTGCCCTCACCAGAGAGCAACTGACGGGCGGTCCCGTGGGCGCCATGGTCATGCCGGACGGTTCTGTTGTGACCGGTAAGACCTCAACGCGCCTGGGTGCCGCGAGCTCGCTGATCATGAACGCCCTCAAGCATGTCTCGGGCGTGGACCTAGAGCTCGAAGTCATCAGCGACGAGGCGATCGAGCCCATCAGCAAGCTCAAGACGCATTTCCTGGGTAGCAAAAACCCTCGCCTCCATACCGACGAGACGCTCATGGCGTTGTCGATCACCTCGGCTACGAGTGAGACTGCCGCCCGTGTCCTTTCGGGCCTGGAGCAGCTCCGCGGCTGCGACGCCTTCTTTAGCGTTATCATCTCGCCGACTGACGAGACGGTGCTGCGCAAGCTGGGCATCAATGTGTGCTGCGAGCCTAAATTCGAGCGTCGTGGATTCTTTCACCGCTAAAACGAGACGATTGGTCTGATTAGGCCGCATGGGGTATATGCCCTATGCGGCTTATTTTATCAACATTGCCTTTGTTTGGGTTAAAAATAGCCCGTTTACCTGCCTATAAGTGATTTGAGCGGTATACAATAACGCTGATGTAACATCCTTTGCGGGATACGCCGGTCGCGCACGGCGCGTTAAATGCTCGTGCTCGGTTTGAGGAGGCTGCTATGGCGGGCAAGGGTCGTGCGAGTGTCAACGATATGAAGCGTGTCGAGGTGCTGGTGTTGATGGAGATCGACCGGCAAACCGAAGACAATGGCGGGCCGTATGGTTTCTCGCGCAAAACGCTTGCCGAGTGCGTGGGGGTTTCGCCGTATCGTGCCCGCGCCGCAATCGATCGCTTGGATTCCGAAGGCATGATTGATGTCGTCTCGCGTTATAGCGATGACGGCGGTCAGCTTGCAAATGGCATTTGCCTCACCGAACGTGGCGAGTGGTATCTAGAGGGCGTCCGTACCGGTATGCTCGTTCAAGAAATGCTTGAGGACGAGGTTGCTGATCGATAGCAGCATGTAACCCTTGCCATAGCGACGCTGCCTGGGACACCGGGCGGCGTTTTGTTTCAAGACTGAGAAATGCAATCGCACGCGAGAAAAATTGCGAACGGTCCGCGGCGCGAGTATTACAATGAAGACCCGTAAGATGTGGATAAACAACTTCTACGGGAAGTGCAGGTAACTCAATATGACCAAGCATGTGTTCGTAACCGGTGGTGTGGTTTCGTCCCTGGGCAAGGGTATTACCGCGGCCTCGCTGGGCCGTCTGCTCAAGTCGCGTGGCTACAAAGTAACGATGCAAAAGGCCGACCCGTATCTGAACGTCGACCCCGGTACCATGAGCCCCTTCCAGCATGGTGAGGTCTTCGTTACCGAGGACGGTTACGAGTCCGACCTGGACCTGGGTCATTACGAGCGCTTTATTGATGAGAACCTGACCCGCGATTCCAACTTTACGACCGGTGCCATCTACAAAAGCCTAATCGCCCGCGAGCGTCGCGGCGACTTTTTGGGCGGTACCGTGCAGGTGATTCCTCACGTCACCAATGCCATTAAGGACAAGTTTCGCCGCATCGAGGAGCAGACCGGCTCCGATGTAGTCATCACCGAGCTGGGCGGCACGATCGGCGACATCGAGTCCCAACCGTTTGTCGAGGCCATCCGTCAGTACCGCAAGGAGGCCGGCCCCGAGAACGTCTGCTACATCCACGTGTCGCTCGTTCCCTATATTGCCGCCGCCCACGAGGTCAAGACCAAGCCCACACAGCACTCCGTCAAAGAGCTCCGCAGCTTTGGTATCCAGCCCGACATCATCGTGCTACGCTCCGATCACCATATTGACGACGCCATCCGCGGCAAGATCGCGAGTTTCTGTGACGTCGACACCGACTGCGTCTTTACCAACGAGGACTGCGCGAGCATTTACGATGTTCCGCAGCTGCTCGCCGAGCAGGACTTTGACCTGCGCATTTGCGAGCGCCTGGGTCTGGATCCGCGTGAGCGCGACATGAGCGAGTGGAACGAGTTCCTGCGCAAACAGAATCACGCCAACCATCACGCCGACAAGGTGAAGATCGCCGTCGTGGGTAAGTACACGCAGCTGCCCGATGCGTACCTGTCGGTTATCGAGGCCCTGCACCATGCGGGCGTCTTCTACGATCGCCATGTGGACGTCCAGCTGGTCGACGGCGAGAGCCTCGACGAGCAGAATGTCTCCGAGGTTTTGGGCGACGCCTCGGGCATCCTGGTCCCCGGCGGCTTTGGCAAGCGCGCCCTGGAGGGCAAGATCCTCGCGGCCGAGTTTGCCCGTGAGCACAAGATTCCGTATCTGGGTATTTGCCTGGGTATGCAGGTGGCCGTGTGCGAGTTCGCCCGCAACGTCGTCGGCCTTGCCGGCGCCAGCTCCTCTGAGTTCGATCCGGACGGCCCGTTTAGCGTCATCGATCTGATGAGCTCGCAGGAGGACGTGACCGAGAAGGGCGGCACCATGCGCCTGGGCGCCTATCCGTGCAAGCTCGCCGCCGATACCCTTGCTCGCGAGGCATATGGCGAGGAACTCGTCTACGAGCGTCACCGTCACCGCTTTGAGTTCAACAACGCCTTCCGCGACCAGCTCGAGGACGCCGGCTTGGTTATCTCTGGCCTCTCGCCCGACGAGCGCTTGGTCGAGATGGTCGAGCTGCCGCGCGATGTGCATCCGTGGTATGTGGCAACCCAGGCTCACCCCGAGTTCAAGAGCCGTCCGACCAACCCGCAGCCGCTGTTCCGAGAGTTCGTGCGTGCCTCGATCGGTCGGCACGAGGGTGTCGATCGCCTGCAGGTGACGCCCATGAACCTCGCTACGGACTAAGGGTGCCGGCGAACAAAGAACATACCGGAGCTACTCCCTCGTCGCTCGCCGTGGCGGCGGGGGAGTATCTCGATTACCTCGCGGTCGAGCGGGGTTTGGCGCGCAACACGATTGCGGCCTATCGTCGTGACCTGACGACGTACTGCGCCTATCTGGAGCGGGCGGGTATTGTGTCTTTTGAAGAGGTGACCCGTCAGGTCGTGGAGGGCTTTGTCGCCGACCGTCGCGATGGGGGCTATTCCGATGCCTCGGTGGAGCGTGCGCTTGCGGCAGTGAAGGGCCTGCATGCCTTTTTGGTGCGCGATGGGGCTGTGGCCCAAAATCCAACGGCGGCGTTGCGCCTGCCTAAAAAGGCTGAGCGTTTGCCGGAGTATCTATCGGTGGAGGATGTCTCGGCGCTGCTCGATCAAGACTTCCCCGAGGGCGAGATGGGCTTGCGCGACCATGCCATCTTGGAAGTGCTCTACGGATGCGGTTTGCGTGTGAGCGAGTTGGTGGGGCTCGATGTGGGCGATATCCATATCGACGATGGCTTTGTGCTCGTTCGCGGTAAGGGCTCAAAGGAACGCCTGTCCCCGCTGGTGGGAAGCGCGGCGCGAGCTCTGACGCTCTATGTAACTGAGGGGCGTACTCGCTTGGCGGCCCATGCCCGCGGAACCGAGACCTCGGCGGTCTTTTTAAATAAGAACGGCCGCCGTCTGTCGCGCCAGGGCATCCATGCCATCTGTGAGCGCTATGGGCGCCAGGTGGGGCTGGTGGGGCTCCATCCCCATACGCTGCGTCACTCCTTTGCCACCCATATGCTTGCGGGCGGCGCAGACCTCCGTGTGCTACAGGAGATCTTGGGACATGCCGATATATCGACCACGCAGGTCTACACGCATGTCGATCGTACGCAACTGACCGAGGTCTATCTGGCGGCGCATCCGCTGGCGCATCGTTAGCACATCGCTGACCTGCAAATTAATAGGTATTTGGGAACGGGCCCCAGATTGCCGCGGCGTGCTTTTGCGCGTGCATGGGCAATCTGGGGCCCGTTCTATTTTTCGCCACATGTCGTCGCGGTGGTGGGCCGCACGTGCCTTGGGTGGGGGAGTTTGGGGGCGATGTGAACGGCATGTAAAGGGACGCAAAAATCGCCTCAAGGTCAACTTGAAGGTTGAGGATGAACGGCGGGGGGCCACAGGTGGCATCCCGCCGTTGCTGTAAACACAACATATTGTGTTTTCGAACATATGATTGGGGGTGTTTTGCAATATATGGTGGGTGGAGTGGTGGGGCGGAGTGGGGGAAGAGGTGGGGAAAGGTGTTGAAAAATGGGGCGGTTCCCCATATTATTAATGACGTCGACAGGCGGGGTGGTTCCCCGCGTACGTGCCATCTGAGTAACCGAGGGGAGGGCGCACATGGGAATGACTGGCGCATACGAGCGCAATCTCGATGCAAAAGGCCGTCTGTCCCTGCCTGCACCCCTTCGCGAGGAGCTTGGAGAGCACGTTCGCGTGTTCAAAGCCCTGGATGTCGATGCTCTGTACGTGTTCTCTGCCGAGGCCTTCGATAAGTGGGTCGAAGGACTCTTCGCGGGTCGTGAGGGCCACGAGGGTTTTAACCCGCGCGACATCAACGACCAGAAGCTCATGAGGGCGATCAACAAGCGCACCACGTCGATGGACGTGGACAGCGCCGGTCGTATCGGTCTTTCCGAGTCTCTCCGCAAGCAGGCGAACCTCGACCGCGAGGTCACGGTTGTGGGCAACTACGACCACCTTGAGGTTTGGGATCGCGCCGCGGCCGATGAGGACGATGACGACGAGGCTCTGCTGGACCTCTTCTTCTCGTAAGGGCAAGGCACGGGTAACGGATGGAGCGTGGGATCTTGACACAAGAATATCGGCATGAACCTGTCATGCTCGGCGAAGTGCTTGAGTCGCTGCGGCTAAAGAGCGGCTCCGTTGTCTGCGATTGTACCCTTGGCGGTGCCGGCCATTCGGTAAAGATGGCTGCGCAGGTGGGGGAGACGGGCCTTTTGCTCGGCGTCGATCAGGACGACATGGCCCTCGAGGCCGCTGGCGCCCGTCTGGACCGCGAGGTTCCCGGTGTTCCGCACCAGCTGCTGAAGGGCAACTTCGGCGACTTGGACGAGCTGCTTTGCTCGGCCGAGGTGCCCGGGGTCGATGGCTTCCTGTTCGATTTGGGCGTTTCGTCACCGCAACTCGATATCCCTGGCAGGGGCTTTTCGTATAACGAGGACGCCCCATTGGACATGCGGATGGATCCGGGTAATAACACCTTAAACGCAGCTGAGGTCATCAACACCTATAACGAACACGACCTCGCCCGGATTCTACGCGTCTACGGCGAAGAGAAGTTCGCCTCGCAGATCGCGCGCGAGATCGTGCGCCGCCGCGAGCAAGAACCGATCGAAACCACCGGCCAATTTGTCGAGATCATCAAGGCGGGTATCCCGGCTGCCGCTCGTCGGCATGGCGGACACCCGGCCAAGAAAAGTTTCCAGGCCATTCGCATCGAGGTTAATCACGAACTCGATGTGCTCGAACGAGGGCTTGATGCCGCCACCAGGTGGCTCAACCCGGGCGGACGTATCTGCGTCATCTCGTATCACTCGCTCGAGGACCGTATCGTAAAGAACCACTTTAAGGAGATGAGCCAGGGGTGCACGTGTCCGCCGGAGATTCCGGTGTGCGTGTGCGGCAACGTGCCGATACTCAAGGTCATCACCCGCAAACCCTTGGTTGCCCAGCCTGATGAGGTTGAGCGCAACCCTCGGGCGAGATCAGCCAAAATCCGCGTGGCGCAGCGTCTGTAGGCGCGACCGCGCGATATTGGACCTCCCGCTCGCACCATAAACGAAGCTTAAACACACTACCAACGTACTCGGGATGGGAGGCGGCATATCATGGGCTACAACACTTCAAGCGCAGCACTTGCCTATGATATGAACGCCATGCCCGCCTATCGTGAGACACCGCAGGTCCCCGTTGCTCCCCGTGAGCAACGCACGCCGCGCTTTGATGTCTACACGGGCGCGGGCCGTCAGGCAAACCAGGCGGTAAGCCCGGTTTTCATGAGCGTTCTTAAAACGTTTTGCATCATTGCGGCTATCTTCATGACGATCGGCGTCGCCCGCGTGGCGCTCGCCGGCGTTACGGCCCAGGTGCTCAACAGCAACGCCGAGCTAACCAACACGCTCGAAAAGGCGACCGATGAGAGCTCCGACCTGGAGGTCATGCATTCGGTCTATGGCGCCGACACGCGCATTCGCGACCTTGCGGGCGCCTATGGCATGGTGGAGCCCAGCGAGAGCGTTACACTTGACTTTTCGCAGGATGCAGCCGCGGGCGCCAACGCGACCGCGACCGCTCAGTAGCAAGACGGTAGCTGAGTATGACAAATGACTATCGCCGCGGTTCCGATGGGGGCCGCGGTTCTGGACGTCCCTCGTCGCGGGGACGTTCTGGTTATCAAGGAACGGGTCGGCAATCTTACAACGCCGGGCGGTCCCGTGGCAACGACCCGGCGTCGCGACTTCGCGGCTCGGGCGGCCCTCAAGTGCATAACACCAGGTCGCGCAAGAGTTCGTCGACCGAATGGCTCACAGGCACGCCGCTGCCTCGCCGCAAAGCCGTCATGGGATTCATTGGGCTTGGCTTGGGCTTGGGCGTCTTTCGCCTTGCCGACTATCAAATTGTCGAAGCCGATAAGCTGCGCGAGCGTGCCGATGCGCGGCGCCTGCTTGCGCAGACCCTCTATGCCAAACGTGGCACCATCTACGACCGCAACGGTAACGTGCTGGCGTCGTCGGTCGAATGTCGCAACATCGCCGTGAACCCGCAGCTTGTCGAGGATGTTGACAAGACGGTGTCGGCGCTGGTCAAGGCAACTGGAATCGATAAAAAGACCTGCCGTAAGCTCGTCGAGTCCGATGGAACCTGGGTGTATATCAAGCGCCAGGTGGACGAAGACGATGCTGCGGCGCTGGAGAAGAAGAACCTGCCCGGCGTGCTTTTTGAGCAGGCCATGAAGCGCGTATATCCATACGGCAATCTGGCATCGCAGGTGCTGGGTGTAGTGAATGTAGACAACGACGGCTTGACGGGTCTCGAAAAGCAATACAACAAGCTTTTGACCGGCACGAACGGTTCTCTCGTACGCGAGCGCGCGAGGGACGGCAGCTATATCGCGGGCGGTGCCTATAAAAAGGTGGCTGCGGTCGACGGCGTTGATATCGTGACGACGCTCGATGTCAATATCCAGCGTACGGCTGAGGACGCTCTGGCAGAGGCTGTCGAGAAGACAAAGGCCAAGAACGGCTCGGCTTTGGTCACCGACCCCACGACCGGCGAAATTCTCGCCGCCTGCTCGTATCCGACCTACGACCAGACCGATTTGGAAAACGCCAAGACCGAGGATATGAACCTGCGCCTGGTAACCGACGCCTACGAGCCCGGCTCGGTCTTTAAGACACTCGTGGCGGGCGCCGGCTTCGACTTGGGCGTAGTGCGATCGAGTACGTCGTTTGAGGTGCCGGCGAGTATCAAGGTGGGCGACGATACCGTCACCGATGCCGACAAGCGCGACTATGCCATGACCATGGATGTGCGCGAGATGATGCGCCGTTCGTCCAACGTGGGCTTTGTCCTGGTGGGGCGCAAAATCGGTGCCGACGACTTTGCCGCCTATGTGGACAAGTGGGGCATCGGTCACAGCTCGGGTGTCGATTTTCCGGGCGAGAGCCTGGGCATCGTCAAGGAGCGTGACCGGTATGACGGCGCCACGCTGGGCTCGATGAGCTTTGGGCAGGCGCTGTCTGTCTCGCCGATTGAGATCGCACGTGCCGTGGGCGGCATCGCCAACGGCGGCGTGATGATGACCCCGCACTTCTATAAGTCCAGCAAAGGCGACGAGAAGGACTGGGGCGAAGGCGAGCGCGCGATTTCGGAGGACGCCGCATCGCAGGTGACATCGTGCATGCAGACGGTCGTGTCCGAGGGAACGGGCGTTGGCGGTGCGGTTGACGGCTATGACGTGGCGGGTAAGACCGGTACGGCCGAACGTGCCGACGAGAACGGCGGCTACCTCAAGGAGAACTACATGTCGTCCTTTATGGGCTTTGCGCCGGCGCAATCGCCCAAGGTGCTGTGCTATATCACGCTCGACGGAACGCCGAGCGGCTCAGATGCCGCTGCGGTGCCGTTCCAGTCCATTATGGCCAACGCGCTCGACGTGCTGGGTATCCCGCGCACGAAGTAGGGGGTTACAATCTTTGGGGCGTGGTTTGTTGTCCCATATGAGGGGTGTTCACATGCCCTGCACCACGCATGCGTTGCGCTGGGATACAATACGCCGATAGCATTATTAGGTTTACAGGGGAGCTGCAATGATAGAGATCGCCGTCAACAACCTCGCGGCCGCAACAGGGGCCCGAACCGTGACGGGAGAAGTCGATCGGGTATGCCGCGGGTGCGTTATCGACTCGCGCCAGGTCGAGGAAGGGACGATTTTCGTCGCCTTTCCCGGTGAAAACGTCGACGGCAATGATTTTGCTTCCCGTGCCGTCCAGTCGGGTGCCGGCGCCGTCGTGATGACGCGTGAGCCCGAGGCCGAGCTGGTCTCGCTGGCGCAAGACAAGGGCTGTGCCATCCTGCTGACCGATGATCCCGAGGAGTTTCTGCTGCGTTTGGCGCACGCGTATCGCCTGGAGCTTGGCTGCCTGGTCGTTGGCATTACCGGTTCCATCGGCAAGACGACGACCAAGGACGTGCTCGCCGCTGTACTCGCCAAGCGCTATCGTGTCTGGGCCACCAAGGGCAATTTCAATAACCTGATCGGCATGCCGCTCACGGTGCTTTCCGCCCCGGCCGATACCGAGGTCCTGGTGCTCGAGATGGGCATGAACCATTTCCACGAGATCGAGCGCCTGTCCCAGTCCGCCAATCCCAACCTTGCCATCGTGAGCAAGATCGGTACCTCTCATATCGGTATTTTGGGCAGCCGCGAGAACATCGCCCGCGCTAAGGCCGAGATTGTCCAGGGCATGTGCGCCGCCGGCGACTATTTGCCGCTGCTGGTTTTGGGCGGCGAGGACGACTTTACGCCGTTCATTCGCGATACGTTCGCCCAGCCCGCTGGTATCGACGTGATGCTTGCCGGCGTCTCGGACGATGATGAGATCCGTGCCCGCGACATTCGTGTTGATGACGAGGGCCGTCCGGTCTTTACGCTCGATTTTGGCCAGGGCGAGACGATCGATACCATGCTTGCCATCCCCGGCGTGCAGTCCGTTCCAAATGCCGTTAAGGCCGCCGCGGTTGCCTATCGCCTGGGTGTGACGCCCGAGCAGATCGATGCTGCCTTTAGGGGCCTCGCAATCACCGGTCACCGCCAGGAGATCAAGCGCGCCAAGAGCGGTGCACGCATCATCGATGACTCCTATAACGCTAGCGCCGAATCGATGGCTGCCGGTCTCGATCTACTGTGCTCGCTTTCGTGCACGGGGTCTCGCATGGCGATCCTGGGCGAGATGGGCGAGATGGGCGATGAGGCTCCTCGCATGCATGAGCTCGTGGGCGCCTATGCCGCCGCCAAAAAGCTCGACATGCTGGCGTGCGTGGGTGGTGAGCTGGCCCAGCTTATGGCCGATGCCGCGCGCATGATGGGCATGGACGAGGACCGCATCCAGGTGTTCTCCGATTATCAGCAGGTGCTCGACCGCATGGGCGGCGCGCTTGAAAAACATGATGTTGTACTGGTCAAGGGTTCCCGCTTTGTTGAGCTCGACCGCTTTGTGGAAGGTGTGTGCTAGCCCATGTTCGGCAATCCCTCGTATCCAACGTATCAGGCTTTTTTGGGGCTTGGCATCGCCGCCGCCATTGCGCTGCTGCTCATGCCGTGGTGGATCAAGCTGCTCAAGGTTGAGGGTATCGGCCAGCAGGTTCGTGCCGACGGCCCCAAGCGTCATTTGGTTAAGCAGGGAACGCCCACCATGGGTGGCGTTGTCATCCTCGTCGCGATCTCGCTGACCTGCCTGCTGATGGGCAAGCTCACCACCGAACTCGTGCTCGTGCTGCTCGCCACGCTGGCGACCGGCGTGCTGGGCCTGATCGACGACCTGACTTCCGTTACGCATGGGCGCTCGCTCGGTCTGACGCCCCATGCCAAGATGATCGGCCTAACCATTATCTGTGTCACCTTTACGGTACTTGCCGTCAACTGGTGCGGCGTCGCCCCCGAGATTCGTTTTCCCGGTGGGTTGACGATCGACCTTGGCGTGCTTTCGACTACCATCTGCGGCTATTCGTTCCCGTGGCTCTATATTGTCTTTTGCTGGCTGATGATTGCCGGTCTTTCTAATGCCGTGAACCTGACCGATGGCCTTGACGGCCTTGCTGGCGGCACCTCCATGATCGCCATGCTCGCCATGGCTGCCATGGCGTTTTTGCACGGAGACGTGAACCTGTCCATCTTCTGCACCGCGTGTGCCGGTGCCTGCTTGGGCTTTCTGTGGTTCAACTGCTATCCGGCGAGCATCTTTATGGGCGATACCGGATCGCTTGCCCTGGGCGCCGCGTTTGCCTGCACGTCCATCATGACCAACACCGAGGTCGTCTCCCTCATCATCGGCGGCCTGTTTATCGTTGAGACCCTTTCGGTCATGATTCAGGTCGTCTACTTCCACTTTACGCACAAGCGCGTCTTCCTTATGGCGCCCATCCATCATCATTTCGAAAAGAAGGGCTGGGCCGAGACCAAGGTCGTCATCCGTTTTTGGATTATCGCTGCGGCCTTTGGTGCCGTTGGCCTTGCTCTGTTCTTCCAGTTGGGATAGTGGTCTTTCATGCCTCTTGCTGATGTCTTTAGCCTGCTCGTTTTGGGTCAGGGCAAATCCGGTCTCGATGTCGCCCGCTGGGCGCTGGCGCATACCGAGCGCGTAAGCGCCGTTACCGTGTATGGCGGCGGCACGTCTGAGCCCAATGACGCCACGCGTGCGCTCGAGGCTGCTGGTGTGTCGTTTGTCTATGGGACCGAACAGGTCGAGGGCGCCTATGACGTATGCGTGACGTGCCCGGGCATCTCGGAGTTCTCGGGCTTCTTTAAGGCCGGGCACGAGCATGCCGCCCAGATTATGGGTGAGCCCGAGTTTGCCTATCGCCTGTCGCCCGATAACTGGATTGCCATTACGGGCACCAACGGCAAGACGACCACCACGTCGCTGACTGATTATCTGCTCAAGGCTGCCGGCGAGGCCAGCGTAGCTGTCGGCAACATCGGCGAGCCGCCGGTCAACGAGATTGACGGCCGAGCCCACAACGAGTGGTTTGTGGCTGAGCTCTCGAGCTATCAGATTGCTACGACCACCGAGCTCCACCCTCGCGTGGCGGTGCTGCTCAACATCACTCCAGACCACTTGGGCTGGCATAAGAGCCATAAGAACTACGCGCTTGCCAAGGTCAAACTGTTTGACAATATGGGCGATGACGATCTGGTGGTTGTCGACGTCGAAGACGCCGGCATTCACGAGTTCGATGAGTACATCTACACGCCGGGTCGTCGCATCTGCAAGGTTGCCTTTGACGAGCCTGAGGGCGAGGATGTCGCCTTTGTGCGCGATGGCAAGATGATCGTGCGCCTGAAGGGCGTCGAGACCCCGCTCATCGCTACATCCGAGCTCAAGATCTCGGGTCATCACAATGTTATCAATGCCCTGTGCGCTGCCACGGCTGCCCTGGCAGTCGGTGCCGATGTCGATGGTGTCTGCCGCGGCCTGGCCTCGTTCCAGCCGCTCGAGCACCGCGTGGAGCCGTGTGGCGAGATTGACGGCGTGCGCTACGTCAACGATTCCAAGGCGACCAACACCGATGCGGTCGAGAAGGCCCTGACGGCATTTCCCGATGACGACGTGATCTTGCTGCTCGGCGGCCACGATAAGGGCACGCCGCTCACGGACTTCGCGCGCGTCGTTATGGATAACGTACGCTCGGTCGTCTGCTTTGGCGATGCACGCGAGCGCTTCACCGCCGCTATGGACGAGGCCGATGTCGATGGCGATGTGGATATCGCCCAGGCGGATGACCTACGCGACGCCGTGGACGTTGCCCGCTCGCTGTCGAGCCGTGGCGACGTGATCTTACTTTCTCCTGCCTGCTCTTCGTTCGATGAGTTCTCGGGCTATGAGGAGCGCGGCCGCGTGTTTAAGGACTATGTGGCCCAGCTTGCCGCTGCGGCGAAATCGCAAATGGAATAGGGGCTGCCGGTGAGAGAGGAGAGCCCCCGACAAGGTATGAGGAGGCCCGACTCGGACCGTGCTTCCTCGCGGCGCAGCAATCCGCGTTCCGGTCGCGGCGGGCAGACGTTTAGCGAACGCTATATTGCCGGCGTTCCCGCCCGTATCATGCGCCCCCGTTTGATATTCATGGCCTGCCTGTTTACCTTGGTGTGCTTTGGCCTGCTGATGGTGTACTCGGCATCTTCGGTCGAGGCGCTGCACGAGAATGGCTCGGCGACGTTTTTTTTGGGTCGACAGGCCGCGTTTACCGCGATCGGTGTTCTAGCGCTGATTGCCATCGTGCGCGTTTTGCCGGACAGCTGGTTTGGGGAGGATGTGCTCAGGATCTTCCTTATCGGCATGATGCTCTTGCTTCTGCTGGTTTTCTTGGTGGGCAGCGGCAGCCGTGGCGCCACGCGCTGGCTCAACATCGCCGGCATTCAGTTCCAGCCTTCCGAGTTTTTAAAGCCATTTGCCATCGCGTATTCGGCCATCATGCTCGACCGCTTCTTTTCGCCCGGTGGCAACATCAACGAATTCCTTCTCAAGATGGGCATCTACCTGGGCATTTCGCTCTTTCTGATCTTTATCCAGCCCGATTTCGGTACCGTCCTGATCATCCTGTTGACCCTCATGTGCATGGCGTTGTTCGCGGGTCTCGACCCCAAATTCATCCTCGGCGTGATAATCTTCGGCATTCTCGTGATCGTGATTGCGCTTGTTGCAGAGCCGTACCGTATGGTGCGTATTCAGGTTGCCTTGAACCCTTGGGCCGACGAGTATGGTGACGGCTATCAGGCCACGCTTGCCATCATGGCCTTTGCCTCGGGCGGCCTGTTCGGCCGTGGCATCGGCAACTCAACCATGAAGTATTCGTATCTGCCCGAGGCGCACAACGACTACATCCTGGCCATCATTGGCGAGGAGGCCGGTTTTGTCGGAACCGTGCTGTTCTTCTTGGTGTTTGCGATGCTGATCTACTCGGCGTTTCGCATTGCCGAGCAGGCGACCGACCGTCGCGGAGCGCTTATGGCGTCTGGCTCCGCGGTCATCCTTGCGGTGCAGTTTTTGATCAACGCGCTGGGCATTCTCAATGTGTTTCCCATGACGGGCAAGCCGCTGCCGTTTATTAGCTACGGCGGCTCGTCGATTATTGTGTCGCTTATGCTCGTCGGGTTGATCCTGCGCGTTTCGTACGAGAGTGCCCGCCGCGATGAGCATGACCGCCGCCGTGAGAGCTTTGCCGTTATGGACGAGAGCACCGCCGGCGTGCCCCACGTGCGCGGTGAACGACCTTCGCGTAGCGGCTTTACCGTTCTGGATGGTTCTGCATCCGAGCCGGTAGCCCGTCCACGCCCGCGAACGGCTCCGCAAGGTCGTCCGCAGCGCCCCAGCCCTCGCAACGCGGGCGGCGGATATAATCGAATCGATTTGAACTCGGACCCGTCGGCGCGTCTGCGCACCGACGACCAGGGACCGCGTGTACGAAGGGACTACCATGACCGATAAGATGACCGTTGCTATTGCAGCCGGCGGCACGGCAGGACACATCAACCCTGCGCTCGCCTTGGCCGAAGAGCTGCGTGACCGTGGTCACTACGTTGTGTTCGTGGGCCAGTCGCGCAAGCTCGAGGGTCGTCTGGTCCCCGAGGCCGGGTTTGATTTTGTGCCCATTACGGTCACGGGCTTCGACCGCTCCCGTCCTTGGACGGCGCTGACCTCGCTGTGGCGTGTCAACAAGGCCAAGCGTGCGCTCGCCAGTTATTTCTCAAAGGTCGGCAAGCCCGATGCCGGCATCGGTTTTGGTGCCTATGTCGAGGTTCCGCTGCTGGGGTGGTGCAAGGGCGCGGGCGTTCCGTATCTGCTGCATGAGCAGAACTCTGTTCCGGGCCTGGCCAACAAGATGATGAACTCCCACGCCGCCCGCGTGTGCATCTCGGTGCCGGCAGCGCGCGCGGTCTTTGAGCGCGAAGGCGACCCTGACCATGTGCTCATGACCGGCAACCCCGTACGTCGCTCGGTGATCGAGGGCGATCGCGCTCGCGGCCGCAAGGCACTTGGCGTTCCCGAGGACGCTACGCTGCTGCTCGTCTTTGGCGGTTCACTTGGCGCCCAGCACCTCAACGAGCGCGTGGTTTCGCTCAAAAACGAGCTGCTTTCGCGCAAGAACCTCTATGTGTTGCATTCGACGGGTGCCGACGGCTTTGAGGAGACCGAGCGCGCTTTGGCGCTGACGCCCGAGGAAGCGAAGCGTTACCGCGTCCAGCCTTACATCGACAACATGGGCGATATGCTGGCTTCTGCCGATTTGGCGCTCTCGCGTTCGGGCGCATCGAGCGTGGCCGAGATCGCTGCGCTTGCCGTGCCCTCGGTGCTCGTGCCGTATCCGCATGCGACGGCCGACCACCAAACCACCAATGCCCGTTATCTGGTCGACGCCGGGGCCGGCGTACTCTGCGCCGATGCCGATATCGACGGTTCTGCCTTTGCCGATGAGCTGCTGCACCTGGTCGATGATGCGTCGGCGCGCGACGCCATGCGTCAGGCGGCGCGTGGTCTGGCTCAGGATAGGGCCGTCGCTCTTCTGGCGGATGCGGTAGAGGGTTTGCGTTAGTTAGACGGGATATCGTCGGTCGCCCTCGCGCTGATGCGGTAGGTGCGGTACAGTTAACGGGTTACAGGCAGTGTTTACGCAAGGAGTACACGAGCACATGGCTGATTCCCAGACTGCAACCTCCGCGCCCAAGTTTAAGAGCGCCCACTTTATCGGTATCGGCGGCGCCGGCATGAGCGGCATCGCCCTCGTTCTGCACGAGCGCGGTTATGCCGTTACCGGCTCTGACCTTAAGACGTCACGTTATATCCGCCAGCTTACCCGCGCTGGCGTGAAGGTGCATGTGGGCCATGAGGCCGCCACGATCGACGAGGTCAAGCCCGACGTGGTTGTTGTCTCCACCGCTATTCCGGAGTCCAACCCTGAACTTGTGCGCGCTCGCGAGCTTGGTATTCCCGTGTGGCCCCGTGCCAAGATGCTCTCTGCTTTGGGCCACGGCTACACCACCGTCGCTGTTGCCGGCACGCATGGCAAGACCACCACGTCTTCGATGTGCGCCACCATGCTCGACCGCATGGGCCTGGATCCGAGCTTCTTGATCGGCGGCATCGTCGAGGGCTATGACACGAACGGCAAGAACGGCTCGGGCGACTACTTTGTCGCCGAGGCCGACGAGTCCGACAGCTCCTTCCTGTTCCTGAACCCCAACGTGGTCATTGTGACCAACGTCGAGGCCGACCACCTCGATCACTACTCGGGTATCGAGGAGATCGAGGCAACTTTCGCCAAATTCATGAGCCTGGTGGGCGAGGACGGCACCGTCATCGTCTGCGGTGAGGATCCGCATCTGGTCGAGCTCGCCAAGTCGACGGGCCGTCACGTGCTTTCCTACGGCTTTGCCGAGAGCAACGATGTCGTCTGCGTGCATCCGGATGTCAAGGGCATCCAGAGTGACTTTATCGTTCGCTTTGAGGACGGCACTGAGCAGGCTGTGGAGATCAAGAGCAATCCCGGTCGCCACAACATGCTCAACGCCACGGCGGTGCTCACCGTCGCCCATGTCCTGGGCCTTGACATCGACGCCGCCGCCAAGGCGCTCTCGAGCTTTGAGGGCGTCCGCCGTCGTTTTACCCACGTGGGCGATATCGATGGCATCACCGTGGTCGATGATTACGGCCATCACCCCACTGAGATCAAGGCGACGCTTGCTGCCGCTTCGTCGCTGGGCTACAAGCACGTCGACGTCGTATTCCAGCCGCACCGCTATTCGCGCCTGCAGGCCCTGTGCGACGACTTTGCCGATGCATTTGCCAATGCCGATAAACTGCTGCTGATCGATGTGTTCTCGGCTGGCGAGATGCCCATTCCGGGTGTCACCTCTAAGATGCTCGCCGATACCGTGCGCGCCAAGCATCCTGGCAAGGAGGTCGTGTACTGCTCCAGCCGTCTTGAACTCAATCAGGAGCTCGAGCAGATGGTGGGCGAGGGCGACCTGCTGCTCACCATGGGTGCCGGTGACGTTACGACCGTCGGTCCCGAGTTCATCGAGTATCTGACTGCCAAGAAAGACGCTTAAGTCAAATGGGTCTGTTTAACGCCGTCATGGCGCTCTCGGGCATGATCGACACGGATGTGATCGAGGACGAGCGCCTTGCGCGTCATACGAGCTATCGTATCGGCGGCAAGGCCGACCTCTTCGTGACGTGCCATAGCTATCATGCCCTCCGCCGCGCCGTGGCGGTGCTCGATCGCGAGCAGGTGCCGTGGGTCATCATCGGCAAGGGCTCCAATCTGCTAGTTGCCGATGGCGGTTATCGCGGTGCCGTCATTTCGCTCGGACGTGAGTTTCAGCGCACGGTTGTTGCCGATGACGGCTGTACGCTGACGGTCGGTGCGGGCGTGATGTTTGCGCGCCTGGTCAACGATGCCCTGTCGCGTAGCCTCTCGGGCCTTGAGTTTGCCGTTGGCATCCCTGGTTCGGTCGGAGGTGCGATATCTATGAATGCCGGCACACGGACCGAGTGGATTGGCTCGCTGGTCGAGGATGTCGTAACGTTTGACCCGGCATCCGGTATCAAGCATTATGCGGGGTCCGAGATCACTTGGGGCTACCGCGAATGTAGCCTTCCCCGCAATGAGATTATCCTCGAGTGCGTGCTCAAGCTTAAACCGGCGCCCAAGGCCGACATTCGCGAGCGCATGGAGCGGTACCTGACGAGGCGCAAGCGTACACAGCCCATGGGTCGCGCATCCTGCGGGTCGGTCTTTCGCAACCCGCCCGATGCGAGTGTGGGCAAGCTTATCGAGGATTGTGGATTAAAGGGTTTTTCGATTGGCGGCGCGGAAGTATCGCCCGTTCACGCTAATTTTATCGTTAATAACGGAACTGCCTCGGCCGATGACGTTGCCGCGGTTATCAGACATGTGCACGGAAAGGTGAGGGAGGCGTATGGCATCGAGCTCAGACCGGAAGTTAAATTCCTCGGCTTCTAGAGCATCGAAACCCACCTTCCGCCGCGCCGGAGGGCGTTCCGGCGTGCCTGCCAAACCTCAACGCAATACCGTCGCGCACTCTAAGTCTGTCGGGCATGCTCGACAGACCAGTCGTCCGGTCGTCGGCTCGCAGCTCGGTAATCGTCCGGCCGCAAAAAAGTCCTCGCGTCCCTCGGTGACGTCAAAGCCTGTTTTGGGCGCCAAGCCTGCCCGTCCCATGGCAGCTCCTAAGCCCTCGACGGGAACTAAAGCGGCGCGTCCGGGTCGCATGCTAGGCGCATCGAAACCGCGCTCGCTGACATCGGTGTCGGCTACCGCCGAGAAGCCTTCGGGTAAAAAAGGCGTCAACCCGTTGTCTTCACTTGGGGCGATGGCAAATAAAACATCAGACGCCGCTTCTGTCGTTGCAGGCAAAGGCAAAATCCTGGGCGGCGTTCTGGCCGTCTTGGCCGTGCTCGTCGTCGTTGCCATCGTGGTGATCAACTCTGGATTGTTTACCGCCACTGATATTCAGATTCAAGGCAGCGAGCATGTGACGAAGCACGATGCTGTCCAGCTGATCGATTTGCCCGAGGGAACGTCGCTTTTTGACGTCGATCCCGACCAGATTACCGAGGACCTCAAGCAGAACCCGTGGGTCTCGGGCGTGGATGTCCAGCGTCAGTTCCCGCATACGCTCATCATTACGCCGACGGAGCGCAAGGTCATCGCAATTGCCTATATCAGCTCCGATGACCTTGCCTGGGCCATCGGTGATGATGACACTTGGATCGCCCCGCTGTCGACGTCGGTCGAAGTGGACGACCAGGGCAACGTCATCACGACAGGGCAGGGCTCAAATACCCTGACCGGCATTGATGCCGCACTGGCGCTCGCTAAGCACTATGGCGCGGTGTTGCTGACTGATGTCTCGGCGGATGTCGCTCCGGTTTCCGGCCAGGCGGTGAGCTCCAAGGCCGTTAAGGCTGGCTTGGATTATGTGCGTGGTTTTTCGAGCGAGTTCTTGGGACAAGTCAAGGATATTTCCACGCCTTCGGTCGAAGCCATCTCGGCAAACCTCAATAACGGCATTGAGGTGTCGCTGGGCGATTCGGACGATATCGCCAAGAAAGAACGCGTAGTCACTAAGTTGCTTTCGCAGGTAGAGGGCGTAACGTATATCAATGTGCGCTCTCCGGGCAACTACACATTTAGGAATGCTCCGACCTCGTAGCGCTGGTTGATGCTTTGTTGAGGGGCCATACCACGCCGTTTATCTGGTTTGTTTGGTTTTCACGGTCAATTATTTGACTGATACGTTCATAATGTGCAAACATAATACGGTTTACCTTTGCATTTACTTTCAACCTGAAGGTTAATGTGCGCAGGGGTCGACCCATGCTATGGCTATAACCTTTGTTCGGAGGACCGACATGCACGAGACAGAGATCAACAACTACCTTGCCGTCATTAAGGTGGTCGGCGTCGGCGGCGGCGGTACCAACGCGGTCAATCGAATGATCGAAGAGGGCATCCGCGGCGTCGAGTTTGTTGCCATCAACACCGATGCTCAGGCACTCGCGATCTCTGATGCCGATATCAAGGTGCACATCGGCACCGACCTTACCCGCGGCCTGGGCGCCGGCGCCAACCCCGAGGTTGGCCGCAAGGCTGCCGATGAGTCCCGCGACGACATTGCCGAGGCGCTCGCTGGCGCCGACATGGTGTTCATCACCTGCGGCGAGGGCGGTGGCACCGGTACCGGTGCTGCTCCCATCGTTGCCGATATCGCGATGAACGAGGTCGGCGCACTGACCGTTGCCGTCGTGACCAAGCCCTTCACCTTCGAGGGCCGCAAGCGCAAGAAGAGCGCCGAGGAGGGCATCAAGACCCTCTCCGATTGCGTCGACACCATGATCGTCATTCCTAACGATAAGCTGCTCGACATCGCCGAGAAGAAGACCACCATGCTCGAGGCCTTCGCGATTGCCGATGGCGTCCTTTCCCAGGGCACCCAGGGCATCACCGACCTCATCACCGTCCCCGGTATCATCAACCTGGACTTCGCCGATGTTAAGACCATCATGAAGCAGGCCGGTACCGCCATGATGGGTATTGGTACCTCTTCTGGGGATACCCGTGCCGTCGACGCTGCCCAGCAGGCCATCTCCAGCCCGCTGCTCGAGAGCTCCATCGATGGCGCCACGCGCGTGCTGCTCTCCATCGCCGGTTCCAAGGATCTGGGCATCCAGGAGATCAGCGACGCCGCCGACGTTGTCGCCAACGCCGTCGACCCCGAGGCCAACATCATCTTCGGTACCGTTGTCGACGAGTCCCTGGGCGATCAGGTGCGTATCACCGTCATCGCTACGGGCTTCTCCGACTCCAACGTCAACCGTCAGGACGAGCTCTTTGCTGCTCAGCAGTCTCAGAGCAAGGTCGCTGCCTCCGCTGAGCCGCAGCGCACCGCTCCTGCCGCCAGCCCGGCTCAGGCCGCTCCGACCCGCAACGTCGGTGGCACCGAGCTTCCTAACTTCGGCAACGATCAGTTCGAGCTTCCCGACTTCCTGAAGCGCGGTAGCTTCTAAGTCGTTCTTTGCATTGTTGTGCACAGGGGCGTGTCCGTATGGATGCGCCCTTTTTATTTCGACTTTGTAAACTAGAACCTCCAATCTCTTTACGTTCCCTTTACGATTGCCTCCAGTGCAGCAGGTATCCTTTTAAGGAAGTATGACAGCCGTATAAACGCGGGCTGTAGCGGCGATGCCGCGTACTTGTGTTATTAGGAGGCTTTAGTATGGCAGCGCGTGCGGACAAAGTTTCGCGTGTCGACCATGATGGAGTTACGTTGGTGGAGGGCGCGACATCCTATGTTCGCTTTGCCTTCACCGAGCGCGTCGGTGGTGTTTCCGAAGATGCGTACTCCTCACTCAACTTGGGCTCGCATGTTGGCGATGATCCCTTTGCTGTTCAAGAAAATCGTCGTCGCGCGCTCGAGGCTATGGGTGCCGCCGAGTGCGAGCACAACCTGCTCGTTCCCAATCAGATCCATGGTGACCATATCGTTGCGGTGACCTCGAACGGCGCCGATGACCTTGAGGACGTTCGCGAGCAGATTGCCGAGGGCTGCGATGCCATCGTCTGTACGGCGCATAACGTGCCCGTGCTGCTCTGCTTTGCCGACTGCGTTCCCGTGGTGCTGGTGGCCCCCGGCGGATTTGCCGTGGTGCACTCCGGTTGGAAGGGCACGATTGCACGTATTTCCGCCAAGGCGTGCCAGGCGCTTTGCGATGCTGCCGGCTGCGATGCGAGCGACGTTTCCGCCTATATCGGTCCCCATATCTTGGGTGACGAATATGAGGTGTCCCAGGAACTCATGGATCGCTTTGCTGCCGAGTTCTCGTGCATCGATGCGAGCATCTCTCGCATGCTCGATCTTTCCGCTGCCATTTGCGAGGCACTGGTAGATGTCGGTGTCGACGCGGATAATATCGTGGATACCCAGCTTTCGACTGTGCGTCAGAACGACCGCTTTTATTCCTACCGTAACGAGAACGGCACCTGTGGGCGCCATGCTGCGATCGGCGTGATGCTATGAGAAAGATCGTATCGGTCCTGAGCGCCGCTGTGCTTACGCTTACGCTGTGCGCCTGTTCTTCGGGATCTTCTACTTCTTCCATTACCGTCGCCGGCTCGACCACCTGCCTACCCATTGCCGAGATTGCGGCCGAGGGCTTTAAGGAAGAGACCGGCATCGACGTACTTGTCTCCGGTCTGGGCTCCTCTGCGGGCATCGAGGCCGTCAGCAACGGCACGGCCGATATCGCCAGCTCATCTCGCGGCCTCAATGCCGACGAGCAGGATCTGGGCCTGACCCCGATTGTGATCGCGCACGACGGCATCGCGGTCATCGTGAACGACGATAACCCGGTCGATAACCTCTCGACCGGGCAGCTCCGCGATATTTACGCCGGCAAGATCACCAACTGGAAGGAAGTCGGCGGAGAGGACCTGAAGATCCAGGTCATCAACCGAGATGAGGCGTCCGGCACGCGTGAGGCCTTTCGCACCATCGTGATGGACGGTACCCCGTTCGATCGTCGCTCGGCCGTTCTTTCGGGCACGGGTCAGGTGCGCGACGTGGTATCTCGTTCGCGCGGTGCCATTGGCTACATTTCGCTGGGCTTCGTCGATAGCCTCAACGCCAAGACCTCGGTCAAGGCCGCCTCGGTCAATCATGTTGAGGCGTCCGAGAAGACGGTCGCGAGCGGCGGCTATCCCATCTCGCGTGACCTGTACTTCTTTGTGAAGGGTGCGCCTTCGCAGCAGGCGCAGGATTACATCGACTACGTGACGTCCGAAAAGATGGACAAGCAGATTCGCGAGGCGGGCTTTATTCCCGTCACCAACGACGAGAAGGGGAGTGAGTAGCATGGAAACACGGGAAAACTCCCAGACTGAGCAGAATGTTCAGGCGCCCAAGAAGCGCGAGCTGGCGCTCGTATCGCGCAGTACCTATATCAAGGAGAAGGCGCTGCAGTGGATCTTCTTCGCCTGCGCGTTCTTGGCGGTCGTTACCGTCATCCTGATTTTTGTCTTTACCACGTACTCGGCGCTGCCCGTCTTTACCGACATTGGCCTGGCGGACTTCTTCAGCTTTACGTGGGCGCCCTCCGAGGGGCACTACGGCATTATGTCGCTGCTGGCCGGCTCGGGTCTCGTGACCGTCGGTGCGCTCGCCATGGGTGTGCCCCTGGGCGTGGGCACGGCCGTGTATCTGGTCGAGATCGCCAGCAAGCGCGTGCGCAAACTCATCAGCCCCGCCGTCGACCTGCTGGCGGGCATTCCCTCCATCATCTACGGTTTCTTTGGCATGATCATCATCCGTCCGTTTATCGCGCAACTGACCGGCGGTCTTGGTTTTGGTGCGCTGACGGCGTGGTTCGTGCTTGCTATCATGATCGTCCCTACCATCACCACGCTCACCATCGATGCTCTCAATTCCATTCCCATGGGCATTCGCGAGGCATCGTATGCCATGGGCGCCACCAAGTGGCAGACCATCTATAAGGTCGTGCTACCTGCCGCCAAGCTGGGTATCGTGGATGCCATCGTGCTGGGTATGGGCCGTGCCATCGGTGAGACCATGGCCGTGCTCATGGTCGTGGGTAACGCTCCGGTTATTCCCGACAGCATTGCGAGCCCCATCTCGACGCTCACGAGCCAGATCGCGCTCGACATGAGCTATTCCTCGGGTCTGCACCGCTCGGCGCTGTTCGGCATGGGTGTGGTCCTGTTTATCATCTCCGCCGCGCTGGTGGGCATCGTCCGTCTGATTTCCAAGAAGAAGAGGGGGTAGGCTATGTCCGATTCCGTTGACACGACGGTCGATACGACCTCGTCGCGCGAGCGCATCAAGCGTGCCCTTTCCCACGGCAAGAAGGGCCGCATCAACAAAGACCTGTCCAATAAGATCATGCTTGGCGTGTTCCGTGCCGCAGCATACATCACCACGCTGGTGCTGGTCGCTATCATCGCTTACGTGGTCATTAACGGTCTGCCGCATATCTCGTTCGACTTTATCTTCGGTTGGCCCCAGGGCGTCAACGCCGAGGGCGGCATTTGGCCCACGATCGTCTCGACCGTCTACGTGACGGCGCTCGCCATGCTTATCTGCACGCCGATCGCTGTGCTGGCAGCCGTCTATCTGGCCGAGTACGCCAAGCAGGGCAAGGTCGTCGAGCTCATACGCTACGCTGCTGACGCTTTGGCGTCGGTGCCCTCCATCGTTATGGGCCTGTTTGGCTACGCCTTGTTTGTCGAGGCCATGGGCCTGGGCCTTTCGATGGTCTCTGCCGCTCTGGCGCTGGCGCTTCTGATGCTGCCTATCGTCATGCGCACCACCGAAGAGGCCATTCGCGCCGTTCCGCGCTATATCCGTTGGGGCGCGTACGGCTTGGGCGCCACCAAGTGGCAGGTCGTCTCCAAGATCGTACTTCCTTCGGCCTTTGGTCGTATTGCCACCGGCATCGTCCTTGCCATCGGCCGCGCCATCGGCGAGACCGCCGTGGTGCTCTACACCATGGGCCAGGCCATCAATCTACCTATTTCGCCGCTCGATTCCGGCCGCCCCATGACGGTTCACCTGTACCTGCTTGCCAACGACGGCATCAACATGAACGCGGCCTACGGCACCGCGCTTTTGCTGATGGCGATTATTCTGGCCTTCAACCTGTTTGCGCGCTACCTGTCGCGCAAACGCCACTAATTAAGGAGTCCCATGTCCGTCTATCAGTCCGCTCCCACGCCGGAGCAAGCAGCCATCACGGCCAAGGATTTCAACTTTTGGTACGGTGACTTTCATGCGCTGACGGGGCTTGACCTCAACATCGCCAAAAACGCCATCACCGCCTTCATTGGCCCTTCGGGCTGCGGCAAGTCGACGTTCTTGCGCTGCATCAACCGCATGAATGACCTGATCGAGGGTACGCGAGTCGAGGGCACCATGACGCTCGACGGCAATGATATCTATGCCGAGGGCGTCGACCCGGTCGACCTCCGTCGTCGCGTGGGCATGATCTTTCAGCAGCCCAACCCGTTTCCCAAATCCATCTACGAGAATGTCGCCTTTGGCCCTCGTCTGCAGGGCGTGACTAGCAAAAGCGACCTCGATGACATCGTGGAAGAATCGCTCAAGCGCGCCAACCTCTGGAAAGAGGTATCCAATCAGCTCAACAAGGATGGTTTGGCGCTCTCGGGCGGTCAGCAGCAGCGTCTGTGCATCGCCCGCGTGCTTGCGGTGCAACCCGATGTCCTTCTGATGGACGAGCCCTGCTCCGCCATCGACCCCACGTCCGTCTCTAAGGTTGAGGATTTGATGGCCGAGCTGGCGCCCGAGATGACGATTATCATCGTCACGCATTCTATGCAGCAGGCAGCTCGTATCAGCGACTACACCGCATTCTTCTTGCAGGAAGTTGCCGGCGAGCCCGCCACGCTCATCGAGTATGGTCAAACCGACGCGATCTTCACCAGCCCGGTGGACTCGCGTACGGAAGACTATATCACCGGCCGCTTTGGCTGATCGGTGCGACTAGTCCCAAGCCGATCGGACCTGGTCCGGTGCGTATTCACTGTGCGGGCGGCATGACCGCACCCAACTGATTGGAGTGAACCATGCGCAAACTGTTTTCCCGTCAGCTCATCGAGGCCCGTCACGAGATGCTGAGCATCTATGAGGCCGTCGATCTGGCCCTCCACGATGCCGTAAAGGCCTATGTGACCGACGACCGCAAGCTCGCCACCAAGACCAAGAAGCGCACGCTTTCGATTGACGCACGCTGCGCCAACCTGGAGGCCGTCTGCTACAACCTGATTGCCACGCAGTCACCGGTCGCCTCCGACTTCCGCCTGCTTCAGACGATCATCTATGTTGACTTTAACCTGCAGCGCATGACCGATAAGGTCCGTCAGATTTGCCGCGCCACGCGTCATATGATCAAGGCCGACATCTCGCTGCCCAAGGAGCTTGTCGGCACGGTCGAGGCCGAGGCTGAGGCCGTCTACCAGGTGCTGGGCTCTTCGCTTTCTGCGCTCGTCACCAATGACATGTCCATCATCTGCAACCTGGCCGTCGAGGACGAGCCAGTGCACGCTGCCTACGAGAAGTTCTTCCGCACCTTTAACCGTATGGATACGGGCGACTTTATGGACGACGACAGCAACTATGACGACCTGCGTCGCGCCATCATGGTTTCACGCTACCTCGATCGCATCGCTTCGATTTCCATCGATGCCGCTTGCCGTCTGACCTTCCTGTTGACTGGTCAGCGTATGAACGCCGGCGATATCGCCCGCACTGATGAGGATGAGCTCGAGAGCATGCGTGTGCCTTCGGGCGAGGGTGTTATCATGAGGCCCGCCGTCGACGCGCGCTACGTTGCCAAGGTGCCTGCTAACGAGGTTAGCGAGGGCCTGCGCTACCTGCTGGATCATCTTGAGGATGAAGACGATGGCGAGGACGACGAGGAGTAGGGTAGCTCCGCTCGTTGAGAGATTGTAAATACCTGAGGGAGCGCGGCCTTGCGGATGCGGGGCCGCGCTCTTGCGTTAGCATGGGACTACTTGTTGTGCTGTCTGCGGAGGCGATTTGCCATGGATAACAATTTTGACTTGATGCGCGCTCGCCGCGAGCAGATACTCGAGCGCTTTTATGCCGCGCTCGATCGCGCTGGGAGGCCCCACGATGCCGCGCGTTTGATTGCCGTGTCCAAGACCGTTGGCGTCGACGAGACCATCGCGGCCATTCGGGCGGGGTATCGCCATTTTGCCGAGAACCGCCCGCAAGAGCTCGTCCGCAAGCTTACGGGTCTGGCGGAGCATCCGGAGCTGCCCGAGGTGCGTTTCGATATGATCGGCAACCTTCAGACTAACAAGATCAATGCGGTGCTGGGCTCAGCCGAGCTAATCCATTCGGTGGGGTCGCTTCATCTGGCGCAGGCTATCTCGAGCCGTGCGACTCGTAAGATCGAGGCGGGCGAGCTGGTTGCTCCCCAGCAGGTGCTGATTGAGGTCAACGTGAGCGGCGAGGAGTCCAAGGGCGGTTTTTCGCCCGATGAGATTCGCGCCGCCGCGGGTGAGCTTGCAGAGCTTGAGGGAATTTGCGTGCAGGGGCTTATGACTATGGCGCCCCGGGGGAATAAGGATGTGGCACGCCGCACCTTTGCGGGGCTTCGTGAGCTGAGGGATGAGCTGGAGGCAGCGCATCCCGATTTGAACCTGCCTGAGCTTTCCTGCGGCATGAGCGAGGACTTTGAGCCTGCCCTTGAGGAGGGCTCTACGCTCGTTCGCCTGGGCAGGGTAGTATTTAGCCCGGAGTTTGCAGTAAAATAGGGCTCTGAAGTGCGCACTGGTTTACAGAGCGCCTGCACTAAACCGTGAGAGGACACAACCATGGGCTTCCTTGACGAGATTAAAAATAAGATGCACCTGGGCGGCCAGCAGGGTTACGACCAGGGCTATAGCCAGGATGACGACTACGGCTACGATGACGGCTACGACGACGGCTATCAGGGCGGCGGCTACAGTGGTGCTTCGGGCGAGGGCTTCTATACCCAGGACGAGCCGAGCAACGGCCTGCTGGGCCAGACGCGCCGCGGTGAAGCTGAGTCGGTTGCCGTGTATACGCGCTCCGGTCAGCTGGTCGGCGATGACTCGCGTCATGCAACGACGTACAATCCGCCGTCGCGTTCTCAGGATACGGTCACCGGTGGCTATCGTCCCGGCGCCTACGACACGCCGTCGAGCTATGCCGAAAGCGCCCGTGCTCGCGCCGCGGCACCTGCGCCCGCTTCTGCGCCGAGCGACGCCTCGGCCTATGCGAACAATATCATCAACGCCACGCCGCAGCTGCCGGCCTATGTCCTGCGCCCCGAGAGCTATGACGACGTTGAGACCGTTGTCCGTCGTGTGCGTACCAAACAGCCCGTCGCGCTGATTTTTGTCGGCGTTCGCACCGAGGTCGCCAAGCGTGTCCTGGACTTTAGCTATGGCTTTGCCTGTGGCCTGGGCGCTACGGTCAAGGAGGTGGGCGACCGCGTGTTCATGGTGCTGCCCGCCGGCTGCGAGGTCAAGGATTCGGACCTCAAGAAGCTTCGTGCCGACGGCTACCTTAAGTAAACCCAAGACGAGGAGATTCTCATCAACATCTACACCATTGTCCAGCTGGTCAACACGCTGTTCAACTTCTACTCCACGCTCATCGTGGTCTATTGCTTTATGACGTGGATTCCCATGAAGCAGGGCGGCCTGCTGCAGGATATCGCTGCAGTGCTCGATAGCGTCTGCGGCCCGTGGCTCAACCTCTTTCGTCGGTTTATCCCGCCGATGGGCGGCGTTGATTTTTCGCCGGTCGTTGCGATTATTGCGTTGCAGTTGGTGCAGAGGCTGGTTCTGCAGCTTCTTATAGGTATACTCGTATAGAACTGACTTAGTAACTTACGTCGGGCGTGTAGCGCCGAGGCGATGAAAAAGGAGACTTGTTATGGCTATTACCCCTGCAGACATCCAGGCTCAGACTTTCTCTGAGGCCAAGCGTGGCTACGATCCTGCCGAGGTCGACGTCTTCTTGGAGACGCTGTCTTCCGAGGTTGACGCTATGCTCGCTAAGATCGTCGACCTTAAGGGTCGTCTGACTGCTACTGAGCAGCAGCTTGCCGATGCACAGGCTCAGCTTGCCCAGGCTCAGGATACCGCCGCCCAGGCCGCCCCTGCCGCCCCCGTGGCCGCTCCCGCCCCTGACTTCTCCGCTCAGGAGCGCCAGATTTCCGCTGCCCTGATCGCTGCCCAGCAGACCGCTGAGACCATCGTCAACGATGCCAATGAGAACGCTGAGCGTATCCGCAACGAGGCTGACGCCAAGGCCCGCGAGGTTATCCGCCAGGCTCTGACCGAGAAGCAGGCCGAGCTCGAGGAAATCGACCGTCTGAAGGCTTCCCGCGAGGAGTTCAAGGCCGAGTACCTCAAGCTCATCCAGCACTTTATGGACGACGCCCAGAACTCCTTCCCGGCCGACATCATGGCCTCCACGCCGGTTGGTTCTGCCGCTTCTCCTGCGGTGACTGTTCCCGCCGAGCCGCTGCCCGTCGCCGATCCGGTTGTCCCCGTGGCCGATCCCTTCGCCCCGATCGACAACTTCGCTGCCGACGACCTGGACTAACATTCGGCCTACAATTTAGTGCCTAGAAAGGACCCGCAGCTTGCGGGTCCTTTTTTATGACTGTGCAGGGTGTGCAGGGGTGCGCAACATAAAAAACCGAGCCCTGCACATAGTGGCGCAGAACTCGGTGAACGGGTGAGCGGTCAAGGGTAGGTTTTGCGGCATGTCCCAAAAATCTACTTGAGGAGGAAGTCGGAGAGGGGAATGGTGCGGGCCTCTCGATGCTCGGGGTCGGTGATATGGTCGGCAGGATAGCCACAGACGAGCATGTGATAGGGATAGACACCCTCGGGCAGGTCGAACTGCTCACAGGCCACCTCGGGCTTAAAATGGCACACCCAGCACGTTCCCAGGCCCTGCTCGGTGGCCTCCATCATCATCTGATCACACACGATGGACGTATCGATTTCACTGGAATTCATCTGATCATACGGGCGCACCCAAGCATCATCGGTAACGCTGCAAATGAGGAAGACAAGCGGAGCCCCAAAGATAGACCCATCACGAGCAAACCGAGGCTGACAAGCAGCAGCCTTCTCCAACAGCTCGGGCGTATCCAGCACCATCACACGAGAAGGATGATTATTACAAGCAGAAGGAGCAATCCGTCCAGCTTCAACAACAGCATCCACCACCGACTGCTCCACAGCCCGAGTCTCAAACTCACGACAAGAATAACGACCCCGAGCCAGATCCAAATACCCCATAACCAAACCCTCCAAAGTCAGCGAATCAATCCAAAGTAAACCAAAGGGTACCCAAAGCACCATCCAGCCAAACGCCCAACACAGCCCCAAAGTACCCATTCGGGCATAAAAGGCCGCATCAGCCAAAGCCCCATCGCATCCAAACTATCAGCCGAGGTTCCCAATGGTGGTACGCAAGGCGAAGGCCCGACACCTATTTACTTTCGAACGACTCTGCTACGCAGCCGGAGTGAGAAAGCAAACCGTGGCCGGCCCTTCGCCGCCGGGACACGTACCCCCAATTAACTGTTCTTCATGACAATCGAATCCACGACATCGGCCACATTCTCACAGCAGTCGGCGCAGTACTCCAGGAAGGCATATACGTCACGCCAGGCGATGACCTCGAGCGGGTCTTTGCCGTTGACGTGCAGGTTGCGCATGGCGTTGATGTAGAGCTCGTCGGCCTCGGACTCGATGGTGTTGATCTGGATGACCAGTTCGCGCAGCGTTTTGGACTTGCGGTAGTTGGGCAGCTCGACCATCAGGTCCTTCATGGCGCGGCAAGCGTCGGTCACCTTGTGGGCGATGACGATGGCGTCGGGATGGATGCTCTGAATGTTGGTGAAGTAGACGCGCTGCACGACGCCCTCGATGCGGTCGAGCACGGTGTCGAGTGAGCAGCTCATCAGATTCAGATCCTCGCGCTCGAGCGGGGTGATAAAGGCGGTGAGCAGGGCGTCTTCAAGCTCGTGGTGCTTCTTGTCTGCCGCATGCTCAATGGCATGCATCTCCTCGAGCATATCGTGAATCTTCGCGGGATCGAAGTTCTCAAAAATCTGGGTAAGCAGCTCGGCGGCCTGGACGGCGAGGTCGGCGCAGGCGACATAGTTGTCAAAGTAGAACGAATTGGGTTTCTTTGCCATGGGTGGGTCCTTTCGAGGCGAAGACGGGTAGGCGAAGTGTTGCGGTCCGGATGGACACTCGGTTTGACTAGAGGAACATCATGAACAGCTTGGCCATGAAAAAGCTGATGAGTCCGCAAGCGGGGAAGGTGAAGAACCAGGTGAACATCATGTCCTTGACGACGCCGAAGTTGATGGCTGAGAGGCGCTTGACGGCGCCGACGCCCATGATGGCGCAGGTTTTGATGTGCGTGGATGACACGGGGATGCCGGTAAGGGTGGCAAGTAGCAGGTTCGCGGCGCCCGCGAGGTCGGCAGAGAAACCCTGATACTTCTCGAGCTTAACCATGCTCTGGCCGACGGACTTGATGATGCGCTCGCCGCCCACGCTGGTGCCGATACCCATAGTGGCCGAGCACAGCAGCATAATCCAGATGGGGATGCCGGCATCGCCGACGCTCGTCTGGCCGTTGGCGAAGGCCACGCCTAAAAAGAGCACGCCGATGAACTTTTGTCCATCCTGCGCGCCGTGCATGAAGCTCATGGCCGCGGCACTCGCGATCTGAGCGTATTTAAAGAAGACGTTGGCACGTCGCCTGTTGGCGGCGGCAAAAAGAATCGAGACGAGCTTGCACAGGACCCAGCCCATGACAAAGCCCAGGCCGATGGAGAGCGCCAGGCCGTAGATGACCTTCATCCACTCGTGGACGTTGACGCTGCTCGCGCCGCCGAGGGCGATAGCGGCACCGGTCAGGCCGGCGATAAGGCTGTGGCTTTGCGAGGTGGGGATGCCAAAACGCGACGCTGTGGCGCCGTAGACGACGATGGAGAACAGCGCCGCGCACAGGCACGCGAGCGCCATGGTGCTATTTCCGCCAAAGTCGACGATATGTGAGATGGTGTTGGCGACGCTCGCGTTAAAGTGCGTCATGATGAGCACGCCGAGGAAGTTGAATGCGGCGCTCATGAGAATGGCAGCGCGGGCGGGCATGCAACGCGTAGTGACGCAGGTCGCGATGGCGTTGGGCGCGTCGGTCCATCCGTTGACGAAGATGGCGCCGAGCGCGAGAATCACGGTGACGGCAAGGACTGGGTTCGACACAAGTTGGCCGAGGAAGGTTGAGAACGTTACGTCCATATATGGGCTTTCTCGAAGTTTGCAGAAACGTTACAAAAACATGATAAATCGTATCACCTCCTGCGGGTTTCTTTACCGAGTTCTGATGGGAGAAGTGAATTTTTGGGTACTAAAATTGAATATTAGCCCTGTTGACCTCCGGTGTTCTTTTTGCTAACACGTCGTGCGGACGTGCGCATGCGGTCCGACACGCCAAAACCACAGCCTGTTCGCTTTACAATATGCAAACATGCGTTCGATAATAGGGGCATGGAATATCGACAGACAGATGGCAAAACTCGGCGCGTGCACAAGCAGTATGTGGACGTCGTGGCTCGCATCCTCGCGGGTGGACAAGTCGTGCCGGTCACCGTCTGCTGGGTTGACGGTCGCTGCTTTACGATTGACGAGATTGTCTCGACCACTGGGTTTGGCCTGACGGTTCACGGCATTCGTACGGCAACCTATAAGGTTCGTTTTGGCGGTCATGCGACCGAGTTGTATCTGGAGGACCAGGCGCGCGAACGGCCGGACGGCTTGCAGACCCACGTGATGCGTTGGTGGGTCTGGGCGTTTGACTGCACGCTCGAGGGTGGGCGCCGCAGGTAAAACGTGTGGCATTTGGGTACAATGGCAGAAATCTTGTCGCTTAAGGCGCTGCTGTCGCGGCGCTATCTGAAAGGACGAAAGCATGAATGATATCCAGGGCTATCAGAACGGCCCCATCGAGACCGGTGCAAGCCGTGCCAAGGAGATGTCGCCGCGTGCGTACAACCTTGTCATGTCCGCCCTGATCTTTTTGGGCTTTTGCGCCATGGGTGCCGGCGCCTACTTTACGAGCACCATGGCGTTTGCCCGCATGATGATGAGTGGCGCCGCTTTGCCGCTGGTCTTTGGCTCGTTTATTTTGACCATCTTCGGCATTGTCATGATGTCGGCTGCCGCGGGCAAGCAGTCTGTGGGCCTGTCGCTCACGGGTTACGTGATCTTTGCGAGCACCTTTGGCCTGACCGCGTCGTTTGGCCTTGCCAACTACGACCTGCCCACCATCAACACCGCCTTTATCGCCACCGCCGCCATTACCTTTGTCTTTGGCGCGCTGGGCGTGACCTTCCCCAAGTTCTTCCAGCGCGTGTATGGCATCGGTTTTGGCGTTCTGCTTGCCACGATCCTGGTCGAGATCGTGCTGATGTTTATGGGTGTTTCGCAGTCTATTACCGACCTGATCGTAATCGTGGTGTTCGCCGGTTTTATTGGCTACGACACCTATGTGGCCACGACGGTGCCGCCCACGCTGCCCAACGCCGTGCTCATGGCGTCCAACCTGTTCGTGGATATCATCAACGTGTTCCTGCGCATCCTGAATATCCTTGGTCGTCGCGACTAGCGGCGAGTTGCAGCGGTGCTTGCCGCGCGCGTAAATCAATGCGAAAGGCGGTCCTTCGGGGCCGTCTTTTTTGTACGCGGCGGGGTATCATGGATGTGAAAAAGCCGATAACGGCAGCGACAGGAAAGGTGACCACTTATGGCAGACGTCGACAACAGGAACCGTAACCGCAGGACCGGCCGCGCAGGGCAGCCCAACCCCAAGCGCGAGGCCCGTGCCAAGGCCGCCGAGCGTCACGTGGCAACTGTGTCCGAGGCGTGTGCCAAGGATATCGAGCGCTCGCTTGCCGGCGTGCGCGAATTCGACGGTATGCCTGCCGGTTTTGTCGCGGCGATGAAGGCCAAGGCCCAGGCGGCTGCGGCTGCCGAGGAGCAGGTTGCCGAGGAGTCTGAGTCCGCCGAGGTCGAGGCCGCTGAGGCTGCGTCCGTCGAGACCGAGGTCACGGACGATTCTGCGCCTGCCGAGGAACCCGCAGAGACCGAGCCCGCGCCTGCCGAGGAGCCCGCTCCGACCCTGCCCGAGGTCACCGTGCTTGATGCCTCCGCCACGCAGGCCATTCTGGATAACGGCCGCGGCTATGCGCAGTTCTGCGATATGGCCGTGCTTGCCTTTGCCTCGTTTACCAATCCGGGCGGCGGTTACATCCAGGGTTATCTGGGCCAGGAGGCCGCGCTCTGTGCCGATTCGTATCTGTACAATGTCCTCGATAAGCAGCGTAAGTGGTACGGCGAGAACCGTCGCCGCAACATCAACTGTGAGCTGTACCGCAACCGCGCGCTGGTGGTGCCCGCGGTGCGCTTCGACCGCAACCATGTGCATGCGTATGCCGACGTGATCGTTGCCGCCGCGCCCAACGTTAAGCGCGCCCGCCAGGAGTATCGCGTGAGCGACGATGCTCTGCTGGATGCCCTGCGCGACCGTATCCGCTTTGTACTCGCCATCTGCGACGAGTTGGGTCGCGAGAAGCTCGTGCTGGGCGCATGGGGCTGCGACAACAACGGCTTTGACGCCGAGGCCGTGGCTGAGCTCTTCCGCAAGGAGCTCGCATCGGGCGACTTCAAGGTCAAGCAGGTCTTCTTTGCTGTGCCCTCTACGCGCTGGGACGAGGACTTCGCCAAGTTCGAGCACGTGTTGGTAAACTTCCCCGAGCGCAACGAGGGGTCCTATGCCCAGGTTGCCGCCCGCGCTGCGGCCGCCCGTGCCGCCGAGCAGGCTCGGGCCGCTGCCGAGGACGATGAGGATGACGACGACTGGCGCAAATACTTGTAAACTGTGCGCGTGATGCGACATGCCGAGCCGACGTGGGCTGCTCCCGTCGGCTTTTTATTGAGTGGGGAGCTTACGATGAAAAACGTTCTATGCTTTGGCGACAGCAACACCTATGGTTACGATCCGGCTGGTATGCGCGACGGCACCGCGGTGCGCTATGCGCAGGATGTGCGCTGGTGCGGCGTGGCACAGCGTGACCTGGGCGAGGGCTGGCATGTGATCGAGGAGGGGCTCAACGGCCGCACGACGGTGCGCGACGATATGTGCCACCTGGACACTAACCTCAACGGCATTCGCGCGCTTCCGATGCTGCTCGAGGCCCATAAGCCGCTGGACGCCATTGTGATCATGCTGGGCACCAACGACTGCAAGACGGTCTTTAACGTGACGGCTTCCGATATAGCCCGTGGCGCCATGGCGCTGATTCGCGCCGTCCGCGCGTTTTCGTGGACCGACGCTGCGCCTTGTCCGCGCATTCTGCTGATGGCTCCCATCAAGATCAAGCCGCAAATCGCCGATGTGTATATGACCGATTTTGACGAGCATTCCGTCGAGGCCTCGGAGCATTTTGCCGAGTACTACGCGCACGTAGCCGAGCAGCTTGGCTGCGACTTTTTGAATGCCGCCGACTTTGCCGAGCCGGGCGATATCGACTATCTGCATATGATGCCCGAAAGCCACGAGAGCTTGGGACATGCCGTGGCAGCCAAGCTCCAAGAGATGCTCGGTGAGTAGCGCAGCCCCAAACCACCACAAAGGGGACAGGCACTTTTGTGGTGGTTTTGCCCGGGTAAACGAGCGGCTTGGCTGCCACATGGGCATGGATGAGCTCATTGACCTGTTTGCCGAGGGGGATGAGCTTGTCTCCAATACCGCTTTTGAGGAGCTGGAGCTCGCCTATGACGTGGCGAACGGTGCGACCTTTGACGGCATCGTGTTCCGCTCCTGCGTATTCGATGGCGTCGATTGGAGTGGTTCGACGTTTCGTGACGTCGTATTTCGCGGTTGTCGCTTTATCCGCTGCAATATGGAAGGCTGCTGGCTCAACCGATGCGACTTTGTTGATTGCTCGGCGCCGGGGCTCAACTTGGTCAAGGCGCGCCTGTCGAACGTTTCGTTTGCATCATGCGACCTGAGCTACGCGAACCTTTCGGAGGGACGCATTGGCCCCATCACGGCGTGCGATGTGCGCCTGACCGAGGCGGCGCTCCAGGGGGCCAAGCTGGGGCAGCTGCGGCTGGATAGCTGCGACCTGACACGAGTTGATGTGTTCAAGACACCGCTGTGTGGTGTTGATGTATCGCGCTGCACGTTTGAGGCTCCCGTTGTTTCGGGCGACTACCGTGAGTTGCGAGGCCTGACAGTCAATGCCGAACAGGCGCTCGCGCTTTCGGGCTTGCTCGGCATCCAACTCGCAGACGATTAAGTGGTAAAAGAAAAACCACCACAAAGGTGCCTGTCCCCTTTGTGGTGGTTTTGCTGCAGGGCTAGTAATTCCACATGTGGTTGACGGGGCCGGAACCTTTGCCCATGTCAAAGCCGGCGGCGAGGGCGCCCGTTAGGTAGGCCTTGCCGGCGTTGACGGCGTCGGCAAGATCCATGCCCTGGGCCAGCGCGCAGGCGATAGCGGACGAGAGCGTGCAGCCGGTGCCATGCGTGTTGCCGGTCTCGATGCGCTTGTGACGGAACCATGTGGTGAGCGGATCGCCCAGGTGGTTGCCCTCGTCATCGAGCGGCGCGGGCTCCGCCAGCACGTCGTTGGCCTCGTTGACAAGATGTCCGCCTTTAACCAAAGACGCGCATCCAAAGCGGCGGGTGAGGAGCATGGCGGCATTTTGCTGCGTGCGCTCGGAATCGACCTCGTAGTCGAGCAGTGCCATGGCCTCGGGGATATTGGGTGTGATGACGGTCGCCAACGGGAACAGGCGACGCGTGAGCGCCTCGGCCGCGTCCTCGGCAATGAGTCGAGCGCCCGAGGTGGCTACCATGACGGGGTCCACGACCACGTTCGTTGCGTTCCAGGCGCTCAAGCGGTCGGCGATGACTTCGATAATCTCGACAGAAGAAACCATGCCGATCTTGACGGCGCTCGGGCGGATGTCGTCAAAGACGGCGTCGATCTGCGCGGCGACGATATCTGGCGAGATATTCTGCACGGCGGTGATGCCCAGGGTGTTTTGTGCCGTGATGGCGGTTATGGCCGTCTCGGCATACAGACGGTGCGCCGTAATGGTCTTGATGTCGGCCTGAATGCCGGCGCCACCGCTGGAATCGGATCCTGCGATGGACAGGACGGCAGGTACCTTGCTGCGATCCATGTTCGCTCCCTTGTTCGGTCGGAATCAAATGGGTCTTTAAGCTAGCATTATAAAGATGCCCGGGCCGACTCTATGTCGAACCCGGGCGGGCGGTGCAATCTTTACGCAAATGCAAGAAAATGTTCACACGTCAACAACGGTCGACGTCGCGGTGCTTCCAAAAGCAATCGTGGCGACGAGTTAGTCCTCCATGCCGAGGTCGATTGTCGTGCCCTCGAACACCTTGTTGACAGTGCGAACGGCGCACATCTTGCCGCACATGGTGCAGGTGCCCTCGGTGGCGGCGGGGGATTCCTCGTAGCGCTTCTTGCCGGTGACCGGGTCGAGGGCGCACTTCCACATGGCGTCCCAGTCGAGCTTGCGGCGTGCCTGACCCATCCTGTCGTCCATGTCACGGGCGTGCGGTACCTTCTTGGCGATGTCGGCGGCGTGTGCGGCAATCTTGGTGGCCATGAGGCCATCGAGCACATCCTGAGCGTTGGGCAGGCACAGGTGCTCGGCCGGCGTCACGTAGCACAAAAAGTCGGCACCCGAGCTCGCGGAGATGGCGCCACCAATGGCGGCGGTGATGTGGTCGTAGCCCACGCCGATATCGGTCACCAGCGGCCCCAGCACATAGAACGGGGCGTTGTGGCACAGGCGCTTCTGCAGCTTCATGTTGGCGGCGATCTCGTCGAGCGCCATGTGACCCGGACCCTCGACCATGACCTGGACGCCGGCGGCCCAGGCGCGCTTGCACAGCTTGCCCAGCTCGATCATCTCGGCGGTCTCGGTTGCGTCGTTGGAGTCGTAGAGACAGCCCGGGCGGCAGGAGTCGCCGAGCGAAATCGTCACGTCGTACTCGTGGCAGATCTCGAGCACCTCGTCGTAGAACTCGTAGAAGGGGTTCTCGTTACCGGTGACCTCCATCCAACCAAACAGCAGCGAGCCGCCGCGGCTGACGATGTTCATGAGGCGGCCAGTCTCCTTAAAGGTCTTGATGACCGACTTGTTGATGCCGCAGTGGATGGTCATAAAGTCCACGCCGTCCTCGGCATGCGCGCGCACGACCTCGAGCAGATCGTCCTTGGTCAGCTTGACCAGCGGCTTTTCCATGTAGCCGATGGCATCGTACATGGGGACGGTGCCCACCATGAGCGGTGTCTCGTCGATGAGCTGCTGGCGGAACTGGCGCGTCTTGCCCGAGTTGGAGAGGTCCATGATGGCGTCGGCGCCAAAGTCCTCGGCGATCTTGACCTTCTTCCACTCCTCGGCGGCATCGGCCTTATCGCCCGAGATGCCCAGGTTGACGTTGACCTTGGTGGACAGGCCCTCACCGACGCCAAAGGCGCGCATGCCTTTTTTGATATGCACGATGTTGGCGGGGATGGCGATGCGGCCGTCGGCCACGCGCTCGCGGATGTACTCGGGGTCGCGATGCTCGCGCTCGGCGACTTCTTTCATCTGCGGCGTGATTTGCCCGGCGCGGGCGAAGTCGATTTGCGTGACGAGTTTGGGCTCGGTCTGTGTGCTCATTGGCACGGCTCCCTTCGTTGGCATTACCCATATCAGGTTTGCGGGTCAGGGCGGGCGCGCCCAATCTCAGCCTGCCGTCTTGTCCTGCAAGCCCCCCGTTATGTCATGGGCTCAAGTATAGCCTGAATGGGTACGATTGGGCCAACGAGCGTGCTTGCGGGGGGGCGAACATGGAAGACAAGCATCTATATCGAGAGACGCAATGGGATGTATCGGCCGAGGAGGGCCGTGCGCACCATGGCCTTGTCGCGATTGGTTTTGCGGTGCTTGCCGTGTTGGTGATTGCCTTTTGTATTTGGACGTTTGGCGGTCGCGGCGGCGCTGGCTGGGAGTTCGAGGTTGATGATAGCCTACCGATTATGACGGTGAGGAGTACTGGCGGTAATGCCAATACGCTCGCCGTTCCGGGCGATTATTGGTACCCGCGCGATGAGTTTGTGCAGCTGCAGCTGAGTGGTGGGTCCATTCCAGGTGAAGAAATCGAACGCGTGACGTTTGATGCGGCGCTCAAAACGCTGACGGTGAAGCTCAAAAATCAAGGAGACGTTCCCACGACGATGGATATCGCGCTGACGGAATGGCGCCTGGAGCCCCCGTCGGGCGTCAAAGTGTCCGAGGTGGAGTACGTCAAGATTACCTATCAGGACGGCTTGACAAATGAAATTGCCAAAGCCGACGGCTTGGCGGAATAGACGCCGTGCCTAGGTAGCACATTCAAAGTAGCGGTGGTCCTACAAGGCCTGTTCGTTCAGGAAGACCAAAGTGTTTTTATTTGAAAGCTCGGGAAAGTGACGATAACCAACGTCGAACGCGGTGAGCCCGCTTATATCCTCGAGCTTGTTTTCTGCCATCCACCGCACCATGGAGCCGCGCGCCTTTTTGCTGGCGGTCGACCGTTGGATGGGCTTCCCGTTGCGGATACCCTCGCCAAAGAGGCATGTGACGGCCGTGGCGTCGCCCGCGAGGTGGGGCAGAACGGCTTTGGCATACTCTACGCTAGCGAGGTTGACGATCGTGGTGTTTGAGTCCGCCGGGGCGATAGCCCGCGCGAGCTTGTCGCTCCAAAACGCGTAGAGGTCTCGGGCATCGTCAACGGCGAGCTTCGCGCCCATCTCCAGCCGATACGGTTCGACGGCATGAAAGGGACGAACGCACCCGTAGAGGCCGGAGAGGATCCATAGATGGTCTTGTAGCCATGCGAGCTGCGCGGAATCCATCACCTCGGGCGCCATACTCTGGTATTGAATGCCGTGATAGGACATGACGGCAGGGGAGAGGTGACGGGCGAGTTCGGGATTGTCGAGATCGCCGTTTTTCAGGATGGGCCCGAACTCATGCAGGGTGTTGAGGCAAGGCCCCAGCAGTTTGTCACTCACGTTCCATAGCGCTTGCAGGCCGCCGCTGCCTTCATTTCGCTCGATATCTAGCAGTGCGCAGTGGAGGCGAGCCGTCTCGTGCGCAAAAGGTGGAATGCCCAGGACTTCAAAAGCATCTTGGGCCGCGCGCATCTGCTTGGCGGGCGAAATGATGATCTGCAGCATGGACTCTCCTCTGCCAAAAAGGAAGTTGCGGTGGAATACAGTCTGTTTGGGCCGTTTATGGGCCAGTTTAGTCCGTATTTCACCGCAACTGATGAAGGGCTGGTTAGGCGCGCTCGATGAAGGCCTTGTAGCCGCGATAGGCCTCGTAGATATCGGCCTTGTTGGCGACCTCCCACAGGGCGTGCATGGACAGGACGGCAACGCCGGAGTCGATGACGTTCATGCCATACTCGGCCATGATGTAGGCGATGGTGCCGCCGCCGCCCGCGTTGACGCGGCCGAGCTCGCAGGTCTGGAAGTCCACGCCCGCCTCGTCCATGATGTCGCGGACGAGGGCCACATACTCGGCGTCGGCATCGTTGGAGCCTCCCTTGCCGCGGCTGCCCGTGTACTTGTTAAAGCACAGGCCGCGACCCATAAAAGCTGCATTCTTAGTCTCGAACTTACCGGCATAGCCCGGGTCAAAGCCGGCGGACACGTCAGAGGAGAGCATGCGGCTGCGGGCGAGTGCGCGGCGCAGGGCCAGCGGGCTGCTCTCGCCGGCGAGCGTCATGATCTCGGCGACGGTGTTCTCGAAGAAGCGGCTCGTCATGCCGGTGGCGCCCACGGAGCCGATCTCCTCCTTGTCGACGATGAGCGTGATGCTCGTGCGCTCGACGTCTGCCACGTTGATCTGGGCGAGCATGGAGGGGTAGGCGCAGACGCGGTCGTCGTGGCCATAGCCCAAAATCATGGAGCGGTCGAGGCCCATGTCGCGGGCGGGGCCGGCGGGCACGACCTCGATCTCGGCGGAGAGGAAGTCCTCCTCCTCGACGTCGTACTGTTCCTTGAGGATATCCAGGAACATCTGCTTGACGGGCTCCTTGGGGGCGTCCTTGTCGTCCTCGTCAAACTTGACGGGGCGGCCGCCCACGATCACGTCGAGGATCTCGGCGTCGACGGCGTCCTTGGCCGGCTTGGACATCTGCTCGCTCGAGAGGTGGATCAGCAGGTCGGAGATGGTAAAGACCGGGTCGTCTGCCTTGTCGCCGATGTTGATGTCGACGGTGGTGCCGTCCTTTTTGCAGATGACGCCCACAAGCGCGAGCGGGGAGGCCACCCAGTGGTAGCTCTTGACGCCGCCGTAGTAGTGCGTGTCGAGGTAGGCCATGTCGCCGGCCTCGAAGGCGGGATTCTGCTTGAGGTCCAGGCGCGGCGAGTCCACGTGGGCGCCCAGGATGTTAAAGCCCTGCTCGAGCGGGGCGGTGCCAAGGTTGACGAGCATAAGGTCCTTGCCGTGGTTGGCGGCGTACACCTTGTCGCCTGCCTTGAGCTCGCGGCCCTCGGCGATCGCGGTCTCCAGGTCGACGTAGCCCGCCTCCTCGGCCATCTTGATGCCGGCCTTGACACACAGGCGCTCGGTCTTGTTCTCACTCAAAAACATCTTATAGCCGCGGCAAAGCTCCTCGAGCTCCTCGATCTGCTGTGGCGTGTACTTTTTCCATGCGCAGGGACGCTCCATGACGCAGGCTCCTTTCGGATCGATCGTGCTGGTTAATGTACCGTGAGCCATCGTATCATGCGCGGGCGCGCGGTGGCGGAGGAGCTTGATGTGCGGTGGCCGCGAGGCGGGGAGCGTGTAAACTGGTGGGAGCAAATCGTGCCCAGCCCAAAGCGAGGTATTCAATATGTCTGACAAGCACCGCACCTTTGCCGTTATCGACGGTAACTCGCTCATGCACCGCGCCTTCCACGCCGTGCCGCCCACCATGAACGCGCCGGACGGTCGCCCCACCAACGCGATCTTTGGCTTTCTGAACATGTTTCTCAAGATGATCGACGCCTTTAACCCCGACGGTGTGGTCGTGGCGTTTGATAAGGGCAAGCCGCGCGTGCGCATGGAGATGCTGCCGCAGTATAAGGCGCAGCGCCCGCCCATGGACCCCGACCTGCACGCGCAGTTCCCCATGATTAAGGAGCTGCTCGCTGCGCTCAACGTGCCGATTTTGCAGTCCGAGGGCTGGGAAGGCGACGATATCCTAGGCACCATGGCGCGCCTGGGCGAGGAAGCCGGCTGCGACATGCTGCTGGTGACCGGCGACCGCGACATGTATCAGCTCGTGACCGAGCACGTCAACGTGGTCTCGACCCGCAAAGGCCTGTCCGACGTGGCGATTATGACGCCCGAGAGCGTGGACGACCTGTATCACGGCATTACACCGGCGCTCGTGCCCGATTTTTACGGCCTGAAGGGCGATACGTCCGACAACATTCCCGGCGTGCCGGGCATCGGCCCCAAAAAGGCGAGCGCGCTCATCGCGCAGTACGGCAGCTTGGACGAGGTCATCGCACATGCCGACGAGGTCAAGGGCAAGATGGGCGAGAACCTGCGTGCGCATATCGACGACGCGCTGCTGAGCCGCAAGGTCGCAACCATTCGTACCGATGCGCCTGTCGAGCTCGACTTTGATGCGACGTCCTTCCCGGCGTTTTCTGCCGACGAGGTGTCCGCTGCGCTGGGCACGCTCGGCATTACGGCCATGCAGAACCGTTTTTTGGCGCTGATTGGCGGCGAGGGCGGGGCTGCGGCCGCTGCCAGCACGTTCGAGATGCCTGCTGTTTTGCGTGCCGCCGCCGGCGATGCCGAGGCGCTTGCTGCTGCCGCCGCCGAGGTCGCTCGCGCGATTGATGCGGGCGAGTGGATTGCCGCTGTGGTGGACGATGACAAGGAGGAAGGCGCACTTTTTGGCCTGACGCGCACGCTGTGGCTGGCGACGTCCAAGGGGTTGCTTGCGCTCGAGGAGGGCGACGGCGGTGCGTCTGCCGTGGTCGATGGCTTCAACGTTGCCCACGGCGTGATCGCCGGCGTGCTCGCGCGCCTGTTTATGGAGGGCCGCGTGGCGAGCCCGGACATGAAGGCGCTGCTGCACGAGCTTTCGCCCATCGATTCCTCTGAGCCCGAGCTCATGGATCCGCTGGCCGTCGATTCCACGCGCATCTTCGATACTGTGGTCGCCGCCTATCTGTTGGATTCCGACCGCTCCGAGTTTGATGAGGCGTATCTGGCCGATACCTATCTGCAGATGACGCTGCCCGCGGCGCGCGGCGCGGAGGGTGCTGGCGAGGACGCTCCTGCGCCTGCTGCCCGCACTGCGGCCCTGACGCTGGCGCTCGTGGCGCCGCTGCGCGACCGCATGGCCCGCGAGAACGCCGCCAACGTGTTCGATGGCATCGAGATGCCGCTCGTGCCGGTGCTTGCCAAGATGGAGCGCGCGGGCATGCTCGTGGACCCCGATCGCCTGCATAGTCTGTCCGAGGGTTTGGCGACCCAGATTGCCGAGGTCGAGCGGAGCATTCGCGACCTGGCCGGTGACGAGGCCTTTAACATCGGCAGTCCCATGCAGCTCTCGCACGTGCTGTTTGACGTGATGGGCCTTCCGACCAAGGGCCTCAAAAAGACCAAGCGCGGCTATTATTCGACCAACGCCAAGGTACTGAGCGACCTTGCCCGTGACCACGAAATCGTGCGTCTGATCTTGGACTGGCGTGAGAAGTCCAAGATCAAGTCCACCTATCTGGACACACTGGGCCCGCTGCGTCGCGGTGACGGTCGCGTGCACACTACGTACAACCAAACCATCACGGCGACGGGTCGTCTTTCCTCGAGTGACCCGAACTTGCAGAACATCCCGACGCGCTCGGAGCTGGGCCGTACCGTCAAGACGGCGTTTTCGGCAGGCGAGGGGAGCGTCTTTTTGGCGGTGGACTACTCGCAGATCGAGCTGCGCTTGCTGGCGCATCTTTCGGGTGATGAACATCTGGTGCGTGCCTTTAACGAGGGCGAGGACTTCCATGCCGAGACAGCCGCGCGCGTGTTTGGCGTACCGGTGTCCGAGGTAACGCCCGATTTGCGCAGCCGCGCCAAGGCAGTGAACTTTGGCATCGTGTACGGTCAGCAGGCCTACGGCCTGTCGCAGTCGCTGCATATCTCGATGGCCGAGGCACGCGACATGATCGACCGCTACTACGAGGCGTACCCGGGCGTGCGTACGTTCCTCGACAACGTGGTGGCGCGTGCCAAGCAGACGGGCTATGCCGAGACCATGTACGGCCGCCGTCGCCATATTCCTGAGCTCAAGGCCAAAAACCCGCAGCTCCGCGGCTTTGGTGAGCGCACGGCCATGAACCACCCCATGCAGGGCACCGCCGCCGACATCATCAAGATCGCAATGGCCCGCGTGAGCCGCCGTCTGGAAGAAGAGGGCTTTGCTGCCCACATGATTCTGCAGGTACACGACGAACTGGACTTTGAGTGCCCCGTCGACGAAGTCGAGCGCCTCACCGCCATGGTCCGCGACGTCATGGAACATGTGGTGGAGCTCCGCGTACCGTTAATCGCCGAAGCTTCGACTGGAGTGACCTGGGCAGACGCCAAGTAAGGGCATGACCACAATTCCAAAGTAATACAAAATCAGAAGGACGCCCCTCATCAACAAGGAGCGTCCTTCGTTCAATAAAAATCAGCCAAAGTATCTAGGCGCCAAGACGTCATCCAAGCGGCAAGCAAGTCACCGCAGGACCTGGCCGGGCGAGGCGGGTAAGTTTTTCGTAGATTCCGCACGAGCCGGAAAGCACTTAATGTGCTTTCCGAGCGAGCCCAGGACCTGACCGAACGAAAAACTTACCCGCCTCGCCCGGCCAGGTCCGACGAGCAACGTTAACGAGCCGCCAAGATGGCATCGATGAGCGTCAGTACGCCCCCGTCGTTGTTGCTCGGAATGCGCCACTTAGCATGCGCGTTCATATGCTCCTCGGCGTTGTCTACGATAAAGCTGTGACCGACGCGCTCAAGCATGGGGATGTCGTTGTACGTATCGCCCACGGCGGCGGCATCGGCAATATCAATGCCCAGCTGCTCGCACAGGTGCGCGACGCCCGAACCCTTGTCGACGCCCAGGTTCATAAAGTCGATCCACTCGCGGCCGGCATTGGTGACGTAGAGCTGGTCCGAGAACGCGGGGTTATAGTCCTCGTGAAATGCGGGCTCGGCATCGTAGGCGGGGAAGAAGATCGAGATCTTGTTGGAGTCGACGTCGAGGCCCTCAAAGGTATCGACGTAGTTGATCGTGTTGTAGTAAACGCTGAGCTCGTCGTGGTATTGGTGGTCGCGAGCAAGCACGTAAAACTCGTCGAAGCAGCACAGGACGGGGACAGCGCGCGGATCCTCCGAGGCGCGGCTCAAGACCTGCTGATACAGCGCCACATCGATAGTGCTCTTATAGATATAGTTGCCGCGGTAGATCACGCAGGCTCCGTTATCGGGGCAGAAAGCAAGGCGGTTTTTGATGCCCTCGAACATCTCCTCGAGCTTGGGGGCGGGACGTCCGCTGGCGGGGCAGAACACGATGCCAGCCTCGGCGAGCTTTTCCAGGCGCTCATCGAGGCCCTGGGGCAGTACGCGCTCGTCGGTCAGCAATGTCTTGTCCATATCGACGGCAAGGATCTTGATGTTGCCGATAGCGGCGTCCGATTCGTAAGTTTGCATAAAAGCGCCTTTCCGTTTCTAAATTGTTTCGGGCGGAATAACCCTCCGGTTGGTAATCGAGCGTATTTTCGCAGGAACGAAGCCTGTTTGCATCACGATTCACAAAGTAATGAAAAAACTTTTCAGAAATTTGAATTTGTCGCTTGTACTGCGGGCACTTTAGCGTAATATAGCGACCATCGAAAACGGAGACGGAAAAACAACCGCTTACCGAGGAAAAGGTACCGTTTGCGATATTTGAATTGCGCCCGGCGATATGTGAAAGGAGAGGCAGATGCAGTTCGTAAAGATCATCACCACTGCAGACAATGCCATCCGACGCCAGCGCGCAATTTCCCGACGACGATAACAATCGTCTCTGTCCGCATGGGGCGAATTGCCTCAACAGAGTCATTTTGAGGTCGTTGGGTTTTAGCACGACATTGCTGCATGTTTCTAGGGCATGTATATGCTGATTTTTGCTTTTTAACCTGATATTGCACGGTATTTGACCTTGAAATGACTTGCAACTGACCGATGTTCTAACTAGCTACCAAGGGCGAAAGGAAACAGCCATGAGCAAGGAAAAAGTCGTTCTCGCATATTCCGGTGGCCTTGATACATCCGTATGTGTCAAGTGGCTCCAAGACGAGAAGAATCTCGATGTCGTTTGCGTCTGCGGCAACGTGGGCCAGGAGGAGACCGGCCTGGACGCCAAGAAGCAGAAGGCACTCGACCTGGGCGTTCTCGATTGCCAGGTGCTCGACCTGCGCGACGAATTCTCCGATGAGTTCCTGACTAAGGCCATCGCCGCCAACTCCATGTATGAGAACAAGTACCCGCTGCTCTCCGCCCTGTCTCGTCCGCTGCTCGCCAAGAAGCTCGTCGAGGTCGCTCACGAGTTTGGTGCGACCTACGTTGCCCATGGCTGCACCGGCAAGGGTAACGACCAGGTTCGTTTTGAGGCTGCCGTCAAGGCCCTCGATCCCGTGCTTAAGGTTATCGCTCCGGTTCGTGAGTGGGATCTGAAGTGCCGCCCCGACGAGGTCGCCTATGCCCACGCCCACAACGTGCCGGTTCCCGAGGGTGCCAACGACAACCCCTATTCCATCGACGACAACCTGTGGGGTCGCGCCATTGAGTGCGGCCATCTGGAGGATCCCTGGAACGAGCCGCTCGACGACGCTTGGGTTATGACCAAGAATCCCGAGGACACGCCCGACATCCCGACCTACACCGAGATTGAGTTTGAGGCCGGCAAGCCCGTCGCCGTCGACGGCAAGAAGATGAAGCTCTCCGAGATCGTCATCGCCCTCAACAAGATTTCGGGCGACAACGGCTTTGGCCGTCTCGACCTGGTCGAGGACCGTCTGGTGGGCCTCAAGAGCCGCGAGTGCTACGAGGTTCCCGGCGCCCTGACGCTTATCACCGCCCATAAGGCGCTCGAGGACATTTGCGTTGAGGGCGATCTGCTCAAGACCAAGATCAAGCTCGAGCAGGATTGGGCTACCGCCGTGTACAACGGCCAGTGGTATAGCCCGCTCAAAAACGCGCTCGACGCCTTTATGGCTGACACCCAGAAGTTCGTGACCGGCACCATCCGTCTGAAGTTCTTTAAGGGCAACTGCCACGTTGTCGGCCGCAAGAGCCCCTTCAGCCTCTACGACTACGGTCTGGCTACCTACGACCGCGACACCACGTTTGACGAGAAGGCCAGCGCCGGCTTTATCGAGATCGATACGCTGTCGCTCAAGACGTGGGCAAAGGTCCAGGGCCCCAGCTCTGCTGCCGCCCAGGCCTAGCGCCTCCTTCCCTCGGTATCCGCGCGGCCCATCCGCGTGATACATAACGGGCGCACGGGGTCCCTACCTTTCGTTATGCTTGCTGACACTTCTTAACATCGGTGGCCCCTACGTTCCGCCCGCATATATGATGCCGCGTCTGCGGCTGAGTCCGAGCCCCGCCGGGGTTGTCCGGCGGGGCTCCTTCTATCAATTTGGCGGCTCTGCGCCTATATATATATGAGGAGTATCCATTATGTTCAATGCTATCGCGCATGCTTTACTTGCCCTCGCGCCCGAGTTCGATGCTGCAAGGGTCGAGGACGTCCCTATGAGCCTGAAGGCCTGGATCGATGGTTCGCAGGGCAACATCCGGAGGGAGACGTTGGGCGCCAAGTGCATGGCGCGTCACTTCTTTGCAAATTAGCTACATGGCTCCGCACACGGTGGGGAATGTGTAAAACTAGCGGTTGAAAAATCGCTTTAGCGATATGGCGCATTGCTTTGGGCGCTTGTTTTGGTATTTGGAGAAAGGGGACGGTTCCATGGCTCTTTGGGGCGGTCGTTTTGAGGCAGGCGTGGCCGAGGTCACGCAGGAGTTTGGCGCGTCGCTGCCGGTCGACAAACATCTTTATAAGCAGGATATCGCCGGCTCTAAGGCACATGCCAAGATGCTGGCCGCCCAGGGCATCATCACTGCCGAGGACGAGCAGGCGATCTCCGAGGGCCTGATCGGAATTGAGCAGGATATCGATGCCGGTAACTTCACCTTCGATATCAACGACGAGGACATTCATATGTCCATCGAGAGCGAGCTGACGCGCCGCATCGGCGAGGCCGGTAAGCGCCTGCATACCGGGCGTTCGCGCAACGACCAGGTTGCGACCGATACGCGCCTGGGCGTCAAGGCGCTCGCCAAGGAGCTCATGGAGGCCAATCTTTCGCTTCGCCATGTGCTGGTGGATGCCGCTAAGAAGTACGACAAAGTGATTCTACCTGGCTACACGCACATGCAGCATGCTCAGCCCGTGCTGCTGTCGCATCATCTGCTGGCGTATTCCTGGATGTTCGCGCGCGACTTTACGCGCCTGAAGGCCGCCTTTGATGCCGCCGACAACTGCCCGCTGGGTGCTGCCGCGCTTGCCGGCACGAGCTATCCGCTCGATCGCCAGATGACGGCTGCCGAACTTGGCTTTGCGGGTGTGATCCCTAACTCGCTCGACGCTGTTTCCGATCGCGATTTCCTGCTCGATCTGCATTACGCTGGCTCCGTTATGTCCATGCATCTGTCGCGTCTTTCCGAGGAGATCGTGCTGTGGTCGAGCTCCGAATTTGGCTTTATCACGCTTTCCGACTCTTACTCCACCGGCTCGTCCATCATGCCGCAGAAGAAAAATCCCGACTTTGCCGAGCTGATCCGCGGCAAGAGCGGCCGCGTCTACGGCAACCTGGTGCAGCTACTGGTGACCATGAAGGGCTTGCCGTTGGCCTATAACAAGGACCTGCAGGAGGACAAGGAGGGTGCGCTCGATACTGCCCATACGCTCATGCAGTGCCTGTCCGTTATGGCCGGCATGATTTCGACTTGGACTGTCAACGAGGATGCCATGGCGCGCGAGTGCGGCGTGGGTCACCTTGCGGCTACCGACGTTGCCGATTACCTGGCTAAGCGCGGCCTGCCGTTCCGCGAGGCGCACGCCGTGGTGGGCCATCTGGTCCTGATGTGCGAGAAGCACGGCTGCAATCTTGAGGACCTGCCGTTCGAGGTGTTCCAGGAGGCAAGTCCGCTCTTTGAGCGCGATATTACCGAGGCGCTCGATATCCCGTCGATTGTCGCTGCGCGCACGACCGAGGGCGGTACCGCTCCTGCCGCCGTTGCCGTCCAGCTGGAGCGTGCCGAGGTACAGCTCGTGGCCGACGAGGGCGTGTTTGGGTCGCTGACCAAGGTCGTCGAGATGGGCCACGGGGCAAAGTAAGGGTTTGCTTGAGGCTTATTGGCCATTTATTGATAAATCGTTTTTGCTTCTTACGGGCGTCTGCTGATGTGGGCGTCTGTATTTTGTTGTAATGGGGGAGGGGCTTGTCGAGAACTTCTGTAGGACCTTTGGGCAGGTTGTGAAGGGGGGTACGTTCACAGGCGGCAACCGGCCGTCCGCTCGGTTCGGTGCGGTTGATGGGCAGTCGGATGGTACTCTAGTCGGGCTTCGAAACAGAAGTGACACATATGGAACGCTTCAATTAATTGCAGCGATTCAATAAACATCTTTTTGTTTAACTGCAGCTAAAACTCTGTTACGATGCAGTCCAGGCGAGTGCCGGAATGGGACTTGGGCACGCGCGAACCTACTTGAAAGGCTACCTTATGGCTATCGAGAAGACCTTCATCATGATTAAGCCCGACGCCGTGCGCGATCGCAAGATCGGCGAGATCGTTGCTCGCATTGAGCGCAGCGGCCTTGTCATCGAGCGCATGGAGATGACCACGCTCGAGCGCGCTACCGTCGAGGAGCACTACGCTCATCTGGCCGACAAGCCTTTCTTTGGCGGTCTCTGCGACTTTATGACGAGCGGTCCGGTCGTCAAGATGGTCGTTTCCGGTCTCTCTGCTGTCTCCAAGATGCGCACTCTTATGGGCGCTACCAACCCGCTTGATGCTGCCCCCGGCACCATCCGCGGCGACTTCGCTGTCGATGTCAACGCCAACGTGATTCACGGCTCCGACTGCCTGGAGAACGCCGAGATCGAGATCAAGCGCTTCTTTGGCTAAACCAGCTTTGACTCCTTAAAGCTGTTAGCGTGTGGCTTAGGCGCCGCGGAACTCCATCCGCGGCGCCCTTTTTATCCCAGTAGATTTTTGGGACATGGCTAGAAATCTACCTTTCGCAGTCCATGTGCGACAAAAGGTAGATTTCTAGCCATGTCCCAAAAATCTAATATAGAGCCCCCGCCCGGATTGCGTTCCGGACGGGGGTTTTCGTTGGCGTATGGCGTTGTAGGTCTTTAAGCTTCGTCGACGACCTTGAGGCCGCGGGTCTGGTCGATCTCGTTGAGGAGATTGACGCGGCGCTCGTGACGGCCGCCCTCGAACTCGGCATCGAGCCACTCGTCGACGATCATCTTGGCGAGCTCGGAGCCCACGACGCGGGCGCCAAAGGCGAGCACGTTGGTGTTGTTGTGCATGCGCGAGAGCTTGGCGCTGAAGGGCTCGGAGCACACGACGGCACGAACGCCCTCGACCTTGTTGGCGGCCAAGCTAATCCCGACACCGGTGCCGCAGATCAGGATGCCCAGATCGACGTCGCCGTTGGCTACGGCTTTGCCCACCTTGTAGCCGGCGATGGGGTAATCAAAGCTCTCGGAGGTGTCGGTGCCAAAGTTCACGACCTCGCAGCCGCGCTCCTTCAGGTGCTCGGAAATGATGTTCTTGAGCTCGACGGCGGCGTGGTCGTTGCCGATACCGATCTTCATGAGTGGTTCCTCTCTGGTCCGTGCGGCGGAATTGCTAAAGGTTTTACCGCGTTCGACTGCATGATAGCGCGTCTTTTGCCTAAACACTCGGGCGTTTTTTGGTCAAACGCTTTAGCGGACGCGAACATCAGCCCATCACGAAAAATGCCGCCAATTTGCTTCTGACGGCCGTCTGCCGGAACTCGACTTGCGGTTTTTGGTGCCTTGTTATCAAATGGAGAAGTTGATACTTGCGAGAGCAACCCGTTATACATGTAGGAGATACCTATGCCTACCGATTCCATCCGTGATACCGCGTTTTGTGATGTTTTGAACCGCGAGCTTGTCTGTGCGCTCGGCTGCACCGAGCCCATTGCCGTTGCCTATGCGGCGGCGCTGGCGAGCCAGACGCTCGGTTGCGAACCCGAACATATGGATGTTGCCTGCTCGGGCAACATCATCAAGAACGTAAAGAGCGTGACCGTGCCCAACTCGGGCGGTATGCACGGTATTGAGGCCGCGGCCGTGCTGGGTGCCGTGGGCGGTGACGCCAAGAGCGCGCTCGAGGTGCTCGAGAGTGTTGGCGATGCAGACCGTGCTCGCGTGACCGAGCTGCTCTCCGATGCCGACTACTGCGATGTGTCGCTTGTCGAGGGTGTGCCCAACCTCTACATTAAGGTGACTGCCACGGCCGGAGGTCATACTGCGGTCGTCGAGATCACCGACCATCACACCAATGTTACGTGCCATACACTCGATGGCATTCCGGTGTGTGGCAAGTCGGCGGGGGAGTGTGCCGCCTGCGCCGAGCGCGTTGTGGCCGAGCGTGCCGCCGATAACGCCGATACGCCCATGTCGATTGAGTCTATCATTGACTTTATCGAGGACGGCGACATCGAGGGCGCCCGCGCTGCCGTTGAGCGTCAGATTGAGCTGAACGGCGCTATTTGCGCCGAGGGCTTGGCGAATGCTTGGGGCGCCGAGGTGGGCCGTACGCTGCTGGGCGCTCGCGCCGACGATGTCGCCTGCCGTGCGCGTGCGCGTGCGGCCGCCGGGTCTGACGCCCGTATGAACGGCTGTGCGCTACCGGTCGCCATTGTGTGCGGCTCGGGCAACCAGGGTATTACCTGTGCGTTGCCCGTTATGGAATATGCCGACTACCTGCGCTGCGACCACGAGCGCCTGGTGCGTGCCGTGATGCTGTCTGATCTTATTGCCGTGCATATCAAGAGCTATATTGGTGCGCTTTCGGCGTTTTGCGGTGCTATTTGCGCTGCGTGCGGTGCCGGCGCGGCGATTACCTGGCTGTGCGGTGGCACGCGCGAGCAGATCGGCGCGACGGTCTCCAATACGCTCGGTAACGTGGGCGGCATCGTGTGCGATGGCGCCAAGGCAAGCTGCGCCGCTAAGATTTCCGCTGCCGTTGATGCGGCGATTCTGGGCCACGATATGGCCATGCAGGGCCGCGGCTTCCGTGCCGGCGAGGGCCTGATTCAGGATACGGTGGAAGAGACGATCGCCAGCATGGGCTATGTGGGCCGCGTTGGCATGAAGGATACCGACGTCGAGATCCTCAACATCATGATCGGCAAGACCATCGTCGACTGCTAGGGGCTCTGGGGCACTGCATCTTGTTGTTGAAACTATCGCGCTTGTGGCTGTAAAGCACCTGTCTGCATTGCGGACAGCGAGAATCTCGCGGTATGTCACCAGGTCGTTCTCGCGCTTGATGCGCTCGAGGACGGTTGCGACAACAAGCGCCGCTATCGCCGGCAGGAACGTCGCAGCCGCGGCGACGCCGGCGCCCCAGGTGCCCTCCATCCAGTTAAACGCCGGCGACAGTATCAGCGCGAACGCCACCGCCAGCAACGCGAGCATCAGCACGGCCAGCCATAGCATCCGCGTTCCCATGCGCTTGCGATCTCTTTCGACTGCCTCTTCCATAACGGTCACGTCTCCCTTCACGAGCGTGTCTATGGAGGTGTCGAATAGGATGCTCAGCATGAGCAGACTCTGGACGTCCGGATACGTCTTGTCCCGCTCCCAGTTGCTGATCGTCTGACGCGATACATAGAGCTTCTCGGCAAGTTGCTCTTGCGAGAGGCCCATCGCCTCGCGCCGCGTCTTGATCTGGTTGCTGATGTCCATCGTCACCTCCCGGTCGTGAAGGAGCGTCCCGCGAACACGTAGGGTGCGCTATCGAATCTGTTGTACATCATATGCGGCAAGGCTTGCCGGGCGCTGCAAAAACTGTTTTGCACGGGGTTTACCTGCATGATTGTTGCTGCGATGCGTGCCATCGCCGCGGGGAGATTTGGCTTGTGGAGGCTTGCGGGGCGATGGCTTAGCGATGCTGTCGAGCAATCGTCCAAGTGCGCAGGCCCATGGCGGCGTAGCCGATTGCGGTATAGGCAACCCCATGGAACGCAAGGTCCCGGCTGCCCTCGACCGCGAGGGGAAACAGGAGCGCGGATCCGATTCCGAGCGCCGCGGGTATCCAGAAGAGCGTCCTCGCGGAGTTCGCGGCGAGCAGGCCGAGGGCGATCGCAGTTACGGGGAGCACGAGGTAGATCAGCGTCATCATGGCGATCATGCCGGCATCGGGTGGGACGATGCTCACCAGGAGGACGGGGATTGCCCAGCAGGCGCCAACGATTGCGATCAATGCGATGAGGGACGCGCGTACGGTGACGTTCATGGGGCACCTCCTAACGGGAATCGCCCCCATTCTGGCATACATCTTCAGAATGGGGGCAAAGGGGGATACCATTTCGGGGAACGGGTGCGTACCCGCGCTTTTAACTCAGCATCTTGGCGAGCATGCCGATGCCGACGCCCACCAGTCCGCCGGCGATGGCGCCGATGATGATCTGCACCGCGTTGCGCGTGCCCTTGACCCAAGGGTTCATCTCGCGCTCACGGCGCCCCTCGAGCGTGTCGCGATCGACCTGCTCGCCGCGGCTAAACGCCAACACCTCGCGGTACGTGACGAGGTCGTGCTGCTTCTTCATGCGTTCCATATACACGAACGCCACGAGCATCACGACGAGCGCCACGGCGGCAAACGCCGCGGTGGGCGCGATGTGCATGCCCCAGCCCCATTCGAACTGGAACGCCGCCCACGCGCTCAGCACCAAAAACACGACCGCGCTCACGACCGTGATTGTGGAGAGGGCGTTGTACTTCTTGACCGCTTCGTTCATTACCTGTGCCATGGTTTCCACATCTCCTTTGATGAGGGAGTCCACGGTCACCCCGAACACGTTGGAAAGCAGCAGCAGGCTCTGGACATCCGGATACGTACGGCCGCACTCCCAGTTGCTGATGGTCTGGCGCGACACGTAGATGCGCTCCGCCAGATCGTCTTGGGACAGTCCGAGCTCCGTGCGATGCTCCTTGATGTGCGAGCCCAGCTCCATGCGTTTGCTCCCTAGAGGGTCGGGGTGACCCCTGTCGAGAGCCACCATGTCATTGACGCGAGCATCGTACCATCAAAGGTCTTTATATTTGACCCCCACGGGGCAAAATCGAGCTGTCAAAAGGCTTTATATACGACATCTAGCTGGGAAAAGAACGGTCCCCAAAGGCGGATGCCTCCGGGGACCGGTTGGTGCGTATAGAGGGGGCGAGCTTGCTTTGGGTTGGTGTTGGCCCCGCCGCTCGGCTCGACTTTGGAGCGGCGGGGCTCAGCTCTGCCTCGGCGCTGGCGAGGCAGAGCGCGGCTTTGCCCCGACGTCGGCAGCGGCCGAGCCCTGTCTTCCCGGCTTAGCCCTCTTCGCCTTTGGGCGTGCCCTTGAACGAGGGCTCTTTCTTTGGCAGCCTTCCCGCGCGTTTGAGGGCGTCTCGCAAGATCCATTCCACCTGACCGTTGGCGCTGCGCATCTCATCGTCCGCCCAGCGTTGGACGGCCTCCCAGATAGCGGGGTCTATACGGAGTGGATACTGCTTGCGTGCCATGACGTGCCTTCTTGTCGAATGTGCAATTCTGCACCCGTCCCAAATTACTCATTGGTGTTGGGGTTAGTACAGCGAGCCTGCGTTGAGCACCGGGTGCGCCTCGGATTCACCGCAGAGCACCACCATGAGGTTGCTGGCCATCTGCGCCTTGCGCTCGTCGTCGAGCTCGATGGTGCCGCCGGCAGCCATCTCCTTCACGGCCATGTCGACCATGGAGACCGCGCCCTCGACGATCTTCTTGCGTGCGGCGATGACGGCCTCGGCCTGCTGGCGGCGCAGCATCGCCTGGGCGATCTCGGGGGAGTAGGCGAGGTGCGTGAGACGTGCATCGTCGACCTCGACGCCGGCGGGCGCCAGGCGCATCGCGAGCTCGCGGCGCAGGGCTTCGGAGACCTCTTCCACATTGGCGCGCAGCGTGATGGCGCCGGCGGCATCGGACTCGTCCTCCAGGTGGTCGTAGGCGTACACGCTCGCCACGTGGCGCAGCGCCGTCTCGGCCTGCATGGCGACATAGCTCTGGTAGTCGTCGACGTCGAAGAGCGCCTTGGCGGTATCGGCGACGTGCCACACCACGACGGTTGCGATCTCGATGGGGTTGCCCATTTTGTCGTTGACCTTCAGGCGCTCGCCATTCAGGGTGCGCACGCGGGTGGAGATGGTGGTGGGGTTGCCCTTGGCGGCCTTCTGCGCCGCGGCCTTGGCGGCCTTGGAATCGCTCATCTCGAGCTCGATCATCTCGCCGATCCCGGCCGATCCGCCCATGCTCTTGCTAAAGAACGGGTTGGCCCAGAAGAAGCCCTCGTCGCGGACGGTGCCCACGTACTTGCCGAACAGGATGCACACGCGCGCCTGGCCGGGCTGCAGCGAGAAGAATCCGTTGAGTGGGATGAACCACAGGCAAAACGCGAGGATGCTGAGGCCGAGCCCCCATCCGTAGACTGCGGGCGCGTCGACGCCGTCGGGCGTGCTCGCGAGCCCGATGGTGCTCCAGATAAAGAGGCCGATGATGGCGATGAGCGCCACCGCCACGGCGACGAGCATGCCGTAGCCCGACTTGGCCTTGAGTTGCTTTTCCACGCTCATTGTGAGTTCCTTTCACGACTGCGCCGGCGTTTGCGTGACGTCCCCGGCGCCGCGCTCCAGATTGCGATGGGGAGGAGGCGAGTCCCCGAGCAGTCCGTGCGACTACTGATTGCATTGTGATATCACATTGAGACCAAGTCAAGGAGAATCGGATGCCGTCTCTCATGGCATAAGTGGTTCGGGGCGCCCGGCATCTACGCTCCGTAGAGGTCTTCCTGTTGCATCTTGGCTCGCAAGTCCCTATAATAGCCCCACTCACGGCTGAAGGTTTACCTCTAGATTTGGAAAGGGGAGCTGCACCATGCTTGCTTCCATGAGGATTTGGCTCTAGCCACGGTCGCGTGAGCGACCGGTACTTCGCTGCATACCACCGATCGCATCAAAGGATTATTCCATGACACAACCGAATCCCTGCGCTTCTTGGAAGCGCTCGCTCGCCATCGTCTGGATCGGCGAGTTCTTCTCCGTGCTCACGAGCTCCATTCTGCAGATGGGTCTCATCTGGCACGTCACCCTCACCACCGGCTCCGCGAGCGCCCTGTCGTTCGTGAGCCTGGCGGCCTTCTTGCCCATGGCGCTCCTCGGCGCCTTCGCGGGCACCATCGTGGACCGCACGTCCATCAAGCGTCTCATGATCGGCGCCGATCTCTTCATCGCGGCCGTGAGCCTCACGCTTGTCTTCGGCTCGCTTCGGGGCGACCTTTCTGTCGCCGTTGTGGCGGCGGTGCTGTTCGTCCGTGCGCTGGGCAGCACGCTCCATACGCCCGCCTTCAACGCGCTCACACCGCTCATCGCCCCGCCCGAGGTGCTCGGCAAGCTGGCGGGCATGCTGCAGTTCATGCAGTCGGGTAGCTATATCATCGGCAACGCCATCGCCGCGGCGGTCTACCCGGCATTTGGTCTGACTTTCATGATCGCGCTCGATGTCGCCGGGGCGGTGCTCGCGAGCATCGCGGTGGCGACCTCCGGCATCAAGACGCCGGCGCCCGAGCGCCATACGCCCGAGGAGAACGCCGAGGCGTCGCACCGCGCGGTGCGGGCCTTCCTATTGGAGACGGCCAACGGGTACCGCGAGCTCAAACGCCATCACGGTCTGTTCGCCATGCTCTGGATCGGCTTCGCCTTCTCGGTCCTGTTCTCGCCCATATCCGCGCTGTTCCCGCTCATGGTGTTCGACCATTTTGGGGGCACCACTACGCAGTCGGCTATCGCGGAGATCGCGTTCTCGGTCGGCATGATCGCGGCGAGCGGCTGGATCGGGGCGACGGGTGGCCTTAAGAACCGCGCGCTTTCGTGCACGCTGGCCATCGGCCTCTTCGGAGCGGGCACGCTCGCGGGCGGCCTCGTGCCCCCTTCCGCGCTCGTTGTGTTTCTGGGGCTTACGTTCGCGATGGGGGTCTCGAGTCCGCTGTACAGCGCGCCGCAGATGGCGCTCATGCAGGAGCGCGTCGATCCCGAGTGCATGGGCCGCGTCTTCGGTCTGTACGGAGCGGTCTGCAGCTGGGCTATGCCCGTGGGGCTCGTCGCATCGACCTTGTTCGCGGACGCCATCGGCGTAAGCGCGTGCTTCGTGCTTATCGGTGCTGCAATGGTGATCCTAGCAGGCATCACCTGGGCGATCCCGAGCATCCGCAAGATTGGGTAGCGCTCTGGCGGAGTGCGTTTCGTTTCGGACGGCTCGTAGGGTCGCTGCGACGTGAAGGGTGGTCGACGGTGCGCCTGCGAGGGCGCCGTCGACCACCCTTTTGTTTAATTCGTCTGGCCCGGCGCCGATCATCATCTGTTCGCCGGGCGATTGCGATGCCGCCGCTTGCCGATACGCGGCTCCTTACGTTGTGCGCATCCCATCGTTCTGGCAGCGTTTCCTGCAGTTAATCTCCAGAGCCCAAGGCGGTGGCCCCTATGAGTAATCTGCTCGAATCCATTCTGCGCGTCGGTATGACCGTGTTCATCGTCGGCCCGCTCACTGCATGGGTCGCCCGCCGCGGCGCGCGCGAGCGCAGCGAGGCAACGGACAGCCTCGATTGCTTCACGGTGCGCATGCCCGCAGCCATCCGCACGATCATCGCCTGCTGCGCCGTCGCGTTCGAACTGCTCATGCTGGGTGTCTACGTCTGGCAGGGCGTCTCGCTGGGCGAGTGGGACCACGAACTTGTGTGGTTCGGTCATGCCATGGCGCTCGCGGGTATGGCTATCTGGGCCTTGCTGAGCATCCCGCGTATCGACGTGGACGGTGGGCGCATTCTCTCGCGTAACGCCTTCGGCATCCGCAAGGAGACGACGTTTGGCAACATCACCCGTGCAACGCTTCACGCGCAGATGATGAGGATCGACCTGTTCGAGGGCGACCGGAAGTTCTGCTCGATAAGTCTCGAGGGGGTGTGCTCGCTCAACCTCCTCGCCCGTCTGGAGGAAGAGGGCATCGAAGTCTCGGACGCCGTCGACGGTCCCATGACCAAGGCGGGCCTGTGTTGGTCTGCCATCAAGCCGTTGACGATTGTTTTCAACGGCATGGCCCTCGTCTTCTCGCTCGTCCTCGCCTTCATGGCGGTCTTCACCGACGAGGGTGCGCGCCTGCTCGTGCTCATCCCGTTCCTGTTCCTGTTCATAGGGGGGTTCCTGCCCCTGCTCATGCTCGGCATGCCGGCCCGCGGCATCCTCGAGATCGGCAGGCAGGAGCGCGCGCTCGGTTTCTCCTTCTCCGAGGAGATGGCAAGCCGAGGTGCCACGGGTACTTCGCTTGTCGATGACGATTGGTTCATCGAGATCAGCAACGCCCGCGTCGTGGCGTTTCGCCGCGATTACCTCAAGAAGATCACGGCGCACGAGAACAGCGAGAGCGGCGACCGCTGCACGGTGACCACGAGGGGTGGTCGCAAAATCAAGGTGTATGCAGCGGGCAGCACGCTCGAGGACCTGCGCACGTGGTTCAAACAGAGTGCCAAGGTCAGAAGCACACTCGACCGCGCGGGGGACGCACTCGAGGCGACCGTTTGATTGGGTTGCCTGCCAAGGATCCAAAACGGGAAGGGGCGCTGTCGGCGCCCCTTGTCATACCAGGCCCGCTGGCCAGCGAGAGGCCTGCAGGTCGACATGTCCGTTGGCGAGGAAGGCAACGCCTTCGTCCTCGAGCAGTGTGCGCTGCGCCTCGGGCCCACCGAAGGCGAACCCCTCCGCGAGGCGTCCGTCGGCGAATACGATGCGATGACAGGGGATGGTGCCGGGTTCCGGATTGACGTGCAGGGCGTATCCCACGTATCGGGCTCGACGGGGCTCACCAACGAGCTTGGCGATCTGACCATATGTGGCAACCATGCCGCAGGGCACCTGGCGTACCATGTCGTATACGCGGTTGAAGAATCCGTCGGTGTCCCGGTCTGCCATGCCGCCCTCACTTTCAATCGATATCGCCATTGTAGTCAAGAAAGGCGCCCCACATGTGCGGGGCGCCTTTCCAAAGAGGTGTTGCGCGAGGGGAGGGAAGGCGCAACGTTCGTGTCGAAGGTCTTTAATTCGCCTGTGCCTTCATTAAGTTAACTATAGCTAATTCTCTGAGACCCAAGTCGTAGACCGACGAGCACACAGCCTCTCCATAAGTTAATCAAGGGTTACAAATAGAAAGACACAGTGACATGTGGTCGTTAGGGTTCAAGGAATCGCTCGATGAGTTCGGAGAACGCACCCTCAGTCCCAGCCGTTTCAAGGACGACATCGCAATACGGCCGCACGTCGTCGGTGACATTCGCCACGCCGACGCCCAGTCCCGCCGCCTTGATCATGGAGAGGTCGTTTGCGGAATCACCAACGGCGATGACCTCGGACATCGGAATTCCCAGCATATCGGCAAGGCGCGTGAGCCCCGTCCCTTTGTCAACGCCTGCGGGCATGAGTTCGAGGTAGCGCTTGGAGGAGAAGGTGATGTCAACGCCGAGTCGCTCGGCCATCGGCGCGAGCTTGCGGCCCAATTCCTGCAGCTCATCGAAGTCCCAGTCGACGTACAGGATCTTCACGATGCCACGGCCTTCAAGGAATGAGAGGTCGGGATGGTCAGATCCGCGAAAATGAGTGACCCCGGTGATCGATTCCAGATAGTCACGCTCCCGTGTGGGTGCGTCATTCACGAACACGTGGCCGTCGGCGACGTTGACGTGCATGCAGAGTCCGAGTTCGAGCCCCTTTGCATAGATCGCGTTCGCGCATTCGTTGGAAAGGCCGCAGGTGGTGAGCGGGGTGGGGTCTCCCACGCGGTTGATGAAGCCGCCGTTATAGGAGAGCACATAGCCGTCTTCGATCAGCTCGCGGGCCTCCCCCGAGAAGTTGTCCATGATAGAGGAATACCATCGCCCGCTCGAAGGGACGAACAGCACACCGAGCTCCCTCATGCGTTTGAGTGCTCGGAGATTGGACGCCGGGATGGCGTGGTCGGCATCGAGAAACGTCTCATCCATATCGCTGGCAACAAGTCGGTACATGCAATCCCCCATACAACGTAAAAAACGAGGCGGGCTTATTATCGCCCACCTCGTAAGACCTTGGCTATGTCGAAGGCGTGGACACGTGAAGATGGCCCATTCGCGTGTCGCGGCGCGTTTCCGCGAGCCGGATGGCTTAGTACAACATTCCCATGGCTTCGCGTACCTCGGCGAGCGTCGCCTCGGCGACCTCGTTGGCACGGCGATTGCCCTCGCGTAGGACGTCCTTGACGTAGTCCATATCCTGGACCAGTTCCTCGCGGCGGGCGCGGATGGGGGCAAAGTGCTCGTTCACGCTTTCGGTGACGTACTTCTTGAGCTGGCCGGAGCCGCCCATGCCGATCTCTTCGGCGATCTCGACCTCGGAGCGGCCGGTGCAGATCGCGGCGGTGGAGAGCAGGCCGGATACGCCAGGGCGCGCCTCGGGATCGAACGTGATCATACGCTCGCCGTCGGTCTGGCTCTTCTTGATGCGCTTGGCGGTCTCCTCGGCCGTCATCGAGATGTTGATGGCGTTGCCGTAGGACTTGCTCATCTTGCGCCCGTCAAGGCCGGGCAGCAGCGGCGTGTCGGACAGCAGCGCGTCGACCTCGGGGAACACCTTGCCGTAGTGGTTGTTGAACTTGCGTGCGATGGTGCGGGTGAGCTCGATGTGCGGCAGCTGGTCGCGCCCGACCGGCACCATGTTGCCCTTGCAGAACAAGATGTCGCACGCCTGGTGCACGGGGTAGGTGAGCAAAAGGCCGGTGAGCTCATGGCCGCTGGCCTCCATCTCGGCCTTGACGGTGGGGTTGTGCTGCAGCAGGGCCTCGGAGACGAGCGACAAGAACGGCAGCATGAGCTGGTTTGCCGCGGGCACGGCGGAGTACGTGTAGATCATCGTCTTGTCGGGGTCCAGGCCGCAGGCCAGGTAGTCGATGACCATGTTGTAGACGTTGTCCTGGATGTTATCGGTGCTGTCGCGGTCGGTGATGACCTGGTAGTCGGCGATGAGCACGTTGGTGTGCACGCCCATGTCCTGCAGCTCGACACGGCTCTTGAGCGTGCCGAAGTAGTGGCCGAGGTGCAGGCGGCCGGTGGGGCGGTCGCCGGTGAGCATGGTGTACTTCTCGGGGTGCTGCGGCAGGTCGGCGCGGATCTGGTTGCTGCGCTCGAGGCTGACCTCATAGCTGAGCTCGTTGGGCATGCTGTCTCCTTTTGGGTTGAGCGCCTGGCCGGCATTGTCGGTCTTGGTTGAAGATGAAGCTACCAGAGAAACGGCGTCTCTTGCCGGAATCAACGATGGTTTTCGCCGTGTCGTCCCGCAGGGTCGTTTCCCTTCTTGGGAAGGAGCCCCTCGATATGCTCGAGCCGCTCCTCATGGGCCACGTGCGCCGCGCGCTCCTCGGCGGCGAAAGCGGGGTCTTCGGGCGTGACGATCTCATCTCGCTGTCAACTCCGGTACCACCGCGACGGCGCTCCTGAGCCTGCTCGTCGACAAGCCGGTGACTATCTACACCACCAACGGCTATGCATGTCGGTTTACGGGCGAGCTTGCTGCTAAGGTGGTGGTAATTGGCGGCGACTTCAACCCCGTTACCTGCTCGCTCACCGGTCCTATGGTTGAGAGCGCGCTGCGCGAGCTGTACTTTGACCGGGCGTTTATAGGTGTCAACGCGGTGGACGAGGACCGCGGCATCATGACGCCAGGTTATCCCGAGGCTATCAAAAAACGTATCGTGATGCAGAATTCCCAGGCGAGTTACGTACTCGCCGATAGCTCCAAGTTCCACGTGTTTTCAAATGTAAAGGTGTGCGACCTGGAGGGCTTTACTGTTATTTCCGACAAGCGCGACGCCAAAATCGGCGAACGCGTCAAAATGATCACGGCCTAGGACACTGGGGCATCGCATCTTGCCCTCAAGCCGTTGCCCACGTAATGAAGCGTGGGGCAAACGTGCGCCCCATTCCTGATTTGGGGACTAGCTTAGTTCGTCGGCTATTTGGTGCTCGTAGAAGGCTTCTGCTACGGCGTTAAAGTCGCGGGCGAAGTCTTTCATGGTTCCACGCCAGGTGGCTCGGCCGGGCTTTCCTTGGCCCACATAGGCGGTTTGAATGCCGCAGTCGGGGCTGGGGAAATCGCGCTTGGGGTCGTTGCCCACCATGAGGACCTCATGTGGCTCGAGCCCCATGACCTGCAGCTGCTCTAGATAATATGTGGCATCGGGCTTGCAGCGCGTGGCGTTGCCCATGTGCGTTACGAGCTCGAAGGGCGCGTCTGTCAGCTCGCCCCAGCCCATGCGGCACTCGATGGCGCTTTGAGGAAAGCTGGGGTTGGTGAAGAGCGCGCAGCGCAGCCCTGCGTCCTGTACGGCTTGAAGCGCGGCGTGCGCACCCGGCATGGCTTTTGCGTTGATCATGTCATCGTTCTTGTACGGCAGAACTTCGTGATCGTAGTAGGTAAACGCCTCGTAGATAAGTGGGTCCGAGAGGCAAATGCCGCACCGGCGCTCGACCTCGGTCTGGTAAAACTCAAGATTGGTGCGATTGTCCGTGCTGCTGCGGCGATTGGCGTTGAGGTCGACCAGGATGGTGCCGAGGCGCGCCATCGTGCCCCCGCGGCTGCGACGTCCGATATCCGCGAGCATCGACGAGACATCCTTAAAATAGCGAAGGATGAACGCGTTGAGGTTGATGCTAAGAAGCGTCTCGTCCATATCGAAAACGACTGCTTTGAGCACGCGGGCACCTTTCTCGAAAAATCGTTCCAGAATCGTATGTCTGGGATACTTTACCCCAAAGCAGTGTGCCTAGCTGCTCATCGTCAACTTGTGGAGACAGTCGTTCACAAGATTGCGAAAAAGTCTCCATACGAGTAAAAAATCGCAGTTCACGCTTGAAATCGAAGCGATTTCCCCGTAATCTATACGAACGTGATTGCATAAGCGTCACATCAGTATCTGTCGGCTCCCGAGTGTTCCTAAACGTTGTGTGCTTGTCGCACCCTTCTGTAGGTCCTAGCAATCGGGGCCCCGTAGTTCGAAAGGGGTCCACCTTTGAGTGAGATTCAGAACTCGTCCATTTTCTCTCTTGACGATGTCAACGAGGAGGAGATGAACAACCTCATCGACGGTACGATTACCGACTTTGATGAGGGCGATCTCGTTAACGGCACTGTCGTTAAGATCGAGCATGACGAGGTGCTCGTTGACATCGGATTCAAGTCCGAGGGCGTTATCCCGGTCCGCGAGCTGTCCATCCGCAAGGACGCTAACCCTGCAGACATCGTTGCACTCGGTGATCCCATCGAGGCCCTGGTTCTCCAGAAGGAGGACAAGGACGGTCGTCTGGTCCTGTCCAAGAAGCGTGCCGAGTACGAGCGTGCTTGGAACCGCATCGAGGAGAAGTTCAACTCCGGCGAGAACGTCGAGGGCGAGGTTATCGAGGTTGTCAAGGGCGGCCTGATCCTCGACATCGGTCTGCGTGGCTTCCTGCCCGCTTCCCTCGTCGACCTCCGTCGCGTCAAGGACCTCACCTCCTACATGGGCACCCGCATCGAGGCCCGCGTTATCGAGATGGACCGCAACCGCAACAACGTCGTCCTCTCCCGTCGCGTCGTGCTCGAGGAGTCCCGTAAGGCCGAGCGCTCCGAGATCCTGTCCAAGCTCAAGTCTGGCATGCGTCTCCAGGGCACCGTTTCCTCCATCGTCGACTTCGGCGCCTTCGTCGACCTCGGCGGTATTGACGGCCTCATCCACATCTCCGAGCTCTCCTGGAACCACGTCAACCATCCTTCCGAGGTTGTCAAGGTCGGCCAGGAGGTCGAGGTCGAGGTTCTCGACGTCGATCTCAACCGCGAGCGCATCTCCCTGGGTCTCAAGCAGACCACCGAGGATCCGTGGCGCGCACTGGTCAAGAAGTACCCCGTCGGCGCTATCGTCGAGGGCACTGTGACCAAGCTTGTCCCGTTCGGCGCTTTCGTCGACCTGGGCGAGGGCATCGAGGGCCTGGTGCATATCTCCGAGATGGCCAACAAGCACGTCGATCAGCCTTCTCAGGTCACCCACGTGGGCGACAAGGTTCAGGTCAAGGTCATGGAGATTGACCTCGACCGTCGTCGTATCTCCCTGTCCATGAAGTCCGCTGCTGAGACTCTGGGTGTTGAGATCGAGGTTACCCCGCTGCCTTCCGAGAAGAAGGACGAGGAGACCGACGCCGAGTAAATCGGTTTGACGATCACTTGTTTTAAGGGATCCGTCCGTAATGGACGGGTCCCTTTTTGCATTTACTGCCGAGATGTTCGGTAGTGCCTGCGCGTAACGCTGCTTGGGCTATTCGCCTGCTATTGAGTTGTCGGTGCATGAAAAAACGCCGACATCCCGCCTCGGGGAGGAGGCGGGAACGCACCGAGTAGACGGAGGGGTGCGGAGCGCGGTCGCGTCTCGACTGACGACGTTGCCCATCGGCGTTCCTATTGTACTGCATGACATGGTTCTTGGTTTATCGTGTCGAGCGCTTGTGTTGTGCCGCTGCCTATGCTGACGGTGTGCTACACTCTTGCACTGCTGAGTGGGCCAGACGGTCGCGCGATGTGCTGCTTGCAGCACGCGTGAGGAAAGTCCGGGCTCCAGAGGGCGGGATGCCGGCTAACGGCCGGGCGGAGTGATCCGACGGAAAGCGCCGCAGAAAAGAAGACTCCCACCTGCGCCGCAAGGCGTAAAGGGAAAAGCTGAAACGGTGGTGTAAGAGACCACCAGCGTCGTGGCAACACGGCGGCTTGGCAAGCCCCATCCGGAGCAAGCGCGAATAGGAACGCTATGGGCCGGCCCGGTCCGCGTTCGGGTAGCGTGCGTGGAGCTGCACGGTAACGTGCAGACAAGATAAATGACCGTTCACGACAGAACCCGGCTTATAGGCCCACTCAGCTATCTTGTTGACGCTGCGACGGCGTCAGCTGGCCGATTTGGCGCTCATTCGTCGGTCGCCGCCATAAGGCGTGCTCCCTCCTCTTTCGGGCCAAATCGACTCAGCTGACGCCGTCTCGCTGTTTTTGCCTGGTCATCGGCGGCTCCATTTTTGTTGCGGTCTCGGCTTTCAAGGCACCTTGCTCGCGCTGACGGGTTCTCGCTTTCGTTGACGGATTCATCGGCGTTGTCATCCTTGGCGTCTCGCTGTTTTTGCCTGGTCATCGGTGTCGCCGTTCTATTTACCGGGGTAAACGGTACGGGCTTTGCCGTATTATTGAGGCTGTTTGTTGCTTTGCTTGTTGTTGAGGGGCTTTGTTGGACAGCTATTTTACTCTGCAATCGAATATTGAGGCTTCGGGCGAGTTTGTGGACCGTAAGAGCCGGTTTATTGCCCAGCTGGTCCATATTGAGTCTGAGGATGAGGCGAATACCTTTATCGAGATGGTCCGCAAGCGTCATTACGATGCTCGACACAATGTTCCCGCTTGGATTTTGGTCGATGGACGCGAGCGTCAGAGCGACGACGGTGAACCGAGTCGAACCAGCGGCATGCCGACGCTCGAGGTGCTTCGCGGTGCTGGGCTCAAAAATGTTTGCTGCGTGGTAACGCGCTATTTTGGTGGCACGCTGCTGGGGCCTGGTGGCTTGGTGCGCGCCTATACCGCGGCGACGCAGGCGGCGGTGGCGGCGGCTCAGGAGTCCGGGCAGATCGTCGAGATGACGAGCGTCGTGCCTGTTGACGTGCGTGTGGCCTATCCGCAGTATGAGCAGGTGCTTCGCTTGGCGCAGGATTGTGGTGCCAAGGTTTCGGATACCGATTACGCGGATGCCGTGACGATTCATTTGGTGTTTAAGGCGGGGGAGCAGGAGTCGTTTTGCGCCAAGATGCGCGAGCTTATGGCCGGTCGCGAGGAGATCGAGGTCGGCGCTCCCGAATTTGCTGAGTTCTAACGGCGACGGCCGGCGTGCTTTTGGATGGATCCCAAGCGTGCCGGCTGTCGTTTTCTGTTGCTGCCGTTTACTCGGCGAGCTGCTTTAGCATATCGCAGGCGATCTCGACGGCATCGTCGATGCAGCCGGGGCAGCTGCGGAGCGGACCCTTATCCGATCCGATGCCCTTGAGCGTGCCGCAGACGGTCGTCGTGTTCTTCTCGCCAAAACGCTTGGCGATCTCGCGCGACAGCTTGTAGGTCTTGCCCTTGGACTTGGGGTTTTCCATGCCGTCGCTCATTACAAAGCCCATGATGGCCACGGCGCCCGAGATGGCGCCGCAGGTTTCGGTCATACCGCCCATGCCGGCGCCAAAGCCCTCGGTGAGGGTAAAGGCGACCTGGGGGTCGAGTCCGACGGCAGGCGCGAGCGTGCAGGCGACGGCCTGTGCGCAGTTAAAACCGCGGGCGTGGTATTCGGCAGCCTGAGCTTGGCAGGCGGCGGCGTCGAGCTGGGCAGTATCGATTTGCTTCATCGTTGTCTCCTTGATCACGGTGTACCCGCCTATGGTACCCTTGCTGGCGCACTCACTCATCGAGACCCCAGCGCATATCTTATTGTTTTTCGCCATCGAACGCTTTCTTAAGATTTGGGACAAATAAACCTGATTAATTTGTCCCATAACCTATCGGCGGGATGGGTTGAGAGGGGTGCGGGGTAGCGGTATCGTGAACCGAATAAAACGTAACCCAGGCAAGGGAGCAAGATATGAGCGAGCAGGCTATCGGTACCACGTGCGTTCAGGGCGGTTATCGCCCGGGTGATGCGGAGCCGCGTCAGGTGCCTATCTACCAGTCAACCACGTGGAAGTACGACACGTCCGAGCACATGGGCAAGCTGTTTGACCTGGAGGAGTCGGGCTACTTCTACAGCCGTCTGCAGAATCCCACGTGCGATCTGGTTGCCGCCAAGATTTGCGAGATGGAGGGCGGTACTGCTGCGATGCTCGCGAGCTCGGGCATGGCTGCTAACTTCCTTGCGATCTTTAACGTGGCCGGCGCCGGCGATCACGTGGTCGCCAGTTCTGCCATCTACGGCGGTACCTACAACCTGCTCGCCCATACCATGGGTCGTATGGGTGTCAGCTGCACCTTCGTCGCTCCCGACTGCACCGACGAGGAGCTCGAGGCTGCTTTTGAGCCCAACACCAAGCTCGTCTTTGGCGAGACGATCGCCAACCCCGCCCTTGCCGTGCTCGATATTGAGCGCTTTGCCAAGGCTGCGCATGACCATGGCGTGCCGCTGATGGTCGACAACACCTTTCCGACGCCCGTGATGTGCCGTCCCTTTGAGTGGGGCGCTGACATCGTTACGCACTCTACCACCAAGTACATGGATGGACATGCTGCCTACCTGGGCGGCGTGATCGTCGACCACGGCCAGTTTGACTGGATGGCCCATGCGGACAAGTTCCCGGGTCTCACCACGCCCGACGAGAGTTACCACGGCGTGACGTATGCCGAGAAGTTCGGTCGCGAGGGTGCCTTCATTACCAAGGCAACCGCTCAGCTCATGCGCGACCTTGGCCCCATGCAGAACCCGCAGGCGGCGTTCTTCTTGAACAGCTCGCTCGAGAGCCTGCATGTGCGCATGCCGCGTCATTGCGAGAACGGCCTAGCGGTCGCTAAGTTCCTGCAGAGCCATCCCAAGGTGCGCTTTGTGAGCTATCCGGGTCTGGAGGGCGACAAGTACTATGACCTGGCTCAGAAGTACATGCCCAACGGTACTTGTGGCGTCGTGAGCTTTGGCTTTAACGGTGGTCGTGCGGCGGCCGAGACCTTTATGAAGAGCCTTAAGCTCGCCCAGATCGCTACGCACGTGGCCGATGCGCGCACCTGCTGCTTGCATCCGGCAAACGCCACCCATCGCCAGATGAACGATGAGGAGCTCATCGCCTGTGGCATCTCCGCCGACATGGTGCGTCTGTCGTGCGGCCTCGAGGACACGGCCGATCTGATTGCCGACCTTGAGCAGGCGCTTGAGCAGTGCTAGGCTAGCGTTCGCACAAGGCGCCGATGCTGGCAGAAAGCTTCGGTGACCTTTCGTTCCGATTCCGTAGGCGGGACCCCAATCGCGACTGTTTGCAGACGATTGGGGCCCCGTTTTTGCGTTGGGCCACTCGAAAGGATGGATATGGAGAAAACTGCAGAGCAGCTGTGCCGCGAGCACATTGCCCTAGAAGGCGACACCCATGGCAAGAACAAATGGGCGATTCTGTTTACCGTGCTCATCATGACGTTTATGTCGTGTCTGGATTCGACCGTCGTGACCGTGGCGTTGCCCGTGATGCAAAAGGAGCTGGGCGTGGGCCTCGACCACATCCAGTTGGTGAGCTCGGTGTACCTGCTTGCGACATGCGTGGCTATGCTGCCGTTTGGCCGCTTGGGCGACGTGAGCGGCAAGGTGGGCGTATTCCAGCTGGGTGTAATCGTCTTTACGGTCGGATCGTTGCTGTGCGGGCTGTCGGCCTCGCTCGAAGTTCTTATTCTGGCACGCATTGTGCAGGGCGTCGGCTGCGCGGCGGCCATGGCCAATAACATGGGTATCATCACCGAGTCGTTTCCGGCGCGCGAGCGCGGCCGCGCCATGGGCATTCTCGCGACCTTCGTGGCCCTCGGCATGATGTGTGGCCCCGTGCTGGGCGGCATGCTGGTGACAAGCTTTCCCTGGGAGAGTATCTTCCTCATCAACCTGCCCATTGGCGTCATCTCGTTTATCGTGGGGCTCTACACGCTGCCGCATGTTAAGCCGGAGGCTGGCGAGCGCCCCATGTCCCTGATCGAGGCCGCTCGTCGTTGCTTTGCAAATTCGGCCTTCACCATCAACCTCGCCTGCATGCTCATCGTGTTCGTTGGTATTGGCGCATCAGAGTTTATCCTGCCGTTCTATTTTCAGGACGCCCACGGCTTTGGTTCCGACATTTCCGGATTGCTCTTTTTGGCGCTGCCGATGGTGAATGCCTTTATCGGCCCGCTTTCGGGTACGGTTTCGGACCGTGTTGGCTGCGAGGGTCCCACGGCGGTCGGCCTAGGCGTGTACGTATGCGGTCTTTTTGCGGTAAGCACTCTCGACGAGCACTCTTCCATCCCTGTGATCGTGTGTTGCGTTGCGTTTATGTCGTGCGGTACGTCGATTTTCCAGAGCCCCAATAACTCGCTGTATATGGGCTCGGCTCCGCGCGAAGCGCTCGGCTTTGCGGGCAGCCTGGGTAGCCTGGCGCGCTATGCGGGTATGGCAGTGGGCATTACAGCGGCATCGCATATCCTGTATGGGCAGATGAGCGTGGCGATGGGCGAGGCCGTGACCAGTATTGTTGCAGGTCGTCCGGATGTGTTCCTGTTTGGTTTTCGCTCGGTATTCTACGTGCTCATGGCTGTGGCGGCAGCGGGCTTTGCGCTCGCCATGGTGCGTTTGGTGAGGATGCGCGCCCGCCATTAGCTTGCGAAGGCGGCTATCGGCCCATTGAAAGTAGCTAAAAGAGCCCCGTCCCAAATCAGCTGGTCTTGCGGCTTTATGGTGCGATGCGGCTTGTGGGGCGGGCGGGGGTCGGTCCGTGGTAGACTACCGAACAACGTTTATTAATCGCGCGGCATCCTTGCCGCGAGAAGGGGTTGCCTCATGCAGGAGCTTGAGGATCGTATTCGCCATGACGGCATCGTAAAGGCCGGTAACGTCCTTAAGGTTGATGCCTTCCTCAACCACCAGTGCGACGTTGAGCTGTTTGACCACATGGGCGCCGAGTGGGCCCGTCTGTTCGAGGGCGTCGAGATCAACAAGATCCTGACGATTGAGACTTCGGGCATTGGCATGGCCTGCATCGCGGCTCAGCATTTTGGCGGTGTGCCGGTGGTCTTTGCCAAGAAGGCACAGTCCATCAACCTCGACGGCGAGCAGTATGCCACGACCATCTACTCCTTTACCAAGCAAAAGGAGTACCCGGTCATCGTTGGTAAGCGTTTCCTGTCCGAGGGCGACAAGGTCCTGATCATCGACGACTTCTTGGCCAACGGCTGCGCGCTTGAGGGTCTTATCAAGATCTGCGAGGCTGCGGGTGCCGAGGTGTCCGGAATTGGCATTGCGGTGGAGAAGGGCTTCCAGGGCGGTGGCGATAAGCTCCGCGAGCGTGGCTTCCGCGTTGAGAGCCTGGCCCGTATCGCCGATATGGACTGCGAGAACGGCGAGATCACCTTCGCCTAAGCGTGCAACACAAGCGATTGGTATGCGATGTGACAAAGGGACTGTCCCTTTGTCACATTTTTTTTGTATGAGGGGAGGTGTTGATATGGATGAGAACAAGATGGGATGGCGCGAGTATGCGGGCTATGCCGCGATGTCGGCTGAGGAGTTGGCGCGCGATTGCGAGGTGCAGGTGTTTCGCGCGACGGGTCCGGGCGGACAAGGCGTCAACACGACGGACTCGGCGGTGCGCATGAAGCATGTGCCCACAGGGATTACCGTGACGGCGCGCGAAAGCCGTAGTCAGTTCCAAAATCGCGCGAGCTGCCTGCGCAAGCTGCGCGCCGAGCTTGAGCGTCGCGGGCGTCCACCGCGCCGACGCGTAAAGACCAAGGTGCCCCAGCGCTCTCGCCAGCGCAGGCTCAACGATAAGCACTTCAATGCCATTAAAAAGGCCAACCGACGCAAGCCGGGCAGGGACGAGTAGTCGCTTGTTCCACTGGTCTTGCTAGCGGGTGGGGTGCCAAACTTGGAGGGCGCCGCCGAGGACGTCGACCTCGATGCGCGAGGCGACAACGGGCTCGCCATCGGCTTGGATGGGGTAATCGGGCTGCTCGAAGGTGAGCTCGGCATGGCAGCAACGGCGCATACGAACCGGCGGCAGCTTGGTGTGGTGGCCGTCCTTGGCCGAAAGAAACATGGGTAGGGCAATCGCGCGGGGGACGGGGCCGCAGGCGTAGCAGACGTCGAGTATGCCGTCGCAGGGGTCGGCATCGGGACAGATGCGATAGCCCGAGCCGTAGGTGGGGCCCAGCTGAATCGCCATGATGATCGCCCGCACGCGCTCGGCGGGCGCGCCGTCAAAGCTGACCGTCATGGGGTAGTTGCGATAGCGCAGACCAAACTGCTCAAGTCCCGAGAGGGTGTAGAGCGGAGTACCCGTCAAGCCGGTCTTTTTGCGCAACTCGGTGGTGCCCAGGCCAATAGCGGCATCGATGCCGACCGAGAGCGTCTGGCCGTAGTACTCCACCGAAGCCTCGCCGCTTCCGCTTGCGGGGTTCCATGAGCGAATACGCCCGATGTCCTGACGTTGCAGCTCAGAGGTGAGCAGCGCGCCAAAATCCTTACCGGAGAAATCGTCGATTCCGAGCGTCTGGGCAAAATCGTTGCCGGAGCCCACGGGCAGGACGGCAAGGGCGGGACGGATGGCCTCTTCCTGCGCCATGAGCCCATTGACAACCTCGTGGATCACGCCGTCGCCGCCGAGTGCGATAACCGTGCGATAGCCCTGGGCCTGTGCGGCAAGTTCCTTGGCATGCCCCATGCGCTCTGTCAGCACCAAGTCAAACTGGGACGCGCGCGCCGTCATGTCCAAAAAGCGTTGCAGGCGCTCGGCAACCTCGCGCGCCGCGCCCGACTGGGCAGCGGGGTTGGCGATGATGAGCGTGCGACCAAAATCAGTTGCGTGCATGGGGCGACTCCCGGCGTGTGGCATGACGGTGCGGTCGCGCTCAGGTCGAATTGCCCCCGATTGTGGCTGCACGGCGAATACTAACGTCTACTCTATCAGGTCGTTGTGGCGCTCGATAGCCTCTGCCACCGTGTGACCCTCGTCCACGATAAGCGAGCGGCACTTAGGGGACACAATGCGCTGGGCGGGATATACGCCGCGGTGTCCGCCAACGAGATAGCTAATAAACGAGACGATGACAAAGAAGCCCGCGGCCGTTCCATGGAACAGGTCGATAGCCATCATGCAGGTGGTGATGGGCACGTTGAGGCCGGCGCAGAAGACGCCGAGCATGCCGAGGGCCGCCATAAAGCTCGGGTCGAGTCCGGCGAGGCAGCCAATCCATCCGCCGAGCGCCGCACCGATGCCAAACAGGGGCGTGACCTCGCCGCCTTGGAAGCCCGCGCCCAGGGTAAGCGCTGTGACGACCAACTTGATGACTGCGTCCGCCAGGGTGGTGTTGCCTGCAAATCCGGCGCCGGAAAGCCACGTGGAAAGGCCGGCGTAGTCCCAGGCGTCGAGTATCGCGTAGGCCGCGAGCACCACGAGCGCGCCCACGAGTGCGCGAGCAAGGTAGTTGGTGATAAAGCGACCGTACAGGCTTTTGACGGTTCGAACCGACCAGGCAAAGAGACGTGCCGTCAGGCCAAAGATAATGCCTCCGATAACGACGATGGCAACCGTTCTGGGCGTCATGTCGGGAACGCTGGCGATGACGTTGCTCTCGTACTGGGTGCCCATAGCGAGTGACGTAAAGTAGCCGGTAAACGAGGCGACCAGGCAGTAGATGCCCGCGGTGTAGTCGATCTTGCCGATAAAGCACATCTCCATGCCAAAGAAAGCTCCGGCAAGGGGCGAACCGAATACGGCGCCAAAGGCCGATGAGATGCCGGCGAGCATGAGGTCATGGTGGTCATGCTTTTTGAGGTGGGCGAGGCTCGAGATGTTGCTGGCGATGGTGCCGCCAATCTGCACTGCGGCTCCCTCGCGACCGGCCGATCCGCCCGTTAGGTGCGTGAGCGTGGAGCAGACGAAGGTGAGGACGGCCATGCGCATATGGATGAGGCGTGTGCCCAGAGCGGAGTCGATGACCAGGTTGTTGCCACGCTTGGCGGCAAGACCGTGGTTCTTGTAGACCCACGCGGTGGCCACGCCCACGACGGGGAGCAGGGCGTAGACCCACGCATGGTGCTCTCGATAATCGGTCGCGATATCCAGCGAGGCCAAAAACGCCCAGGCGGCAACGCCCATGGCGAGCGAAACGACAACGACGAGCGCGAGCAGCTTGGCACTCGCGAGCATGTTACGGGCATTGCGGCGCGTGTCGGCGGCCAAGAGCTGCTCAGAGCGGGTGAGCTGGTTGCGACCGCTGATGATCAAGTCGGCCGGAGAGAAGGTTCTGCCGTCTTTGTCCTGACGGGCGTCATCAGACGGGTCGAGTGTATTTTCACGTTTATCGATAAAAGCCATAACGTCCTCTTATTTGTTGTGATGCATGCATTATAGGACGGCGCCCTCAGTCTCAAGGCGATTGGCAGGTTTCGGATCTGTTACGAGAGGCGCGTAGCCGACAGGTGTATTTGCCGTTGCGGGCCATGTCTTGAGCGGGCAGCGGGGGATTATACTGAACCAAACATAAAGAATCGGCGCCGCCGTTGCGCGCCGTGGCATGTAAGATCGCATCTCGATGCGTCCCGGCAAGGCCATCACGTTTGGCCTGCTTGGGGGCAAGCCGGTTTTGGGGCTTTCGGGCAATCCCGCGGCGGCGTATGTGGGCTTTGAGATGCTCGCCCGCCCCGCGATCCGCAAGATGCGCGGCTTTGCCGAGGGTACGCGTCCCGTGCAGCAGGCGATATTGACGCACGGCGTGAAGAAGCGCCAGGACCGACGCTTCTTCGATCGCACCACGGTTTTGCGCGACCCCGAGACCGGTGAGCTGCTGGTGACCGAGGCCAAGACGCAGAATTCGGCGCTACTCGGCACGATGCAGCGGGCCAACTGCCTGCTGCGTATTGACGAAGGGCCGTGTGAGCTCAAGGCGGGAGATGTCGTGGATGTTGTCCGCGTCAATCTGCCCGAGGGTACCGTGCTGTAGGAGGAATGCTATGGAGTTGAAGATTTCGATCGTGACGTGCTCGGATACGCGCGACCTTGCCCAGGACGAGGCAGGTGCCGCACTCGAGGAGCTTATCGAGGCGCAGGGATGGAGGGTCGCCTCACATGTGGTTGTGCGCGACGACGTCAGCGAAATCGGTGATGCCATTGTGGAAGCCGCCGATGAGTGCCACGCCAATGTCGTGCTCACCTGCGGCGGAGTAACCTTACGGGCTGCTCCGCCTTTTTATGCAGCGACAGTGCGGGCCGTCTCGTGGTTATTGGTAAAAGAAAATTATCAGGCGAGAGATATTTATCATATACATTATTCGCGCGAAAGCATAATCTAGTAACGGTGAAGGTTGACGACACCGAGCGCTTCGAGGGAGAGACGAACCCCGCGTTCACCTCGAGCCTTGAGAGGGCGGTCGATACCTCGGGCGTGAAGGTCGAGTACTCCTGCGTCACCGACGAGAGTTCCCCGGCGGGCGAGTACCAGATCGAGGCGACGGTCACCGACCCGAACTTTGATGTCACGGCTGAGCCTGGTACGCTGACGGTGAAGAAGAAGCCGGAGCCCGGCAACCCGGACCCGGATAAGCCCGGGACGCCCGATTCCGACCAGTCGGATTCTGGGGATCCGGCAAAACCAGGTAGTTCGGCTGACTCCGCAGCCGATAAGACAAGGGGCGATGGTGCGGAAAACCCCGGACAGAAGGCTTCGTCCAAGACGAGCGCTCAGCAGCTCGCCGATACGGGCGATCACGCGCCATTGGCAGTCGCCGTGGCTGCGGGCGCCGTTGCGCTTATCGTAATAGCGCTCGAGCTGCTGCGTCGTCGTCGCTCGGACGCGTAACGGCTCAAAAGGGGTGGCTAGATTGAAGCTTTGCACGATTTAGTCTGCTAAAGCATATATACTTGCGGGACGGGTCTTTTGCCCGTCCCGTTTTTGTCTCGACTCGAAAGGTGGTCCCATGGCCTCATCCGCTCCCCGCGGCCTGCGCTCCGACCATGTCCTCACTGTCGGCATTGCCCTGTTCTCGATGCTCTTTGGCGCCGGCAACCTCATTATTCCGCCGCTGCTGGCGCTGCAGGCAGGTTCTGCCACGCCGGTCGCCATGCTCGGCTTTCTCATCGCCGCCATCGGCCTGCCCGTCATGGGCTTTATCGCCGTGGCACTTGCCGGAACGGCGCGCGAGCTTGCCGGCCGCGTGCACCCCAAGTTTGGCGAATTCTTTGTCGCGGCGGTGTATCTGGCCATCGGCCCGTGCTTGGCCATTCCGCGCACGAGCTCAACAGCCTTCGAGATGCTGGTGCCGCTGCTGCCCGAGGGCGTCTCGCTCGCCACGGCTCGCCTGGTGTTCGCCGTCGGATTCTTTATCGTCGCATTTGCGCTCACGCTGCGTCCCGGCGTCATCACGCGCGTGCTCGGCCGTATTACGGGCCCCGCGCTCATCGCCCTTATCGTGTTGGTCGTGGGTGCCGCCGTGGTCTCGCCGCTGGGTCCCGCTGCCGCGCCGCAGGCTCCCTATAATGCCGGCGCTGCCGTGCAGGGCTTTTTGACCGGCTACCAGACCATGGACCTGCTCGCCTCGCTCGCCTTTGGCATCATCATCGCCGAGACTATCCACGAGCTGGGCGTTACCGATGACAAGCGCGTTGCCTTCGAGATTTCGCGCTCCGGCGTGATCGCCGGTGTGCTCATGGCCATCATCTACTGCGGCCTAGCACTTGCCGGCACGCAACTCAGCACCGTGATGCCCGATGCCACCAATGGCGCCGCCATCCTCGCTCGCTCTGCCTCCATGCATTTTGGCCTTGTCGGCACGGTCGTGGTCTTTGCGATCTTCTTCCTCGCTTGCATGAACGTGTGCATCGGGCTCATCAGCTGCTGTTCGCGTTATTTTTGCGAGACGTATTTGGTCGAAGGGGGAGCGGAGGCTTCCGAGGAGGCCATGCGCCGTCCCTTTGCGGTTCTCGCCTTTGTTTTCGCGGCGTTTTCGTGCGTGCTCTCCAACGTGGGTCTCGACGTGATCCTCATGTTCTCGGTGCCCATGCTCAACGCCCTGTACCCCGTCGCCATCGTGCTGGTGCTTATGGGTCTGGTGCACGGTTTTTGCGATGCGCATCCGCAGGTGTGGGTCTGGGTCGGCGGCGTGGTTGCCGTGCAGAGTGTGATCACCTCGGTCCGCGATGCGTTCTTTGCGGGCGCGTGGCTGCCGTTTGATGTGCTGCCGCTGGCGGATATCGGTGCCGCGTGGGCGCCGGTTGCCGTGGTGGCGTTTGTGATTGGCCTGCTCCATAGTCGTTTTGTTGCACATTCGAGGAGCTAAGGCATCAATGCTTGCACAGGCGGGGAGTCTCCCCTATAATTTCCTTCGCTTTGGGACACGCAAGGTTTAGACCTTAGCTGCTCAACACCTTCGGGACGTGGCGCAGTTTGGTAGCGCGCCTGCTTTGGGAGCAGGATGTCGCAGGTTCAAATCCTGTCGTCCCGACCATATCTTGCGGGCGTAGTTCAATGGTAGAACCCCAGCCTTCCAAGCTGATGACGCGGGTTCGATTCCCGTCGCCCGCTCCATAAGAATTGTCTTAACGGCTTTGGTTTCCTTTGGGAATCAGAGCTGTTTTCGTTTACGCGCCGGGCGATGGGAATCGAACCCGTCAGGGTGCGGAGCTGAGAAAATGCGTGAGCATTTTCCAGCGCAGCACGCAAGGGCCGAAGGCCCGCAGCGAAACAAGGATTTGCGAAGCAAATCCTTGGACTTCCCGTCGCCCGCTCCAAGCTATATAATCGCAGGCCAATATGCTAATTTGGCTCGCGTTTATTTTTATACCGTCCGACCTCGCGGGGCAAATGAACCAGGAGCGTTTGTCCCACATCGTACGAAAGTAGTGATTGCCATGGCACAAAGTAAGGCAGAATATCCCACTCCCGACTGCCTGGCGCCCGCCGCGATCGAGGCCAAGACCGAGGCTGCCGGTGTTGCCAAGGTCAGCCTGCCGGTCTCGAAGGCCTTTTTGCTCGCCATGTTCGCCGGCGCGTTTATCGCCTTCGGCGGCCTGTTCTTCACGGTCTTTCTGAGCGATCCCACGCTTGGCTGGGGCGCCCAGCGCTTCGTGGGCGGTCTTGCTTTTTGCCTGGGACTGGTGCTCGTGCTCATTTGCGGCGCGGAGCTGTTTACCGGTAACTCGCTTATGGTCTGCGCGCTTAAGAGCAAAAAGATCACGCTCGTCCAGATGCTTAGGGCTTGGGCTATTGTGTGGATCGGCAACTTTGCCGGCGCCCTGTTCGTTGTCTTTTTGATTTACATGGCAGCTATTTATAAGCTCAACGGCGAGGCCGTCGCCAACACCATGGTGAGCGTCGCCGCCGGTAAGGTTACGATCGACGCCGTTACCATCTTCTTCCGCGGCATTCTGTGCAACATCTTTGTCTGCCTGGCCGTATGGATCGGCACTGCTGGCAAGACCGTGGTCGATAAGGTCGTGGGCATTTTGCTGCCTATCGCTGCCTTTGTGGCCTGCGGTTTTGAGCACTGCGTTGCCAACATGTACTTTTTGCCCATGGGCATTTTGATGCATTCCTGCGGCTATGGAGCCGATGTCGCCGGCACCGATGCCCTCAACGCCGCCGGGCTGGCGCTCAACCTTTCGGTCGCCACGCTGGGCAATATCGTGGGCGGCGCCCTGATCGTGGCGCTGGGCTACTGGTTTATTTACACCAATAAAGAGGCCTAAAGGACCCAACCCATAACCGACCAAAAAGGGACAGGTTTATTTTGGCAGGTTTTGGACGAGGCGCTTCGCCGTCTTGTCGCGAGCTGCCATAATGGACCTGTCCCTTATGCATACGTCTCGTCACATTTTGGCCGATGACGACCAAAGGGGACCCGCTTTTTATTGAACATGTCGAAAGGCTTTCCATGAGCGACCGCGAATCCACGCCTGCCGAGGTGCGCGACCGCCTGCGCTCCATTCCCGCCGCTCACGAGCTGCTGGCCGAGTGGCCGGTCATGAAGGCTGCCGGCGATGCGGGCGACATGATTGTGCGCGAGGCAATTGATGCCGAGCTCGATGCCGAGCGCGAGGCGATCCGCTCTGGCACCCCCGCTAGGAATAAGCGCGAGCTCGCCTTGGCCATCGAGCAGCGGTGCCACCGACTGTCGCTGCCGACCCTGCGCCCTGCCGTCAACGCGACGGGTGTTGTGATTCACACCAATCTGGGCCGCGCTCCGCTTGCTCCCGCAGCGGTGCAGGCGGTGACCGATGTCGCCCGCGGCTACAGCACGCTTGAGTATGACGTCGCGACCTGTGCCCGTGGGGGCCGCAAAGAGCACGCCGCGCGTCTGCTGCGCAAGCTTCGCGAGTCTCAGTGCGAAGAGGCCGTGGAGCTGCAGGTTGTCGAGGGCGCCTCTACTCCCGGCGGCGGATCGCTGCCGACTGTCGAGCCCCCAACATTTTGCGTTGCCGTCTGCCCTGTCGATGGGCGCCTATCCGCCGATGGCCTAAAGCGCGCCTTGGTTCAGGAGCCCGATACGCCGGTCGTGACACGCGTGCGGCACGACCAGGTGCTGTTTGACGTTCGCACGCTTTTGCACGACACCGACCTTGACCTGTGTGCGTCTGCGTTGGTGGATGCCGTGCGGGCAGGTTTGCGCCGATGACGGCGCGCGAGCTTGTCGAGTGTCCCGTTGTCGTTGGAACAGCAGGACACGTCGACCACGGAAAGTCGGCTCTTATTGAGGCACTGACGGGCAAAAATCCCGATCGTCTGGAGGTCGAACGGCGCCGAGGCATGACTACAGAGCTCGGTTTTGGCGAGCTCGAGCTTCCCGGTGGCAAGATTGTCGGCCTGGTCGACGTGCCCGGGCATGCGCACTATCTGCGCGCCATGGTGCAGGGCGCCACCGGCGTGGACGTAGCGTTGCTGGTGGTTTCGGCCGTTGAGGGCGTGATGCCGCAGACCCGCGAGCACGTTCGGGTTCTGGAGCTGTTGGGTGTGACGCGCATGGTCGTCGCGCTCACGATGCGCGATTTGGCCGACGACGAGATTGCCACGCTGGCGGAGCTCGATGTCGAGGCGTTTCTGGACGGGACCGTGTTTGCGGGGACGTCGATAGTGCCGGTGTCCTCCAAGACGGGCGAGGGCCTGGAAGAGCTGCTTACGGCGCTCGATAACGCGGTTTGCTCGTGCTGGTCGGAGCACCTGGAGGCAGCCGCGGGCTCGGGCGCCGCGCCCCGTCTTCCCATCGACCGTTGCTTTAGCATCCGCGGCACCGGAACCGTCGTGACGGGTACGCTGCACGACGGTCCCGTTTCGGTTGGCGATGAGCTCGTTGCGCTGCCGTCGCAAACGCGCTGTCGCGTGCGCGGGGGCAGGTTCACGGGGATACCCAGTGCGCGGTTCCCGGCAAGCGCGTCGCCCTGAACCTGGTGGACGATGGCGTGGCGGGCCTCAAGCGCGGCGAGATGCTCGGCGTCGAGGGTCGCGTGGGCCAGACGCTGCGCTTTTTGATGCAACTGACATATGTGGGGCGCGATGGCGTGCGATCCGGCGTTCTTGCTTCGGGTACGCGCATGCACGTCATGGCGGGCACGGCCGAGGTGCTCGGCCGCATTATGCTTTTGGACGACGAGCCGCCTATTGCGGTCGGCGAGACGCGTGTGGTGCAGGTGCGCCTGGAACGGCCGCTGCCGTTGCGCGTCGGCGATCAGGCCGTCATTCTGTCGTATTCGCCAGTTTCGCTGCTTGGTGGCGGACGCGTCCTGCTTTCGCACCGTCGCCGCGCGCGGGCTCTGTCGGCGGGGGAGCGCGCGCGGCGTGTGCGCCGTCGACGGCGCCGAGGTGTTCGACCCGCATTCCGCTGCTGCGGCGATACGCATGGTGCGCGAGGCTGGCCAGCGTATCGTTGCCCTGTTGGACGAGGCGGGTCTTAATGCGCCGACGCTTCCCGAGGTGGGCGAGCAGTTGCAGCTCGATCGCGACACCATGACGCGTGCACTGCGCGAGCTTTCGCTCAACCACTCGATCGTTAAAGTCGAGCGCGACGTTGCCTTGTCCGCCGCCGCCGAGGCCCATGCGCGTGAGGTTGTTGCGACGGCTATCGAGGCTGCTGGCGGTGCCGCCACCACGAGTGTGCTGCGTGAAGCTCTGGGCGTGTCTCGCAAGCGAACCGTCAGCATCTTGGAGCATCTGGATGCCGTGCGCTTTACAGTGCTCGACAAGGAGGCCGGCGGTCTGAGATTGCTGCGCTAGCGGCCTCCGCATCGCTCTTTTCGATTGCGGCATATTCGGTTTGGTAACAATACCGCCACGCTTGGGAACGGATGTGCCCCGGTGGGCCCCGCGGTCCTCAAAACCGTTGCGAGGCGTGCAAAACGTCTTGGATGTGTTCGATTCACATACGTTCCCGCCAACGCATCGCGCCAAAACCACCACAAAGGTGCCTGTCCCCTTTGTGGTGGTTTCGAAACGTGCGAGAAACAGCTTTGAAACACGCGATTTGCACGTCAGACGGTCAAAAACCCATCTACCTGCATCGTAATCAAAATGAAACATCCGCCCGCGGTCTTATTCGTAACTTTGCCGCAACAGTGCGATATTATCCATACACGATAAAGCTCGCGGCGCATAGGGTGCCGCGACCGACACTTTTCGTTTCCCATCATTGGAGGAAGCATGAGCTACACGCAGAAAGTTCTCGAAGAGCTCAAGGCCCGCTATCCCGAGCAGCCTGAGTTCATCCAGGCCGCGACCGAGATCCTCGGCACCATCCAGCCGGCGCTCGACGCCCACCCCGAGTACGAGGAGGCCGCCCTGCTGGAGCGCCTCGTCGAGCCCGAGCGCATCGTCATGTTCCGTGTTCCCTGGGTCGACGACCAGGGTAAGGTTCAGGTCAACCGCGGTTACCGCGTCGAGTTCAACTCTGCCATTGGACCCTACAAGGGCGGCCTGCGCTTTAACCCGACGGTCACCCTGGGCATGCTCAAGTTCCTGGGTCTGGAGCAGATCCTCAAGAACAGCCTGACCACCCTTCCCATGGGCGGCGGCAAGGGCGGCTCCGACTTTGACCCCAAGGGCAAGTCCAACAACGAGATCATGCACTTCTGCCAGTCCTTCATGACCGAGCTCTATCGCCACATCGGCCCCAACACCGACGTCCCCGCCGGCGACCTGGGCGTTGGCGGCCGCGAGGTTGCCTACATGTTCGGTCAGTACAAGCGCCTGACCAACGAGTGGACCGGCGTCCTCACCGGCAAGGGCCTCTCCTTTGGCGGCTCGCTCGCCCGTACCGAGGCCACCGGCTACGGCCTGGTCTACTTTGTGGACGAGTACCTCAAGAGCCGCGGCGACTCCTTCGAGGGCAAGAACGTCGTCGTTCACGGCTCCGGCAACGTCGCTATCTACGCCGTCCAGAAGGTTTCCCAGCTCGGCGGCAAGGTGCTGGCCTGCTCCGATACTCACGGCTGGGTCGAGGATCCCGACGGCATCGACTACTCCGTGCTCGAGCACGTCTACAACCAGAAGCGTTCCGGTCACGATAAGGGCGTCACGCTCGCCATGTATGTTGACGAGAAGCCCAACGCCGTGTGGCACGAGGGCGACGGCCGCGGCGTGTGGCAGCTGCCCTGCGACATCGCGCTGCCCTGTGCTCGCGAGAACACGCTGCTGCTCGAGGACGCCCAGGCGCTCGTCGCCAACGGCTGCAAGGTAGTCGGCGAGGGCGCAAACATGCCCACGACCATCGAGGCCACAACCTACTTCCAGGAGAACGGCGTCGCCTTTATGCCTGGTAAGGCTGCCAACGCCGGTGGCGTGCTCGTGTCCGGCCTGGAGATGAGCCAGAACGCCGAGCACCTGTCCTGGACCTTCGAGGAGGTCGACGGTAAGCTCGAGCAGCTCATGCGCGGCATGTTCCACAACGTGGACGACACCGCCAAGGAGTATGGCCAGGAGGGCAACTTTGTCATGGGCGCCAACATCGCCGGCTTCCTGAAGGTCGCCGACGCCATGCTCGCTCAGGGCGTCTGCTAAATCCAGCTCAACATAGCTCCGTTCAGCACCAGCTGATGCACCTAAGGCTCTCGACCATATCGGCCGGGAGCCCTTTTCTATGGTGGCGAGGGTCGTGCGCCCTCGTTTGGTACACTTGGAGGTACTGGACAAGTAAAGAGATGGGGGAGAACTTGCTCAAGTTCGGTACCTACGTCCGTGTTGGAAACGCGGCCGAAGCCTATGAGCTCTTGCAGTAAAACCGCAACAACAAGATTGTGGGCGGCGGCATCTGGATGCGCCTGGGATCGCGTCGCGTGGCGACGGCGATTGACCTTTCGGCCTGCGGATTCGATCAGATCGAGGAGACCGAGACCGAGTTTCGCATCGGCGCCATGTGCACCCTGCGCCAGCTCGAGCGCCATGCCGAGCTCAACGCGCTCGTCAACAATGTGTTTGAGTTTGCCGTCCACGACATTGTGGGCGTGCAGCTGCGCAATACCGCCACGGTGGGTGGCAACATCTACGGCCGCTTTGGCTTCTCGGACGTGCTCTCCGCCTTCCTCGCGCTCGATTCCTATGTTGAGCTGACGGGTGCCGGCCGCGTGCCGCTCGCCGAGTTCGTGGACATGGGTTACGTGCGCGACGTGATCGAGCACATCGTGGTCGTCAAACACGACTACCGCGCGAGCTACGAGGCCGTACGCTTTAGCTACCCACACTTCGAATTCGGCCCCGAGCTCGAATGCCTTGGTGGGGTAGATAAAATAGCCCCGTCCCAAATTAGCTACCCTGAGCCATCGGCAACTCGTGGTGAGGTCGTGAGCCTGTAAAACGTGTGCGTGCGCTTGCCGTTCGTATCTGCTATCATTCCTAGTCTGTGCGCTCATGCGGGCGTGGCGGAATTGGTAGACGCGCCAGATTTAGGTTCTGGTGGGATTCCCGTGAAGGTTCGAGTCCTTTCGCCCGCACCAACGCACCTGCGTCGGCTCCCGCCGTCGCGACTCTTTGTTGCATAAAAGGTACCAGCACCTCAGATAAGCTGGGCAGTATGAGGAGGAACGTGTTGAACATCACCGCTTCTGACGTCAAGGACGCCAAGCTCACCGCTACGGTCACCATCCCGGCCGCCGACGTCGACGCCGCGATCAAGAAGGCCTACAAGGACACCGCCAAGAAGTACCGCTTCCCGGGCTTCCGTGCCGGCAAGGCTCCCCGTCCGGTTATCGACTCCGCTCTTGGCGCCGAGGCTACCCTCGCTCAGGCCACTAACGACCTGATCGCCGCCAACGAGCCCGCCGTCCTCAACGAGCTGGACATCGTCCCCACCAAGAACGGTGACTACAAGGAGCTCGACCTCGCCAAGGATCACGAGGACTACACCTACACTGTCGAGTTCTCCCTGCGTCCTGCCGCTGAGCTCTCCTCCTTCGATGCCGTCGAGATCGAGATGCCTCCCGCGGAGGTCACCGAGTCCGAGATCAACAACCAGGTCGAGATGCTCCTCAACTACCGCGCCACCTTCGAGGACGTCGAGGGCCGCGCCGTCGAGGCTGACGACTATGTGACCGTCGACCTCAAGGCCGTCGAGAACGCTGATAACTTCGCCGCCGAGGGCCGTATGCTCATCGCCGGTAGCGACAGCAACCCCAAGGAGTTCAACGAGGCCCTGATCGGCGCTAACGTTGACGACGTCAAGACCGTCACCTGGACCGACGAGGTCGAGGAGGGCGAGGAGGCCGAGACCCACACCGTCGAGGTCACCGTCAAGGGCATCAAGGTCCGCAACACCCCCGAGCTCACCGACGAGCTCGTCAAGACCGACTTTGGCTTCGACAGCATCCCCGCCATGCGCGACGCCATCAAGCTCGAGATCGAGCAGGACAAGGCTTCCCGCCTCCCGGCCGAGAAGGAGAACCGTTGCGTCTCCGCTCTCGCCGAGCGTCTGCAGCTCGAGGAGATGGACGCCGACTACGAGCAATCCGTCTTTGAGGAGCTTGGCCAGAACTTCCTGTCCAACCTCGCTGCCCGCGGCATGACCCTGGACACCTGGCTGCCCGCTTCCGGTCTGACCATGGAGCAGTTCATCGGCGACCTGCACAAGCAGGCCAACGACGTTGCCCGTGAGTCCCTGGCTCTGGACGCCCTCGCCCGTGAGCTCAAGATCGAGGTCACCGAGGACGATATCAACGCCGAGTTCGAGAAGGCTGGCGTCAAGGACGTCGAGGCTTCCAAGGCCGAGTTCATTGCCGATGGCCGCATGCCCGCCGTCCGCGAGTCCATCCGTCGCTCCAAGGCCGTCGATCACCTGGTCGAGAACGCCAAGGTGACCGAGGTCGACGAGACCGCCAAGGACGCCGAGTAATTCTCGCCACCTTGCCCGCGAGCGCATGTGAGCGCCCGTGATGGGGTAAAGTTATACACCGGTTATCCGGTTGCTTCGTACGGTGCCAGCCAATGCATAGCATGCGGGCACCGTACGTTTATCTAGAACCAATTTGGTCCGCAAGAGAGAAATGGAGATGCGTATGATCGCTAAGTTCGATTCCGCCCTCGTGCCATACGTTATCGAGCAGACGCCGCGCGGCGAGCGCAGCTACGATATCTATTCGCGCCTGCTCAACGACCGCATCATCTTCTTGGGCGAGGAGATCAACTCTGTCAGTGCCAACCTGGTCGTTGCCCAGCTGCTGCATCTTGAGAGCCAGGATGCCGAGAAGGATATCTCGCTCTACATCAATTCGCCCGGTGGCGAGGTATACTCCGGCCTGGCGATTCTTGACACCATGAACTTTATCAAGCCGCAGGTCTCCACCATCTGTGTGGGCATGGCCGCGTCCATGGCCGCCGTGCTGCTTTCGGCCGGCGCCAAGGGCAAGCGCTTCTGCCTGCCGCACTCCAAGGTCATGATTCACCAACCCAGCGGCGGTGCCCAGGGCCAGCAGACCGAGATCGAGATCGTGGCCGAGGAGATCAAGAAGACCCGCCGCGAGCTCAACCAGATTCTGTCCGACGCCTCGGGCCAGCCTATCGAGAAGGTCCAGGCCGATACCGAGCGCGACAACTACCTGACCGCTGCCGAGGCCCTCGACTACGGTCTGATTGACCGTATCGTCACCTCGCGCGATCTCGCCGCGAAGGACGCCTAGGATGGCCGGTAACATGCAGGACAACTTTGACGAGAACGGCAACCCCATCCGCTGCTCTTTCTGCGGAAAAGAGCAGGGGCAGGTTCGCCGCCTTGTAAAGGGCCCTACCAACATTTTTATCTGCGACGAGTGCGTCGCCGCCTGCTCCGAGATTCTGGAGGAGTCGCTGGCTTCGGACTTTATGGACGCTGCCCGCAACGGCAAGCTGCCGGGCTTCCTCAATGATCACGGCCAGGCTGCTGGGCAGCCCGCCATGGATCCCGAGGCCGAGGGCTTTGAGCTCGAGGATGACGCCCGCCAGGTCATTACGCATGTGCCGACGCCGCACGAGATCTATGACGAGCTTTCGGCCTATGTCATGGGCCAGGAGGACGCCAAGCGCGCCATGTCGGTTGCCGTGTACAACCATTACCGCCGCGTGATCGAGGGCGGTGCCGCGCTTTCGGCCTTTGACGACGGTTTGGACTCGCAGCTTGACGATGACATGGACGAGGTGGAGCTCGCTAAGTCCAACATTTTGCTGCTCGGTCCCACCGGTACCGGTAAGACCCTGCTCGCCCAGACGCTCGCGCGCATCCTCGAGGTGCCGTTTGCCATCGCCGACGCCACCGCGCTCACCGAGGCCGGTTACGTGGGCGAGGATGTGGAGAACATCCTGCTCAAGCTCATCAACGCCGCCGATGGCGATATTGAGCGCGCGCAGGTCGGCATTATCTACGTGGATGAGATCGACAAGATCGCCCGCAAGGCCGAGAATCTCTCCATCACCCGCGACGTTTCGGGCGAGGGCGTTCAGCAGGCGCTGCTTAAGATTCTTGAGGGCACGGTGGCAAGCGTTCCGCCCACCGGCGGCCGCAAACATCCCCAGCAGGAGCTGCTGCAGATCGATACGACCAACATCCTGTTTATCTGCGGCGGTGCCTTTGTCGGTCTGGACAAGATCATCGCCGACCGCGTGGGCAACAAGGGCGTGGGCTTTAACTCCGAGATTGCCGGCCCCACATCGGTCGACGAGAACGACCTGCTGCGTCAGGTGCTCCCGCAGGACCTCAACGCTTTTGGCATGATCCCCGAGTTTGTGGGACGTACGCCCGTCGTCACCCAGACGCAGGCGCTCGACGAGGACGACCTGGTGTCGATTCTGACCGAGCCCAAGAACGCCGTGGTGCGTCAGTACCGCAAGATGTTCCAGCTCGAGGACGTTGAGCTTGAGTTTGAGGATGCTGCCCTGCACGAGATCGCCCGCATGGCGCTTGCCCGCAAGACCGGCGCCCGTGGCCTGCGCGCTATCTGCGAGGACGTGCTGCAGCAGACGATGTTCGACCTGCCCAGTGAGGAGGGCGTCACCAAGGTCGTCGTAACCGAAGCCGCCGTCAAGGGCGAAGAACAGCCCCAACGCATCTACGGGTAAACCAGCCAAAAACGTACTTGCAAATAGCCTCCGACCATCCGCGGTCGGAGGCTATTTTATATATACGCAATAACCCTAACTACCTGTGTTATTCTGTGTGTTTGTTTAAAGTCTCAGCAAAGTCCATTCAGACTGAAGTAATCGAAACCTAAGGGGAGGAATGTCGGCCCGATTTTCGTAGATCCCGCACGAGCCGAAGAGCACTAAATGTGCTCTTCGAGCGAGCCAGGACTTGACCGAGCGAAAATCGGGCCGACATTCCTCCCCGGCGGGACAGGGAGAGATATATGGAAGAAATGCCCAAGAACTACGATCCGTCGACCAACGAGCCGGCGATCCTGCAGAAGTGGCTCGACGGCGGCTACTACAAGCGCCGTGAGGGCGTGGGCGACTGCACCGTCACCATTCCGCCTCCCAACGTGACCGGCAAGCTCCACATGGGCCACGCCACCGACGACTCCATCCAGGACGCTATCATCCGTATGGCCCGCATGCGCGGCAAGTCCACGCGCTGGGTGCTGGGCACCGATCACGCCGGTATCGCCACGCAGACCAAGGTCGACAAGAAGCTCAAGAGCGAGGGCATCAGCCGCCTGGAGATCGGTCGCGATAAGTTTATCGACGCCTGCTGGGACTGGACCCACGAGTACGGCGGCATCATCGTCGAGCAGATCAAGCGCATGGGCTGCTCCGTCGACTTCGACAACGAGCGCTTCACCATGGACGAGGATTACGCCCAGGCTGTGCGTAAGGTCTTCTGCGACTGGTACCATGACGGCCTGATCTACCGTGGCAAGCGCATCGTCAACTGGTGCCCCAACTGCACCACCGCCATCTCGGACGACGAGGCCGAGTATAAGGACGAGAAGGGCCACCTGTGGCACCTGCGCTACCCGCTGACCGAGCCGGTCAATGGCCAGGACTACATCGTCGTCGCCACCACGCGCCCCGAGACCATGCTCGGCGACACGGGCGTTGCCGTCTCCCCGAAGGACCCCGAGAAGGCCGCCTTTGTGGGCAAGACCGTCATGCTGCCGATCGTCAACCGCGAGATTCCCATCTTTGAGGATTGGCATGTCGACGCCAACTTTGGCTCCGGCTTCGTCAAGGTCACCCCGGCCCACGACCCCAACGACTACGCCATGGGTCAGGCCCACGACCTGCCGCAGATCAACATCTTCGACGAGCACGCGGTGGTCGTCGAGGGCTACGGCGAGTTCACCGGCATGAACCGCGATGAGTGCCGCGAGGCCGTCATCAAGTGGTTCGACGAGCACGGCCTGCTCGACCACGTCGACGAGCACGATCACTCCGTCATGCACTGCTACCGTTGCGACTCCGCCCTGGAGCCGTGGCTGTCCGAGCAGTGGTTCGTCGCCGTCGACAAGCTCAAGGGGCCGGCGCTTGACGCCGTCAACTCCGGCAAGGTCACCTTCCACCCCGCGCGCTGGACGCAGACCTACACTACCTGGATGGAGAACCTCAAGGACTGGTGCATCAGCCGCCAGCTGTGGTGGGGCCACCGCATCCCCGTGTTCTACTGCGAGGACTGCGGCTGGGAGGACGCCCTCACCGAGGACACCGATGTGTGCCCCAAGTGCGGCGGCCATCACGTGCATCAGGACGAGAACGTGCTGGACACCTGGTTCAGCTCGCAGCTGTGGACCTTCGCCACGCAGGGCTGGCCGCAAAAGCCGGAGCTACTCGAGGGCCATCACCCCACGACAGCGCTCGTCACTGCACGCGACATCATCGCGCTGTGGGTTGCCCGCATGGTCATGAGCTCACTGTACTTCCTGGACGAGGTGCCGTTTAAGGACGTCGTCATCTACCCGACGATTCTTGCCAAGGACGGTAGCCGCATGTCCAAGTCCAAGGGCAACGGCGTTGACCCCATGGACCTTATTGGCATGTATGGCGCCGACGCCATGCGCTACAACCTGCTCACGCTGTGCACCAACAACCAGGACGTCAAGTTCGACGCGAACATCGACAAGAAGACCAAGAAGCTCATCGACAGCCCGCGCACCGAGCAGGCCAAGTCGTTTGTGACCAAGATCTGGAACGCCAGCCGCTTCCTGCTTATGAACATGGAGGGCTACACGCCCGGTGAGCCCGTCGTGGAGACGCCCGCCGACGCCTGGATGTTCAGCCGCCTGGCCAAGGCCGTGAAGATGGTCACCGAGGGTATTGAGAACTACACCTTTGGCGACATGGCTCGCGGCGTGCAGCAGTTCTTCTGGAACGAGGTCTGCGACTGGTACGTCGAGGTCACCAAGTCCCGCCTGAAGGGCGAGGGCCGTTTGCAAGCTCAGCGCAATCTGATCTTTGTGCTCGACACCTCCATTCGTCTGATGCACCCGCTTATGCCGTTTGTCACCGAGGAAATATGGGACAACATGCCGGCGAGCGTGCTCGACCTGGACGCCGAGGGCAACGTGAACCGCGCCGAGGCGCTCATGATCGCCAAGTGGCCCGAGCCCGCCGACTACGCCAAGTACGTTGACGAGCCCGCCGAGCGCGCGTTTGAGCTGTGCCGCACCGTTGTGTCTGCCGCCCGCGCCACGCGTTCGCGTTATCGCTTGAGCCCCAAGGCCGAGCTCGACGTGGTCGTGCGCGCCGGCGCCGAGGACATCGAGAAGCTCGAGAGCCTGCGTTCGACCATCGAGCCTCTGGCGAACACCGCTTCGCTGGCCATGGGTACCGACGTCGAGAAGCCGGCCGCGAGCATTGCCGTGGTCGATAGCGGCGTCGAGGTCTTTGTGGTGCTCGAGGGCAAGGTTGATCTTTCGGCCGAGAAGGCGCGCCTGGAGAAGGAGATCGCCGCGGCTCAGAAGGAGCTTGCCGGCTGCGAGAAGACGCTCGCCAACGAGGGCTTTGTGGCTAAGGCCGCGCCTGCGGTGGTCCAGAAGAAGAGGGACCGTGCAGCTGAGCTCAAGGAGATCCTGGCGGCGCTGACTGCTCAGGTTGCTGACTTCTCGTAGGCGGTACTGGGGGACGCGGTTTGGGGCATTGCTCGCTACTGCGGACTCCTATTCCGCCGTCCTAACGAACGGCGGCTGACTCGACGCTGCAAACGCCTCTGATGGCCAATCTGCCGTTCAACTTCGGGTGCATGGGCATAAGCCCTATGCGCCCTTGTTTTACGGCACCTTGGCTCATCAGAGGCGTTTTCGCTGACTATCCTCAACCTATACTGTTTTATTTTTCTATGAATGGCGGTTCTGAATATGCCTAAGCGTTCTGGCTTGTATACCGTTCCTTTTGAGTTTGATTTGCTTTCGTTTGATGAGGCTGTGGGGCTTGCTGCTGATACGGGGCGGATTTCTGGGGATGCTGGGCCTCTGCTTGAGACGGTTGTCGATATGCTCGATGAGCTGGGGCATCCGGACGAGTACTTTGATTGCATTCAGGTTGCCGGTACCAATGGCAAGACTTCGACTACGCGTTTTTCGGCTGCCATTCTTCGTGGTGAGGGGCTCAAGACCGCGCTGTATACGTCGCCACAGCTGGTACGCTATCCCGAGCGCATGGAAGTCGATGGATGCGTCGTGAGCGATGAGGCATTCGCCCGTGGCGTTTCGGCCGCTGTTGAGGCGGGGCATCGAGTGAATGCCCGTCGTGTGGCGGCGGGGGAGCGCGCCTATACCATCACGCCGTTTGACCTTTTGACGGCTGCTGCACTTGTGGTGTTTGCCGAGGCTCGCGTGGATGTTGCCGTGCTTGAGGTTGGCATGGGCGGACGCTGGGATGCTACGAGTGCGACTGATCCCGTGGCCGTCGCCATTACGGGTATTGGGCTCGATCACACACGTATTTTGGGCGATACGCTCGAGGCCATTGCGGGGGAGAAGGCTGCGGTTATTAAGCCTGGGCGATTGGTTGTTTTGGGCGAGGGCACGCATGAGCCGAGCGTTCAGCGCGTAATGGATACGCGCTGCCGCGAGTGCGGTGTGGTGCCGCTGGTGGTGAGCCATTCCACGACCAAGGTACCGGCGCATGTAGGCGATACCGTGGAGTTTAGCTGTACTACGCCGCGTGCCATCTATACGTCGAGCATGGTCAAGCCGGCCTATCAGCCGCAGAATGCCGCGTGCGCGATTATGCTTTGCGAGGGGTATCTGGGTCGCGAGCTCGATCACGATGCGTTGGATGCATCGCTTATGGGTTGCCCCACGCCGGGTCGTTTTGACGTGCTGGGGACCGATCCACTCAAGCTGATCGACGCCTGCCATAACCCTCAGAGCTGCGAGAACTTTGTGAGCGCGCTGGACGAGATCGATCCGTGCGTGGAGAATCGCCCCACGCTGCTGTGTGCCGCGCTGGCCGATAAGGACGTGGCGGGCATCGTTGACGTTCTGGTTCCGGCATTCCCCCGCGTGGTCGTGACCCAGACCGATTCCGATCGCTCCCTGCCGGCGGAGGAGCTTGCCGCCCTCGTTGATGCCGATAAGCTCGCAGGCGTATACCCGAGCGTGTCCGAGGCCCTCGCTGCCTTCGATGCCGCGGGCGAGCCCTTCGTAGCAGCCGGCACCATCACCCTAGCCGGCGAAGTAGCCGGTCTGCTCCGTTAACCCATCCTGGAGGGTAGCTAATTTGGGACGGGGCTTTTTTTGCTGCCCTACCCGGAGTCTTCGAAGCAGGAAACCACATTTGACATAGGGCAGCAAAAAAAGCCCCGTCCCAAATTAGCTACCCAAGTTTCCTCTTCAGTTGGGGATGAGCCTAGTCCAGGCGCATGGCGTCGTGGGGGTAGGCGTTGAGAATCTCGACGCCGTTCTCGGTCACCAGGGCCAGGTCCTCGATGCGGACGCCGGTGTGGTCGGGGAGGTAGATGCCCGGTTCGATGGAGAACGTCATGCCCGGCTCTACGACCTGCTCGTTGACGAGTGAAACGTCGCCCGGCTCGTGGTCCTGCAAGCCGATCGAGTGTCCCAGGCGATGCGTAAAGTACTGCCCATAGCCCGCGTCTTCAATCACGTCGCGTGCGGCGCGGTCCAGGTCACACATGCGCACGCCCAGTGCGATGAGCGCCTCGGCGGCCTCGTTGGCACGGCGCACGATGTCGTAGATGCGCGCCGTCTCCTCGTCCGGCTCGCCCCAAAAGAACGTGCGCGTCATGTCCGAGCAATAGTTGCGATAGCGCCCGCCAATGTCGAACAGCACCACGTCGCCACGCTCGAGCACGGTGTCGTCGGGTTCATGATGCGGATCGCCGGCGTTGGCGCCAAAGCTCACGATGGGCGGAAAGCTAAAGCCCTCGCAGCCGTGTTTGCGATACAAGCCGAGCATCTGGTCGGCAATTTCGCGCTCCGTCACGCCTTCATGGACGAGCTTAATCGCGTCGGCCATCACGGCATCGTTGGCTGCCGAGGACACGCGCATAAGCTCCTGCTCGGTAGCGTCTTTGTAGGTTCGCGCGGCGGTCACGGCAAAATCACCCAGGAAAAACTCGCTGGCGGCATGGCGCTCCATGAGCGGCATCAAAAAGCCAGAGCGCATGACGGTGTCGATGCCAAGGGGCTTGGTCGGATCGATCTCGCGAGCGATGGCATCGGTCACGATATCGGTATCGGTGTGGTAGGCAACGCGGGCATTGTCATACTCTGGCAGCTGGTGCAGGGCGTTGACTAGGATCACCGGCTCGGCACCGCGCGCGAGCAGCACGCCACAAAAACGCTCGAACATATCGGCATAAAAGCCGGTCAGGTAATAGATCGACCACGGGTCGTTTACGAGCAGCTGTGCGCCGGGGTGCTGAGCCTCGAGCGCATCGAGCACGCGCGCCACACGCTGGTCATCGACATGTGCCATGAAACATCCTTTCGTTAGGCTGCCACCATGGTATCCCAAGCCCGGCACATAGGGACGTTCCTTTTATGCCGGCACTTCGGGACACTCTTTGGTATGGCCAGTCTAGCGGACGTTCGAGCAAAAGTAGTCATAAGAGGCTCGTCCCAAATGGGCTGGTTTCAAAAGTATGGCGGATTACGGGGCTGGACCTGTATTAATTGACCATGGGAAAAATCGCGAAATTAAAACCGCAGGTAGACGGCTTAAAAAATATCTAAAATTGCCGGTATGGATGGGGGTCTCCGAATCAGCCCCGTAAACCGGGGTAGTTTTGAAATGGCACAAATCCGATAGCAACCGAGAGGGCATTTTCGCCAGCGAAGGGAAGGGAACGGGCCAGATAAAAGAGCCCGTCCCAAATTAGCTACTCGATGTCCATGCTGGCGATGAGGTCGGTACCGGTGTCTAGGAGGTTGGGTAGGACGACGTCGCCCATGCGGATGGGGGCCTCGACGACCACGCCGCGGATGAAGTTCATGGCTTGGGCGTGGAGTGCCAGCGGGATGGCATCGGCGGTGCGCACGGGCAGCAGGGCCTCATTGCCGCCGGATACGGCCACGGTGGTGGTGAGCACGCGCATGGGGCAGGTGAGCTCCTGATGTGCGAACTTATCGCCGCGCGGGCAGTTGTTGCCGGTCACGGAGCGCACCTCTGCCACGGCGCCGTCTGCTCCGCGTTCTACCTCCACGGTCAGGAGGCACTCGGACGGGCAGGTGGTGCAGTTGAACTTCAGCGTTTCGGTCGCATTTGTGCTCATGACGTTACGCCTCCTCAACGGGATCGACGGACAGGACAAGCTCGCTGACGCCCAGGTCGAGCGCCTGCTGAATCACCTTTGCCGGCAGCGGGAAGCTTTCCATTACGCTCGGCTTAAACGGGCGGACCTTGCCAGCGAACAGCTCCTCGCCGCCTGCCAGAATGCGCACGCGGGCGGCGTCGATCGGTCGGCGCACGCGGAAGTTGAGTTTGGTGAGTGCCATCGCCGAGATGCGCCCCGGCAGTGCGTATCCCGCAAAGCCGGCAGGGGAGACCGTGAGTTCACAGCCCGCGTCCGCATCCGTGCCGGCCCCAGCACCGTCCCCCAGCGCGTACACCGCCGCAGCTGCGCCAGCGCGCTCGGACTCGGTCGTCACGTTGTCGGCTAGGTCGTGCACGTGCAGCACGTTGCCGCACGCAAAGATGCCTGGCACGCCCGTCTGCAGACTCTGGTCCACCACGGCGCCGCGCGTGCGTGGGTCCAGCTCCACGCACGCGGCAACCGAAAGCTCGTTCTCGGGAATCAGGCCCACAGAAAGCAGCAGCGTGTCGCACGGAACGATGCGCTCCGTCCCGGCAATGGGAGCCAGACGCTCGTCGACTTGGCTCACCTCGACGGCTTTCACGCGGTCGTGCCCGATCACGCGCGTGACCGTGGTAGACAGATGCAGCGGAATTCCAAAGTCGCCCAGGCAGTTCTTGACGTTGCGGCGCAGGCCGTTGGCGTACGGCATGAGCTCGTACACGCCCTCGACCGAAATTCCCTCGAGCGTGCAACGGCGTGCCATGATGAGCCCGATGTCGCCCGAGCCCAAGATGACGGCACGCGAGCCGGGCTTGAGGTTTTCGATATTGATGTATCGCTGCGCCAAACCGGCCGTAAACACGCCGGCGGGACGGCTGCCGGGGATCTTGATCTCGCTGCGGGTGCGCTCACGGCAACCCATGGCAAGGACGATCGCGCGCCCGGTGAGCTGCAGCATGCCGGCAGGGCTCATGAGCGTGACGGTATGGACCGCGGTGTCTTCCGTAGGCTCGCCTGAATCAATTCCAATCACCATGCTGTCCAAGAACGGCGCAATGTCGGTCGCACGCACCTGGTCGATAAACCGTTGCGCGTATTCGGGACCGGTGAGCTCCTGTTTAAAGTGCGACAGGCCAAAGCCGGGGTGGATGCACTGGCGGAGGATGCCGCCCAGGTGCTGCTCGCGCTCCACGATGGCCACGCGCGCTCCGGCCTTATGAGCGGCCAGCGCGGCTGCCATGCCGGCAGGTCCGCCGCCGATAACGACCACGTCGAAGGCTTGCGTTTGTACGGCTTCGACGACGTTGCAATCAATCGCGCTCGATTTGAATTCCGCCATTCTAGCGCACCCCCTTCAGCGGTCCCTCGACCAACCAAGATCCGGCATCCTCCAACAGCACCTCGCTGGGGTCGCAGCCCAGCTCGCGCGCTAGGATCGCCACTACGCGGCTCTGGCAAAAGCCGCTCTGGCAGCGGCCCATGCCCGCGCGGCAGCGGCGCTTGACGCCTTCGACCGAAACCGCACCTGGGCGGCGTCGAATCGCGGCAACAATCTCGGCCTCGGGCACCGTCTCGCAGCGGCAGACAATCTGCCCCCACGCGGGGTCGGACTGGGTTAGCTCCTCCTTGCGTGCAAGTGGCGCACGGTCGAAGTCGTCCGGCGCCCGGCGAATTGGATCCCAATCGGCCCGTTCGCGCAAAGCAACGCCCGCCTCGCGCATCACGTGCTCCATGCGCTCGGCAATGGCCGGCGCGCTCGCCACGCCTGGCGACTGAATGCCCGCTGCCTGAAACAGCCCTGGCACCACAGCCGACTGCCCAATAAAGAAGTCGTTGGTCCCCTGAATGACCGGGCGCCCGCCGGCAAACGCGCGCACCACGCGGCGCGTGTCCAGATCGGGAACCAGTTTGCGCGCGCCGGTCAGCAGCGCGTTCACATCGCTCGCATAGGTCTGCGTGTCGCCCGGTTCGCGCACGGCAGCCGTGGCGGTTATCACAGTATTGCCATGCACGGTGCCCGTCACGATAACGCCTTTCGACACCGGCGTCGGCACGGGGTAAAGCGGCATGAGCGTGCGCGGCTCCTTGTCCAGCACCACGATGTTGCCCTGACGCCAGACCATCTGGAACTCCTCGGCGCCCACCATATGCGAGATGTCGGCGGCGCCGTTGCCCGCGGCGTTGATCAGGTAGCGGCAGCGCACGTTGCCAGCGGGGGTCGCCAGCGTAAAGCGCGCGTCTCCGCCCGACCCCGCGACTTCAATCGCCTCCACGGGTGCGGAGCGCATAAACGTCACCCCGTTGGCCACGGCGTTCTCCAGCGCGGCGATGGCAACCTCAAACGGGTCGACAAACCCAGTCGATGGGCACCACAACGCGCACGTTGCATCGGCACTGGCGCGCGGCTCTAATTCGTGGATGCGGTCGGGTCCGACGATCGACAGCTCGGGCACGCCATTCGCCAGGCCATTCTGGCGCAGCTGCTCCAGATGCGCGAGGTCCTCGTCGTTAAAGCCCAACACCATCGACCCGGTGCGGTGGAACAAAAAGCCTAGCTCCTGGGCCCACGTGCCATATAACTCGCAGCCGCGGGCGTTGACCTGTGCCTTAACCGTGCCAGGTGTCGGATCGTAGCCGGCATGCACCAGGCCGCCGTTGGCCTTCGACGCGCCCAGCGCGATGTCGTTGGCCGCCTCGACCACGCAAATGGACAGGTCATAGCGCGCGAGCTGCCGCGCGATGGCGCATCCGGTAATGCCCGCGCCCACAATCGCGATATCAAACGTTTCCGTCACAGTGCCTCCCAGATGAGTTGACAGGCTGTCAATAGGACTATCCTACGGTCTGCACACCCCCGGTGCGGCGGCAATGCGGCGAACAGCCCCGCAACACCCGCCAACGGCAGGCGAGGGTCGGCCCAGCACGGATGCCGCCCCCGCCAGACCGCGATATCCTCCCACCCAACCTCGCGGTTGCGCCGCTACCTGTTACAGATTGAGATGCAGGGTCCACAGGTTTACGTTCGTCTCAATCTGTAACAGTTAGAGGGGAATTACGGTCCTAGTTGTTACAGATTGAGATGTTTATCTGGCGGGTTATCCGTACGTCTCGATCTGTAACAGTTAGAGTGGAAATTCGGTTCTACTTGTTACAGATTAAGATTGAAGTCGGGGAGAGATTCTTCTGTCTTGATCTGTAACATCAAGACCCGTTTTTGCCCCGTAGTTGTTACAGATTTAGACATTTGTCCGGCGACTCCACCGTCTGTCTCGATCTGTAACAGTAAGAGGGGTTTTGGGACCCTAGATGTTACTGATCGAGATTGAAGTCGGGGATGGACCCCTGTGTCTCGTTCTGTAACATCTAGGACCGGATTCCGTTCCTAACTGTTACAGATTGAGATGTTTGTGTCCGCGCCAGCCCCGCCCCTAGCCGTGGTCCCATATAAACAAACCCCGTGGTAAACTTGACCGGACTGTTAATATTCCGAAAGGTATCCGTAATGTCCAAGTACATCTCCGAGCTCATGTCGCCGCAGCTTATGGGCGTCGTCTATGCCTTCGTTGGCTTTATCATCGCCCTGTATGTGCTGTCGGTCGTCTATGTGTTCATCGACGCTCGCCGCCGCGGCGCCAGCGCCTACGTGGCATGGGGCATCATCGCCCTCATCCCGTTTGTAGGCCTCATTGCCTACCTGGTCCTGCGCCCGCACTCCTACGCGTCCGACCGCGAGGAGCAGGAGCTGGACATGGCCCTGCGCGAGCGCCAGCTTGCCCAGTACGGCACCTGCCCGCAGTGCGGCGCGCCCATCGAGAAGGACTTCGTCGTCTGCCCGGTGTGCGATACCCAGGTTCGCAACGTATGTCCCAGCTGCCATCGCCCGCTCGATGCGCACTGGAAGGTCTGCCCCTACTGCCGAACTCGCATCCAGTAACGCATCCATCGCCGGACCGGCCGCAAGCTACGGGCACGCCGCAAGCCACGCGCGCCCCACACGATGAAGCATGCGTAGAAAATCGCCCGCCGTGCCATTAAGGTGCGGCGGGCGCTTGTATACCAAGGCAACCTGCCTATAATGATGCAAGTTAAAACGCCGAGCGCATCGCACGCACTTGCATCAGGCATCCGAGAGGAGAAAACATACCCATGAAGGCACTCTACAATGACGGTTCGGTGGCCGAGCTCCCGCAGGACGAGGTCACGCACGTCATCCGCCACTCCGCCGCGCACATCATGGCGCAGGCCATCAAGCGTCTGTACCCCGAGGCCGACTTTGCCTACGGTCCCGCGACCGACAACGGCTTCTACTACGACGTCGACCTGCCCGAGGGCGTCAAGATCAGCGAGGACGACTTCCCCGCGATCGAGGCCGAGATGAAAAAGATCGTTAAGGAGAACCTCAAGTTCACCGTGTACGAGAAGCCCCGCGCCGAGGCCATCGCCCTTATGGAGGAGCGCGGCGAGAAGTACAAGGTCGAGCACATCGGCGACCTGGACGACGACGCCCGCATCACCTTCTACCAGCAGGGCGACTACATCGACATGTGCGTCGGCCCCCACATCTGCTACACCAAGGCCCTCAAGGCCTTTAAGCTCACCGGCGTCTCGGGCGCTTACTGGAAGGGCGATAAGGACAACAAGATGCTCACCCGCATCAACGGCGTCGCCTTTGCCACCAAGGAAGAGCTCGACGAGCACATGCACATGCTGGAGGAAGCTAAGAAGCGCGATCACCGCAAGATCGGCCGCGAGATGGACCTCTTTATGATGCGCGACGAGGCCCCCGGCTTCCCGTTCTTCCTGCCCAACGGCATGATCCTTAAGAACACGCTGCTGGACTACTGGCGCGAGATCCATCACAAGGCCGGCTACGTGGAGATCTCCACGCCGCTCATCATGAACAAGCAGCTGTGGAAGACCTCGGGCCACTGGGACCACTACAAGGACAACATGTACTCCACCGTCATCGACGACGAAGAGTACTGCATTAAGCCCATGAACTGCCCGGGTGGCGTGCTGGTGTACGCCTCCAAGCCGCATTCCTATCGTGAGCTGCCCATCCGCGCCGGCGAGATTGGCCTGGTGCACCGCCACGAGCTGCGCGGCGCCCTGCACGGTCTGTTCCGCGTGCGCTGCTTTAACCAGGACGACGCCCACCTGTTTGTGCGTCCCGACCAGCTGACCGACGAGATCGTGGGCGTGGTCAACCTCATCGACTCCGTGTACCAGAAGTTTGGCTTTAAGTACCACGTTGAGCTTTCCACCCGCCCCGAGGACTCCATGGGTTCTGACGAGGATTGGGCGCGCGCCGAGGAGGGCCTGCGCACCGCTCTGGAGCAGCTGCACATGGATTACGAGGTCAACGAGGGCGACGGCGCCTTCTACGGCCCCAAGATCGACTTCCACCTGGAGGACTCGCTCGGCCGCACCTGGCAGTGCGGTACCGTGCAGCTGGACTTCCAGATGCCGCTCAACTTTGACCTGGAGTACGTGGACGCCGACGGCACCAAGAAGCGCCCCATCATGCTGCATCGCGTGTGCTTTGGCTCCATCGAGCGCTTCATCGGTATTCTGATTGAGCACTTTGCGGGCAAGTTCCCCACCTGGCTGGCCCCCGTGCAGGTCAAGGCACTTCCGGTCTCGGAGAAGAGCCGCGACTACGCCCACGAGGTGTGCGCCAAACTGGCGGAGGCCGGCATCCGCGTGGTCTGCGACGACCGCGACGAGAAGATCGGCTATAAGATCCGCGAGGTCCGCAGCATCGACCGCGTGCCCTACATGCTCATCTTGGGCGAGAAGGAGGTCGAGGCCGGCAACATCTCCGTCCGCGATCGCTCCAACGAGACCGTTCAGATGAGCGTTGACGAGTTTGTTGCCAAGGTGACCGAGGAGATCAAGACCCGCGCTTAAGGCAAGCTTCACAACAATTAACAAAGGCGACCGTTCGCACAGGGCGGTCGCCTTTTTCATGCCCAAATAAGAAAAGCCGCTGGTTGAGCGGCTTTTTTGTTGCACAAAAAGGTACAGGTTTTTGTATCTTTCGACAAACGACATTATACGAGCAATTAATCAGCGTTTGCCCAGATTACGCAAAATGTACTGCTAGTAGGTACATCTCCATACCCCTCTATAAAAACCTGTACTTTTGCGACTGCGCCTAGCTGCGAGCGAGAAGCCTGTTCTTAACGCCCCTGCATCCGCGTGCGTCGTGGATGCAAGTTAAGGGGGCGAGAGATGGAACAGACAATGCGGCGCCAAGAGCAGCTGCCCGGTGCCTTTAGTGGCGCCATCACCAACAGTCAGCGCGGCCGCGTCCGCTGGTATCTGGTCCACACCCCCAACGGTAAAGAGCGCGAGACCTGCGAAAAGGTCCGCCGCATTATCCCGCATGAGCTGATGCAGGACGCTTTTGTGATGCAAAAGGAGTTCTGGTTTAAGCGGGACGGCGCCTGGTCGCTCCAAACCAAACCCATGTACAAGGAATACTTCTTCGTCGCCACGCGCGATGCCGCTCTTCTTGATAAGGCTTTGGCCCAGTTGAGCTTTGGCTGTCGCATTGCCGGTAGCAAGGAGCGGGCCTATGCGCCCATGCCGGACGATGCGCAGGACTGGTACCGCAGCGTGCTCGACGACGACGGCGTGGTGCGCAACAGCGTAGCCCGCATAGAAGACGGCGTGCTGCACATAGAGCAGGGGCCCTTGGTGGGGCAAGAGGCTCGTGTAAAGAAGATCGACCGTCATAAGCGCTGGTGCCTGGTAGACGTGGGCGAAGGCGACTCCTCATTTAGGGAGCTGCTTCCGTTGGACGTACCCAGTAAGACGTAGGGAAGACGTTGCATCGGCTACTCGTTCGCTTTTTTGAATTTATCGATTGGGGGATCCCTGGGGGACAGGGACGTGGATTTGAACTTGACTAGTAAAGAAGTGACAGGGCAAAACGCGCCGGTGGGGGCCGCGCTTGTTGCCCAGGCAATGAACGGCGGCGACGTGACCGTGCGCTACAAGACCGTGCAGGCCGTCAAGGACTGGGACCGCACGCGCCTGGGCTACCGTGCCGTAAAGCGCGCGTTCGACATCGTGTTCAGCGGCTGCGTTCTGGCCGTCATCGCCGTGCCGAGCCTGGTGCTCGCCGCGGCAATCCGCCTGGAGAGCGAGGGCAACCCGTTCTACAGCCAGATCCGCGTGGGCCAGACCCACCGCGACGGCAGCCTGTCCACCTTCCGCATGTGGAAGTTCCGCAGCATGTACAAAGACGCCGACGAGCGCCTCGCCGAGCTCAAGGGGCAGAACGAGATCGCCGGCGCCATGTTCAAGATGAAGGACGACCCGCGCGTCACCAAGATCGGCAAGTTCATCCGCAAGCACTCCATCGACGAGTTCCCGCAGTTCCTGAACGTGTTTCTGGGCCAGATGTCCGTGGTGGGCCCGCGCCCGCCGCTGCCGAATGAGGTGGCCGAGTACACAGAATTCGACCTGCAGCGCCTGGCCGTGAAGCCCGGCATCACCGGCTGGTGGCAGGTGACGGACCGCAACGATACCGACTTCGACGGCATGGTGCGACGTGACCTCGAATACATCGCCAAGCGCGGCGTGGTCACCGACCTGAAGATCGTGGTTCTCACGGTCGTCGAAATGATAACGGGGGGGGGTGCCTGCTAGAGGCATCTCCCGAGATTTTTCCGATGGCGGGGTGTTAGCCCATGCCTAGGAAACCGACGGGGACCCTCTTCTACCGCATATGCAAGAGAACATTCGACATAGCCTTCAGCGCCGGATGCGCCGTGGTGCTGGCGATTCCCATGGCGGGAGTCTGCGCCGCAATCTGCGTGGAGTCACCGGGCTGCCCGGTCTACACGCAGGAGCGCGTGGGCAGGGGAGGCCGGGTGATCCGCGTGCTTAAGCTTCGCAGCATGGTGGCAGACGCCAACGACGTACGCAAGTACCTGAGCCCCGAGCAACTGCACCAGTGGGAGGTTGAGCGCAAGGTCGACGATGACCCGCGCATCACCAGGATGGGCCGGTTCATCCGTAAGTGCTCCATCGACGAGGTGCCGCAGTTCCTCAACGTGCTCAAAGGCGACCTGTCCGTTATCGGACCACGTCCCATCACACGTGACGAGCTGGAACAGCACTTCTCCGACGAGGAGAAGGAAGAGCTGTTGAGCGTTACCCCGGGCATCACGGGCCTATGGCAGGCCACTGATCGTAATGCCGCGACCTTCGAGAGTGGCCTGCGCCAGAAGATCGAGCTTCATTACGTGCGGAACCGTTGCTTCGGCATGGACTGGAAATGTTTTACAGGCACTTTTGGTGCCATGTTTGGTAAGAGGAGGTCGGGAAGGTGAGCGAGACCGTAAGCCTAATAATCCCCACGCTCAACGCGGAGGGGGAGATTGGCGCGCTCATCGAGGCACTCCTCGGGCAGAGCCGCGTTCCCAACGAGATCCTTGTGGTCGACTCGTCCTCCGACGACGGCACAGTCGGGATCGCCTCCTCGTACCGCGAGGTGTCGGTCGAGGTGATCGACCGACGGGACTTCGACCACGGCCTCACTAGGGACCGGGCGCTCAGGCGGTCCTCCGGGGACATCGCCTGCTTCATGACCCAGGACGCCGTGCCCGCAAACGATGCGTTCATTGAGAACCTGGTCGCGCCGATTCTCTCTGACCCTTCGGTGGCCGTCTCCTCGGGCAGGCAACTGCCCAAGGCGGACGCCCGGCGCTTCGAGCAGCTCGTCAGAGCGTTCAACTATACGGATGAATCGAACGTACGCTCCAGGGACGACGTCCCAAGGCTCGGGATAAAGGCTTACTTCGCAACCGACGTCTGCGCGGCGTACAGGCGCAGCGCGTATCTGGAGCTCGGCGGGTTTGGGAGCACGGATATGAGCGAGGACATGCTCATGGCGGCCAAGGCGGTCAAAGCCGGGTGGAAAGTCGCCTACGCGGCCGACGCCGAGGTCTACCACTCGCACAACCTCACCCCTCGGCAGCAGTACGAGCGCAACTTCGCCATCGGCAGGTTCCTCGAGCGTAACGCCGATTTGCTCTCGTGCGCCTCCGAGGTCGGCGAGGGCGGGAGGCTCGCGAGGGACGTGGCAACGGCCCTCGTCAAGGAAGCTAACATCCCGGAGCTGCTGGCGTTCGCCGTCGACTGCGCGGCGCGGTTCGCGGGCAACCGTGCAGGAAGAAAAGACGTTAGGAAGGCAAGAAGATGAAAGGCATCATCCTCGCCGGCGGGTCCGGCACCCGCCTGTACCCGCTCACGCTCGTGACCTCCAAGCAGCTGCTGCCGGTCTACGACAAGCCCATGATCTACTACCCGCTTAGCACCCTCATGCTTGCGGGCATCAGGGACATCCTGGTCATCTCCACGCCGACGGACCTCCCCAACTTCGAGCGCCTGCTCGGGGACGGCTCGCGCTACGGCGTTAACCTCTCCTACGCCGAGCAGCCGAGCCCCGACGGCCTGGCGCAGGCCTTCACCATCGGCGAGGACTTCATCGCCGGCGAGCCGTGCGCGCTCGTGCTCGGCGACAACATCTTCTACGGCAACGGCCTGTCGCGCCACCTGACGCGCGCCGTGCAGAACGCCGAGTCGGGCCGCGCCACGGTCTTCGGCTACCACGTGGACGACCCCGAGCGCTTCGGCGTCGTGGAGTTCGACCGCGAGGGGAGGGCCGTCTCCATCGAGGAGAAGCCCGAGCGCCCCAAGAGCTCCTACGCCGTTACCGGCCTGTACTTCTACCCGGGCGACGTGGCCGCCAAGGCGCACGGGGTCCGGCCCTCCGCCCGCGGCGAGCTGGAGATCACCGACCTCAACCGCATGTACCTGGAGGAGGGGACGCTGTCCGTCGTCACCCTGGGCCGCGGCTACGCGTGGCTGGACACCGGCACCATGGAGAGCCTGCACGAGGCCGCGGAGTTCGTCCGCGCCGTGGAGCACTCCCAGGACCTGCCCGTGTCCGTGCCCGAGGAGATCGCCTGGGAGAACGGATGGATCACCACCGAGGGGCTAAAGCAGGCCGCCGAGGCCTACGGCAAGTCGGTCTACGGGCAGCACCTCAAGAAGGTCGCCGCCGGCGAGATCGTCAACAGCCCGCGCGAGTACTAATCCGACCCAATGGGAGATAGAAACATGTCTGAAGAGCTCTTCGAGCCCAGGAACATCATCGTCACGGGCGGCTGCGGCTTCATCGGCAGCAACTTCGTGCACTACGTGGTGGAGAACCACCCCGGGGTGCACGTGACCGTCCTGGACAAGCTGACCTACGCCGGCAACCCCGAGAACATCGCCGGGCTGCCCTCCGACCGCGTGGAGCTCGTCGTGGGCGACATCTGCGACGCCGCGCTGCTGGACCGCATCGTCCCGGGCCACGACGCCATCGTCCACTACGCCGCCGAGAGCCACAACGACAACTCCATCGCCGACCCGGAGCCGTTCCTGCGCACCAACGTCGAGGGCACCTTCCGCCTGCTGGAGGCCGTCCGCAAGCACGGCATCCGCTACCACCACGTCTCCACCGACGAGGTCTACGGCGACCTGGCGCTCGACGACCCGGCCAAGTTCACCGAGGAGACGCCCTACCACCCGAGCTCTCCGTACAGCTCCACCAAGGCGTCCTCCGACATGCTCGTCCGCGCCTGGACCCGCACCTACGGCCTGCGCGCCACGATCTCCAACTGCTCCAACAACTACGGCCCCTACCAGCACGTGGAGAAGTTCATCCCCAGGCAGATCACCAACATCATCGACGGCGTGCGCCCCAAGCTCTACGGCCGCGGCGAGAACGTCCGCGACTGGATCCACACCGAGGACCACTCCAGCGCCGTCTGGGACATCCTGACCAAGGGCCGCATGGGGGAGACCTACCTCATCGGTGCAAATGGCGAGAAGAACAACATCACGGTCCTGCGCATGATCCTGGAGGCCATGGGCCGCGACCCCGAGGACTTCGACTGGGTCGCCGACCGCCCCGGCCACGACCGCCGCTACGCCATCGACTCCGCCAAGCTCCAGCGCGAGCTCGGCTGGAGGCCGGCCCACACCGACTTCGCCGAGGGCCTCAGGGCCACCATCGACTGGTACGTCGAGAACGAGTCCTGGTGGCGCCCCGCCAAGGAGGCCACCGAGGCCCGCTACAAGGCCCAGGGGCAGTAGGGGAGGCCGATAATGGCAGAATTCGACTTCGAGAAGCAGCTCACCGTGACCGAGACCGGCATCCCCGGGCTCAAGGTGGTGGAGCTCTCCGTCCACGGCGACAACCGCGGCTGGTTCAAGGAGAACTGGCAGCGCGAGAAGATGGTGGCCGCGGGCATCCCCGACCTCCGCTTCGTGCAGAACAACATCTCCTTCAACGACAACAGGGGCGTCACGCGCGGCATCCACGCCGAGCCCTGGGACAAGTTCATCTCCGTGGCCACGGGCTCGGTCTTCGGCGCGTGGGTGGACCTGCGCCCCGGCGCGGGCTTCGGTAAGGTCTTCACCTGCACGCTCGACCCCTCGCGCGCCATCTTCGTGCCGCGCGGCGTCGGCAACTCCTACCAGGCCCTGGAGGACGGCACCGCCTACACCTACCTGGTGGACGCCCACTGGTCGCTGGAGCTCAAGAAGACCTACACCTTCGTGAACCTCGCCGACCCGGAGCTCGCCATCCAGTGGCCCATCCCGCTGGAGGAGTGCGAGCTCTCCGAGGCCGACAGGGCCCATCCCATGCTCGCCGACGCACTGCCCATGGCCCCGCGCCGCACGCTCGTGACCGGCTGCAACGGCCAGCTGGGCCGTGCCGTGCGCGCCATGGCCGAGGAACGCGGCCTGGCCGATAGCTTCGACTACTGCGACATCGACACGTTCGACATGTCCGACCCCGCGGCCTATGCGCAGTACGACTGGTCCCTCTACGGCACCGTCATCAACTGCGGCGCCTACACCGCGGTCGACAGGGCCGAGACCCCCGAGGGACGCCGCGCCTGCTGGGCCGCCAACGCCACGGGCCCGGCGCTGCTCGCCCGCACCTGCGCCGAGCACGGGATCACGCTCGTGCACGTGAGCTCGGACTACGTGTTCGACGGGATGGCGCCGCTCCACACGGAGGGTGAGGCGCTCTCGCCGCTGTCCGTCTACGGCCAGTCCAAGGCCGCCGGCGACCTCGCAGTGGAGGGGTGCCTCATGCATTACATTCTCCGCAGCTCCTGGGTTATTGGCGACGGCAACAACTTCGTGAAGACCATGAAAGCCCTGAGTGATCGGTGCGCCGACCCAGAGGACGCCCTCGTCGAGGTTGCCGTGGTCGATGACCAGCTCGGCCGCCTCACCTTCACCGATGACATGGCTAAGGCCATCTTCCACCTGCTCGGCTACCGCGAGGGCGAACTCGAGCCGAGCGCGCCCGCAGCTTACGGCACCTACAACTGCACCGGCAGCGGCCGCGTTGTCTCCTGGGCCGAGATTGCGCGTGAGGTCTTCGACCTCATCAACGGTAACGGCGGCTGCGTGCGGCCGGTTTCGACCGCCGAGTACTACGCGAGCGCCCAGGGGCCCATCGCCCCGCGTCCGGAGCACTCAGCGCTCGACCTCTCCAAGCTGGAGACGGAAGGATTCCATATGCCCGACTGGGAGCTTAGTCTGAGGGGGTATGCCCATGGCCTCTCGTAAGGGCAGGACCCTCCTCGTCATCCAGGAGCAGCACTTCGTCCGCGACGGCTCCGAGGTATACACCGACGTTCAGAGCGACAGCTCGTTCTGGGAGCGCTATCTGGCTGTGTTCGACCGGCTCGTCGTCTGCGCCCGCATGCGCGAAGCCGCGCCCGACGACGACCTGGGCGGGATGCTGCGCTCCACGCATCCCCGCGTGGAGTTCGTGGGGCTTCCCGACTTCCAAGGCGCCGCTGGGCCAGTCAAGAACTTCTCGGTCATCAGACGCGCCCTGAGGGGTTGCCTCGATTGCGCCGACGCCGCCATATTCCGCATGCCGAGCCCCATCTCGATGGTGGCCTACCCGGTTGTGCGCAGGTCCGGCGTGCCTTGGGCGGCTGAGATGATGATGAACCCGCGTACCGCCTACGGGCGCGAGTCCATGAGCCATCCCCTGCAGCCCGTCATCTGCGGCTTCATAACCGCCCAGACAAAGCGGGCCTGCATGGAAGCCGACGGGGTAGCCTACGTGACCGAGCGCGTCCTCCAGGAGGAGTACCCCTGCGCTGCCCTGTCTGAGGGCGGGGACGGTCGGCACTTTACGGCGAGCTACTCGACCATCAACCTGTGCGCGGCCGACTACTCCATGGCCGAATGGGGCGACGCGGCTCCCGAGGCTGTGACGCTCGCACACACAGGCAAGATGTCGGACGACCGCAAGGGGCACGCTGTCTTCCTGCGCGCCGTGGCGGAGCTTCGACGCCGCGGCGTCGACGCCAGGGGGATTCTCATCGGCGATGGCCCGAGGAGGGCCGACTTCGAGGCCTTGGCCGGCGAGCTGGGTATTGCCGGTTCCGTGGAGTTCGCCGGGTGGAAGTCCGGCTTCTCCGAAGTGCAGGCCGAGCTGCAGCGCGCCCAGTTCCTTGTGATGCCCACCAAGAGTGAGGGGCTTCCCCGCGCCGTCATAGAGGCGATGGCCTCGGGCCTCGTGTGCCTCGCCAACGCGGTGGACGGCATCCCGGAGCTTCTGGGATCCGAGTGCCTCTCATGCGACAACTCTCCCGAGTCATACGCGGACATGGTTTGTTCGCTCCTTGCCGATTGGTCCCATGCGCTCGAGGTGCGTGAGGAACAGTTCGCGCGGGCGTATGACTACGAGGCGGGGAAGCTCATGGAGCGTCGCACACGCTTCTACCGATCCCTTCGGGAGACTGCCAACCGCGAAGCCTCCGAGATTTCCGCAACATGCTGAAGGAAGGCCACATGACTTCCAATTTGAAAATACTGTTCATTCTTGACTATGCAGAGACGGGTGGCGGCGCGACCAGGATGATGCTCTGGGTCGCTTCGTCCATGGCCGACCTCGGGTGCGAGGTCTCGCTATGCTCGATCAGTCGCTCCCGCTTCCTTGAGGAGAGTCTTCCCCCCGCGTGCTCCTACCACTGTTTCGACGCCCCTCCGAGGACCCAGACTCACAAACGCAACCCCGCCGAGGAGACCGTCCTGTTTTCCAGAATCAAGGCCTTTATGTGTTCCGAGCGCCCAAATGTGGTGGTCAGCTTCGGAGGCCACGAGTTCTACTACGCTCTCGCGCTCAGGCATTCATGCGGGTACAAGCTCCTCGTCTCAGAACGCGCTGACCCCTATCATCCTCGCAGCAAGGGCGACCGCATACGTCGCGCGCTCTACAACCGGGCGGACTTCGCCGCCTTCCAGACTCCGGAGGCAATGAGGTACTTCTCGCCGTCCCTTCAGCGCAGGGCGGCAGTCATACCTAACCCCGCGAAGCGCTCCTTTGCTGAGAGCTGGGCGCCGTCCAGATCCAAGACGATAGCGACGCTCTCGCGAATTGACCTCTTCCAGAAGAGACTAGACATCGTTGTCGAGGCCATGGCCCTTATGGAGACGGAGGCAGAGCTGCGCATATACGGCGGTGGCCCGCAGCCCGAGTTGGACAAGCTCGAAAGCCTGATCGGGGCATCGCCGGCAAAGGGGCGCATACGGCTCATGGGCCCGGTCGAGTCCCCTGAGGCGGCCTTCGAGGGCGCTGACGTTTACGTCCTCTGCTCCGACTATGAGGGCATCCCCAACACGGTGATGGAGGCTCTCTCCTACGGCATCCCCGTTATCTCGACAGACTGTAGCCCCGGTGGCGCGCGCCTACTGCTCGACTGCGGCCGCTACGGCACCATCGTTCCATGCGGGGACGCGCGCGCCCTCGCACGCGCCCTCGACGACTACTTCCGCGCCCCTGCGCCCGCGATCGCGAAGGCCGAGAGGGGCGTTGAATCTGTCTCTCGCTTTGACGAGGGCGCCATCGCGAAGGCCTGGCTCGACGCATTCCGCATGACGGCGGGTGATAGCTAATGTCAATGGCATGGCTTATCCCCTTTGACGTCTCGGTCTTCTTCGTGCTCGTCGTCCTGCTTAGAAGCCAGTTCCCAAGCTACGTTAATTACGCGACGATGTTCGTTGGCGTGTGGGTTTTCATCATCTCCGTTTCCAGGCTCGGGTTCTACGAGACGTACGTTCCCAGCCACCTGACGTATGGAATCATGTACTTGACATTATTCGTATTCGTTCTTACGACCTACTGCCTGCGCGCTTACGAGAGGAAGAGGCCCGAGAGCCCGGCCCAAAGGAGGCCCGCGAGGGAGCTCGACCTCTCCCGAGTCTGCTACTCGCCGCTCATACTGATAGCGCTCGCAACCTCCGCGCTGCTGGCGACTTACCTCCCCGATGCGCTCTCGATCCTCGCTACCGGCGGGTTCAGCTCCGTCAGACACAACGTGCTCTACTCGGAGACGAGCACCTATACGTCCTCATCGCTCGTCCTGCTCAAGTGGGCTATCAACCCCCTCATCCTCGCCGAGTTCCTCATCGCGTCGACCGCTATCGTGCTCAAGAAGACGCCTCGCAGTAAGGCGGGCCCCGTCTTCCTTCTGATCCTATGCTGCTGCAACCTCGCGATGTACACGCTCATATTCGCGGGGCGCTGGCTACTCATGGAGGCGATGCTCTCGCTCGCCGTCCTTCTGTTCCACCAGTACGGCTTGCGCCTCTGGGAGCTCATGCGGCGAAACAAGGCGATAACAGTCGTCGGTGTCTTGGCCGTCGTGGCCATTCTTTCCATATCGGGCGACCGGACCATCGGGGAGACCGACGTCCTCACCTCTATCTACGTCTATTTCGCCGGGACGGTAGACATGCTCAACGTCCTCATCTCTGACCCCTCCCACTCCCAGCTTGGCAACGTACTGTTTGGCGCCTATACGCTCGACGGGCTTCTGTCGCCATTCTATGTCGTCGCCAACCGGCTGCTAGGGACCCACATCCCCATCGCAATCACCGAGATAAACGCGGTTTCCTCCGCCATGGTGAACATTTCGCCAACGCTGCACATGAATAACAACTGCACCTACGTTTACGGGGTCCTGAGGGACTTCGGCGCGGCTGGCCTCTTGATAGGCCCCGCTTTCCTTGCAGTGGTCTGCCAGAAGATACATTCCTACTACGAGCGATCGGGCAGCGACTACGGACTCATGCTCTACACCTATATGGTCGTAATCCTCTTCTTCATGATCATCGAATGGATGTTCGGCCGCGTGAACGTGGTTTACACGGGCATCTTCCTCTACATGCTCATGCGCTTCTGCTGCGTCGGCGGCGGGCTAGCCAAGGGCGCGGTCCCCGCGCCCCGCCGAAGGCCTGTGCCCGGCCCTCATCTCAATCCCGGGAGGCTCAATGGCTAACAGGCTCTTCAAAAAGACCGGAGTATACTTCGTCGGCAACTTCTCGTCGAAGGTGATCTCCGCGATCATTGTCCCCATCTACGCGGTATACGTCTCGTCCGCGGATCTCGGCGAGTACGACTACCTCCTCACGCTCACCCAGATCATAGCCCCCGTCGCCTACCTGGCCATCTGGGAGGCCATTCTCAAGTTCTGCATTAACGGGAAGGCGGGGGACGCCGAGCGGGCCATCGTTACCGTCCTTCGGTTCTGCGTGCCGCTCGTTCTCGGGACGACCGCCCTCGTCGTCTGCGCTTCGCTCGCCCTCTCGTACCCGCCAGAGAACGCCCTCGCGCTCGGGGCCATGGTGGCCGCCTATGCGCTGGCACGCATCTGGCAGTACGCCGCCAGGGGCCTCTCTCGGTCGAAGGACTACGCCTGGTCGGGCATCATATCAAGCTTCGGGTTCTTCGCAGGCGTCATCCTGCTCGTCTGCGCGGCCAAGACCGGATTCGCCGGGCTGTCCGCGTCGTACATACTCGGCCAGCTCTCCATCGTCGTATTCCTCGAGTTCAGGTGTCCCCTTCTTCCCCGGGCTCTGAAGGGGAGGACGGACCTCCCCCTTCTCAAGTCCATGCTGCGCTACTCGACGCCTTGCGTGGCCAACCTCGTTGCGCTCAGCCTCCTCGTCGGCTTCGGCAGGATCGTCACCGTCAACTACCTCGGCGCCGACGCGAACGGGCAGTACGCCTTCGCCATGAAGTTTGCCACCATCGTGACCTCCGTCGGAAGCATATTCTCCATGGCGGTCATCGAGGAGGGGATAATCCGCTCCGGCTCCGAGAAACTTGCTGAATTCTATTCCACGGTGTCGAACTCGCTTCTCAAGATACTGTGCGCTGCCATCTCGGTTCTGATGCCATGCGTCTACCTCTTCTACATCCTGATAGCCTCCACTGACTACGTGGCCGCGGCCGGGCTCACCGCCGGGGTGCTCCTCTACGCCGCTCTGACCGTTATGGCAACTCAGTTCGGTTCGGTGTTCATGGCCACGAACAAGACCGACTCGATAGCCACCACGACGGTGTTCGGCCTTGTGGTCACGGCCGCATTGACGCTCGGCCTCATCGGCTTCTTCGGGCTCGACGGTGTCATCTTCGGGCTTGCCGGGGGTACCGCCGCTATGACCGTCTCACGTTGGTGGCTGGCTCGGAAAAGCCTGAACTTCGTGCTTTCCGTCCCCTGGACGGCCGGCCTGCTTGCCGCGTATGCCGCCGAGTCCTGTGTCTGTTGGCTTCTTTACGAGCGGACTAGCGTCTTGGGGCTTGCTCTGGCCGCCTGCGTCCTCGCGGCCGCCTACGTCCCCATCGCGCTCAAGGCCCTCAGCACTATGAGGAGGATTTCGGACTGATGCACCTGATCGATCATTTGAAGAGGTCGCTTTTCGATCCCTCTTACCAGTTCTCCCGTGACGTGGAGCGGATGCACGCGGCTCATCGCAAGGGCATTAAGCTCGTGCGGAACCTCCTGCACGTCCGCATCGCCAGGCGTTGGGGGTGCCACATCTCCTATGAATGCGAGGTCGGGAAGGGCGTCTACTTCCCGCACCCCACGGGGATCGTTATCGGCGCAGGCTCGGTCATCGGTGACGGCTGCACCATCTATCAGAACGTGACCATCGGAAGACGTGAGAAGAGCGAGCCCGCCTGCCCCGTGATTGAGAGGGGTTGCACCGTCTACTGCGGCGCCGTGGTGATCGGCGACGTCCTCCTTCTAGAGGGGACCACCGTTGCCGCGGGTGCGGTGGTAACGAGAGGCACCGGCGTCCCCAACGACGTCCTCGGCGGCATCCCGGCCAAATCGATTTTGCACAAGGGGGCGTAAATTGAAGCTCGGAATAACCGACAAAGTATACAAGCGTCTGGACGAGGCGACCACTCCATATTTTGCCAAGACCAGGAGGAAGCGTCTCGAGCGCACTGGCTTCTCGATCATCTCGAATAACTGCTGGGCTGGCAGCGTTTACAGGTACTACGGCCTGCCCTACCAGTCGCCGACGGCGGGCCTCTACTTCTTCGCTCCCGATTACATCAAACTCTGCGGGGATTTGCGCCGCTACATGTCCCTTTCGCTCGAGCCCCTGGACATCGTGGACTCCCCTCACCGCGACGAGCTTGTCGCGAAGGGGCAGCGCGACGTCCCACTGGGGCTGCTCGGCGACATCGAGGTCGTCTTTCTCCATTACCCGAGCTTCGAGGAAGCGAGGGAGAAATGGGAACGTCGGGCGTCTCGGATCAACTACGACGACGTCTTCTTCAAGTTCAGCGAGATGAACCACTGTGGTGAGACTGAGCTTGGTTCTTTCTCGCGGCTGCGCCATAGGAACAAGGTTCTGTTTACCGTCGAGGATCGTCCTGATCTCGGCTGCTCCGTGCGTTTCGGGCGCAGGTATGTCGCTAACGGCGAGATAGGCAACGACACCGTCGCGTTTCGCCGGTACTTCGATCTGACGGGATGGCTCAATTCTCCTCCCGAGAAATACGGGGGGGGGGTCTCGTCGTGAGCTTTGAGGCTTTTTTGCGCTTCAGAGTTGCCTCGGGGAGCTTCAGGGGATCTCCTGAGGGCGAAGGTGGGACTTCACGTGCGCGCCCGAGGCTTTCGGCTGGCCGGAGGTGCCGGCCGAGGGGAGCGGAATTCCGGAGACCCATCCCTCCTTTAAACGATACGGCCGCATTGCTGGGCGGCGCAGTTAATTTCCATCCGAACTGGGGAGATGATGCATAAATGTGCAATAGAAAGGTATTGGTAACCGGCGCGGCCGGCTTCATTGGCGCGTTCCTGGTGAAACGGCTGTTGGAAACCACGGACGACGTTATCGTCGGCCTGGACAACGTGAACAGCTACTACGACCCGGGCATCAAGGAGGCGCGCCTCGCAATGCTACGGGACGCCGACCATGACGGGCGCTTCACGTTCGTGCGCGGTGACCTCGCGGACGCGGCCCTGGTGGAGCGAATCTTTGCCGAGAACGGCTTCGACGTGGTGGTGAACCTGGCCGCGCAGGCCGGCGTGCGCTACTCCATCGAGAACCCGAAGGCCTATGTGGACAGTAACCTCGTGGGCTTCTTCAACATACTGGAGGCCTGCAGGCACCACCCGGTCAAGCATCTCGTGTATGCCTCGTCGTCGAGCGTATACGGCGGCAACGAGAAGGTGCCTTTCAGCGAGGACGATAATGTCGACTCGCCGGTTTCGCTGTATGCGGCCACCAAGAAGTCGAACGAGCTGATGGCGCATGCCTACTCGAAGTTGTATTCGATTCCGGCCACGGGCCTGCGCTTCTTCACCGTCTACGGCCCGATGGGCCGCCCGGACATGGCGTACTTCGGCTTCACCAATAAGCTTCTGCGCGGCGAGACCATCAAGATCTTCAACATGGGCGACTGCAAGCGCGACTTCACCTACGTGGATGACATCGTCGAGGGCGTCACGCGCGTGATGACGAACCCGCCCGAGGTCAAGCTGGGGGCGGACGGCCTGCCCATGGCCGCGACGCGCGTCTACAACATCGGTAACTCAAACCCCGAGAACCTGCTCGACTTCGTGGATACCCTCCAGCGCGTGCTCGTGGATGAGGGCGTGCTTCCGGCCGACTTCGACTTCGAGGCGCACCGGGAGCTTGTCCCCATGCAGCCTGGCGACGTTCCGGTGACCTACGCGGACACCTCGAAGCTGGAGCGCGACACCGGCTTCAAGCCGAGTACTCCCTTGGAGGACGGCCTGCGCGAGTTCGCCAAGTGGTACCGGGACTACTACCGACTCTAGAAGGATAGGAGCTTTTGAAATGAAGATTGCAATCGCAGGTACTGGGTACGTCGGGCTGTCGCTTGCCGTTCTCTTGGCCCAGCACAACGAAGTCCACGCGCTGGACATCGTCCCCGAAAAGGTCGAGAAGCTGCGCAGCTACGAGTCGCCGATACGCGACGCCGAGATCGAGCGGTTCCTGGTCGAGGCGAAGGCCGGGGAGCGCGAGCTGAGCCTGACGGCCACTGTGGACCCGGCGGCGGCCTACGCGGGCGCCGAATACGTCGTGGTCGCCACGCCCACGAACTACGACTCGGATAAGAACTTCTTCGACACGTCATCCGTCGAGGCCGCGATCGACGCGGTGCGCGCCGTGAACCCGGAGGCCTGGGTCGTCATCAAGTCCACGATACCCGTGGGCTACACAGCGTCCCTTCGCGAGCAGCGCGGAGACAACCGCATCTTCTTCTCGCCGGAGTTCCTGCGCGAGGGCCACGCCCTATACGACAACCTACACCCGAGCCGCATTGTGGTGGGCGCTCCCAAGGAGGATGCCGAGGCCGTGGGTGCGGCGGAGAAGTTTGCCTCGCTTCTGGCCGAGGGCGCCGACCCCGCCGAGCGCGAGCGTGTGAACGAGGACGGTACGACCGGCATCCCTGAGCTCGTCCTCGGCACCACCGAGGCCGAGGCCGTGAAACTCTTCGCCAACACCTATCTCGCTCTTCGCGTGGCGTACTTCAACGAGCTGGACACCTACTGCGAGAGCAGGGGCCTCTCCGCGGGCGACGTCATCCGCGGCGTGTGCCTGGAGCCGCGCATCGGCTCCTTCTACAACAACCCCTCGTTCGGCTACGGCGGCTACTGCCTGCCGAAGGACACAAAGCAACTCCTGGCCAACTACAAAGACGTGCCCCAGAACCTCATCGAGGCCATCGTGGACTCGAACCGCACCCGCAAGGACTTCATCGCCGACGAGATCTTGCAGAAGGTGAATCAGCTGGTCTACTCCGGCGTCCACGCCCCTGTCGTAGGCGTCTACCGACTGACCATGAAATCCGGTAGCGACAACTTCCGTGCCTCGAGCATTCAGGGCATCATGAAGCGCGTCAAGGCCAAGGGCGTGCCCGTGCTCGTGTACGAGCCCACGCTCGACGCCCCCGACTTCTTCGGCAGCGTGGTCACCCATGACCTCGAGACCTTCAAGCGCGAGTGCTCCATCATCGTCGCCAACCGCTGGAGCGACGAGCTCGCGGACGTCGCCGACAAGGTGTACACACGCGATCTCTTCAAGCGCGACTAGCGAGCTTTCTCAGAGCGATAAGAGGGCCCCAGTCACCACGCGGTGGCTGGGGCCTCTCTTGTTTAGGGTAAGCCATGGAGGCGCTGCGCATGCCATTCGTTCGTCGCGACGCCATTTCCCATGACCGAGAGTGCCCTGACCTTGGCAACGCCTCTTTCGGAATCTGCCTCTGTCATATCAGGCCAGTAACGGGCTCACTTTGCTACTACGCTATGAAGAGCGGCGATATCGAAAGTCAATTTAGAATCCCACATCGATGCGAATTCGTTCGGGCAAATAACGACCGCAAAGTGACACAAGCGAATTAGATCCAGCAAGAGCCGGCACCCAAGCTGCAAATGTCGAAACACCAAGTGGCGCGTCGAATAATCCAAGCAGTTTCCATACGGCTTTGAGAACCCTGTCTCGGCAACGGGCTTTTTTGTATCTATTTGGAGTTCTGAAACGGTCGGGCATTTCTATGCTGCCTGCAGCGGTTTCTGTCAAAAGACTTGTTGTGGGGCGCGAGAGGTCCGTGGCAAGTTTTGTCAAAGTGTTCAATCCGGATGGCTCGATTTAAGCTGGAGTCGAGCCGTTCTGTTTTCTTTTGAAGGCTTTTTGCTAGTTTGGCAGTTGCAATCCTATGATTGTTTGAACAGCGTTGGCCCTTTTAAACGCTGCGGGCCTTTTGGTTGGGAGAGGAGATGGCGTCATGCTATATGGCTACGTTGAGCTCGAGAACAATATCTATTGCCAGGGCGAGGCGTCTGGCATGGCGTTCCCGACAAAGCTCGGCGGGTTCAATGCGAAGGTGCATTTGCCTGTCCTGCCGGACCTTAAATCGGATGGTATACCCGACCGCCTTCTCCCTCCGCTCGGCGTCCCAATCGAGAAGGTTGATTGGGGAAGGGTATGCAGGTGTCCAGACGGGCTTTTCGAAACCTCTCGCCTTGTTGTTACGTTTGGGGATGACGTAGACCAATCGTCCTTGTATGAAGCCTTTCCGGCTTGGAAGGATCTGGTCGAGAGGCTATATGCAATTGAGACGCGCGGCTATGCCAGTCCTAGCCCCAAAGGAGGGAGTCTGCTGAGAGGCGGAGGGTTCTACGACGGGCTCCAGCTATTCGACCTTAAGGACAAGAAGGTCAACATTAGGCTCCAGGGAATGAGGTCCGTGATCCACTTGGAGCTCGACATGATAGGTGATAGTCGGAGCCTCGGGGCCGACGGCTTGCGTCTCCTGTTCGAGCGCACTGGAAATGGCACCCAGCTGACAATGGTCTACGAGCTCGTGCTCAACGCTTACCGTGCGTTTTTCAACTCTGATTTCAGAAGCTCTGTCATGCTCTGCGGCAGTGCCCTAGAGTTTGCCATTGATGAGGTAATCGCAGGCTACTACGGAGCCCATGGCATGGATTTCTACGAGAAAGATGCTGCGAAGCACCGGATGCTTGGCGGGAAGTTCCGATGGCTCGAAGAGCTTGAAATTCCGATTCCCGTAACTGACTACCACGAGTCAGTTCTTGACGTCCGTAATGCTGTGACACACGATGGTCTTTTGCCCACGAAGAGGGCAGCGCAGGCCTACTTGGACAAGTGCAGGGAACTCATCGACCTCTATAGCCCGTCGGTTACTGAGCGCTAGAAGCATGCGGCGTGCTGAATGTCTCGATGACATCGGGGCGAGAATAGCGCTTTTTTGAGCAGAGAGGCTCCCCAGCCGTCATGAACTGCCGGCGGCCGGGGAGCCTCTCTGTATATAGCGGGCCGTTGAGGCGATCCTATAGCAAAGAGCCGCCCTCATCCTAGAATCTGAATTGGGCAGATTGGTTTTCAGGCTACCGCTTGACGAATATTAATAGGCTGTTGTTCTCTTCTAAAGTGTCAGGTAGTACTATTACTTCAGTCGTTCACTGCCTGGAGCATGACGTTAACATCCGCTTGTTGACCTTTCAATTTGGTTGACTGATTTTTGGGGGTTGTCATGCCGGTTAACGATAAAGGCTCTCGTCAGTTATAGGTTTTTATTGCTTCTACAGCGTATGACTTGCGGCCCTATAGAGATGCCGTTAAAGACGCTGCGGTGCGATGCGGCTTTCTGCCTGTATGTATGGAGCACTTCGGTGCTCATCATCGTTCGATAATTGATGTTTGTATCGATGAAGTTAAGAAATGCGACGTTGTCGTTATTATCTCTGCGTACATGTACGGCATGCTGTATATGCAGGTCGATCATCCTGAGTATACGGGTCTTTCGATTACGGAGATTGAATATCGCGAAGCGATTAAAAATGGGCTTCGCGTGCTGGTGTTTTTGCCATCCGATTCGTATAAAACAACTGACCTGATGGTGGATAAGGGCCCCAGTGCCGAAAAGCTCGAACAGTTTAAGGCAATGCTTAAGCAAAGCCACACTCCTGATTATTTTGACAGCGTTGATGATCTGGCGGGTAAAGTTAGAGACGCGTTGGACAATGAACGTCGCCAGATTGAGGATTCAGGTAGTGCTACTTTGCCTGTAAAAATACAGCCGCCCGCTCCGTCCCCGGTTGTCACTCCCGATTTAGCGGACAGGGTTAAACGGGTCTTTCTTATGCGGCTCTTGCCCAATACGGATTATCCCATGGCTAAGGTCGCCCATGAGTTTGATGTCGCGGGGATTCGTGCAAAAGATTTGGGCTTCGTATCCTTCAGGGAGTTGCTCGATGCTTTTGATGAATCGGAGGGTGGCTTTATTCACTTTTCGCTCGATCCTCAGGGGCGTCATGGGGCTATGGTTCGCTTGGTGGGCAGCTCGATGCCAGAAGATAATTCTAGTAACGGCTCTGGTGCTTCTGATGAGAGCGACGCTTGTCCTAAACCTTATACTGCTGCGGCCGCTTCGCTGGCTGTATATCGTGGACACGCCTGCCCCGCGGAGCTGCAGGCTTATCTCGATAAGAGTTTCCTAGAATTTTGCTACGTGTTGCCTCGCTGCAAGGAATCAGTTTCGGAAATTTGCTCACCAGGCGAGAATTGGGAAGCTCGGTTGGATCAGGCTTGGTTATCGGCGCGTAAGACTGGTGTGTTTAGGGAATATGACGGCAAGGTTATGTTCCCAATCGGTCTGAAGTTTGCTGGATCCCAGCAACGTGTTGTTGAGGTTGCTTTGGTCCCGTCGCGGCAGGGCTTGCCTTTTACGGCGGTCTATACCTGGGAAACTAAGGTTGAAGATTCGGCTTCCACTGAAGATGCTGTTCCAGGTAAGGTAAGGCGTAGCGTTACCGATGACCTCTATGATTCATTCGATTTTGCCGACAGCGGTCTGGGCGGGACAATGAGCCGCTTGGCATCTCTGGCCATGGATGAGCCTTGGTCCTTTACCGCTCGTGGTAATTTTGGACGGCCCTATCCCATTCTCGAAAATTACCTGGGCGTTACCTATTCGCGCTTACTTAAAGAAGATAGTGCTCACAAGACCAATCGAATTACGATATCGAATGACAACCAGTATCTTGTTTTCAACACCGGATTAGTGACGGCGGAGCTCGACAACATCTACGCGTTGTTTGGAGCCCCCTTAGCCGGTGGAAAGCGTCCCTTTATGGATTACTGTGTCGAAGGACAGGGGCAGTGCGGCAAGTTGCTCGTTCGTTACTTTAGTGAAATGCCTGAGGCTGCCAGCTACATTGAAACCCTCGATGACGTGGTCCTCGATACTCATAAGGAGATTAAAATCGATAGCCCGCATATTTTGCGGGATAACATCAACCGCTTGCCTTTTGGACTTCTCGATGAGGCTGCAAAGGATGATATCGCTGCGCAAAGGATCCTGCAGGATATTAAGGTAGCGAGGAATATTGACAAGCGCCCGCTTTGGAAACAGCTTGCCCAGCGGTTGGCACAGGGCACCGCTGGCTATATGCGTATGGACGAAAAGCTAAAAGAGGCTGTCAATAAGTCCCGAAAGCGCGCTAGGTGGAACTATAAAACTGCCGTCCCAATGTATTATCCAAAGGGCGATAAGGTCGATTTATTGTTGCCGCTTTGTCTAGTTGACCCTCACAAGGTTGATGCCGCGCTGATTGTCGAGAAAGTTGAGAGCGGCAACTATATGGGCCATACAATTCTTCCTCCGCGCAAAGCGTACATGGACGCGCGAATTGTGTGTAGGCCAGACAATGATTGGCTTGATCCTTGGTCTGGGGACCAGGTGGATGGTGATGAATAAACTTATCGACACGCTTCGTGTCCGCAGCCATCTTTGGCGGAGCTGTTTTGTCAAATGGTGTGGGGGAGTGTTTGGGATTTGGGGTGTAGTAGTTTCCTTTATCTCCCCAGATGACCTCGGACTAAATAATACTTGCCTAAAGATCATGGCTCTTTTGGTCTTGCTCTTTTTGTCGTGCGTGGGCAGTGCTCCCCACGCCGCTCTTAAGAGAAATAGAGAGTTTTGGTCTTGTGGCAGCTCGTCGTTGCAGGCGTGTTATGGGGATTTGTTTTCGCTTGTAGACGATTTTGTATGTGGTCATTGTTGTTGCGTGATTCCTGTCAATACGTCTTTCGATACCGTAGTCGATAAACCGGGTTCTTGCGCGCATCCACTCGTTTCGCCATTTAGCCTGCATGGTCTTTGGCTTTCCAAGATGCAGGAGCGCGGTCTGTCTGTTGCCGAAATCGATCGAAGGATTGATGACGCTCTTGCGGATGTTGATCCGGCGTCCGTTAAGGCAGTTCCTTCTGGATTTCGTGGCAAAACAAATGAGTATCCGGTTGGGACTGTTATTCCCTTTACCGTCGGTAGTATTACGTACCTGCTTACTGCACTATCTCAATTCGATAGCCGGAATGTCGCTCATAGCGATAGAGAGAATCTGCTTTTGGCTCTAAATGGCGTGATTGAATTCCATGATGGAAACGGTCAGGGCTGCAACTTGGTTATTCCTCTAATGGGTACAGGTTTATCGCGCATGGGCCTAGACCATAAGGGGTCATTCAATTTAATCACTTCATTTTTAACGCTCCATCGCGAGAAATTGACCGGGCATACGACAGTTGTCGTCTACTCTGGCGATGTTGATAAGGTTTCTATTTGGGATTAAGAGGAGCTCGCATGGTTTATCGTACAAGAACCTATATTGCAGCTGATTGGGACCATGATTTCGACGCTGTTGAACAATTAAGAAAGTGGAATGACAGCGGCTATTGGTCGCTTAGTTTTACCGATGCCCATGAGCTTCATCAGTCTCGTGATACGAGCAAGCCCTGTAACATCAAGGCATCTCTTAAGCAACGCATGGATGCTTCAAAGCGTTTTGTTCTAATTGTGGGTGATCATACCGACTCTGTAACAAAGGGTAGCTGCCAGTGGTGCTGGTCGTATCGTTGTGGATATAAGCTGTGCAACGTTGGAAAGTACGTTACGTTTGAGAGCTATATCGAATACGAATGCAGGATGGCCAAAGAGGTCGGCGTCGAAATCGTAGTTCTATATAATTCTGCGCGCGTGAACAAGTCTTTGTGTCCTGAAGTTATCAGGGATTGCGGCGTTCATGCTCCAATGAAAAGCCGTAGCAAAGGCTATTTGGACTGGGACTACCAGCAAGTAAAAATGGCGCTGGGGATGTAGGGTTAAGTGTTCGTGCTGATTGGGAAATATGTGCGAAGGCTATGCATCTGATTTCAGGGATGACGTAACCGAATTCTGCATGAGCCTATTTCTCATAAGCTGTTTAATCAAAGCAAGAATGGGGAATAAAACTTGCTGCCCATCGCGATTTGGCGATGGGGTACGCTACTGCCGTCAATATCGCAAACGACGAAATTCCGACGTTCGCAACATTGACGCCAGCGTTGCCTGCGGCCAGCTGGATAAGAGCCTCGATGGTCATAAGTGCCAATTCCTCGCTTTCGTCTAGTATGGCATAGGCAAGCATTGTTTTAGGTGGCCGCGAAAGCGTTGGTTGCACTTGCTGCGCCTTTGATTAGCCTGTCCGGGGAGGGTTAGCCGCCGCTTGTTGATCCGGACAGGTTGATTTATTTGGGGGTATTTTGGCCGAGTTCGACATCGCTCGTATTCCTCGATATAGTTCCAAAAGTTCATATGCCCATTTCGATCATAGGGTCTCTTTTGCCGAAGTTCAGGCCAAGATTTTAGATCCAGAGTACATTTCCCATCACGCGTTCTACCCTCTAATTTCCAACGAGATCATTACTGTTCGGTATCGAGGAGGTAAGCGAAGCTACAAAGTTCGCAATATCTCTTATGCCTCGCATTTCGATCACCGCGTCTTCCAGTACTACTCTTATCTGTGGTCGGACTTATATAACAAGAAGGCTATTGCCGAAGAGTTTAATGAGGTTGCCGTAGCGTACCGCTCTTCGCTTTCATCAGACGGCGCCGTAACTGCTACTAGCAATATTTCTTCAGCTAAAAAGGCCTTCGATTATATACGCGAGCAAGATTTGGCTTTTGTGCTTACGGGTGATTTCGAGAGCTTCTTCGACAACTTAAATCATGCTCATATAATGACGTCGTTGCGTTCGTTGTTTCCCAGTGGACGCTTGCCTGACGATCACTATCAAGTCATTAAAAATATCCTCCGCTATTCGTGCTGGCCTATTGCTGATTTGGCTGCTCGACATGAATTGCCATGGCCATCAATCGATCCTATTCGGGAGAAAATGATCAGCGAAGTAGCTATCGAACTTCGGTTCAAGTCTATTCGCGAACTTAATAAGCTGGATGTTATCTTGCCAAAGTCTGAGTTTCTTGCAAATAAAAGTAAGGTCATTACCAGACCGTGGAAGCGAACGGGTATTGGGCTGGGAATTCCTCAGGGTCTTGCCGCAAGCGGAGTGCTCGCTAACATTTATATGGCCGATATCGATATGAAAGTCCGGCTTGCTGTTGAACGGGTTGGCGGCTTGTATCTTCGTTATTGCGATGACTTTATTGTTGCCGTTCCAAAGTCTGGCTTTGATGCACTTGTAGAAGCCATCAATCTAATGGCCGATGTCGATTCCGTTAAACTGCAACCAGAGAAAACCAAGGTGTTCCGGGTTGATGGCGACGGAGTTGCTCAGCTTGATTTTGAAAGCGTTCGTGCGGGTAAGGTCTATCCGTACTCCGGTGTACATCCGGCGCAGAAAGTCAGTTTCCTGGGGTTTGACTTTGACGGGCGCGTTGTAAGACTTCGACAGTCTACGGTTGGAAGGTACCACAAGCGTCTCCGTGAGGCGGCCACTGCGATCGGGCGTTCTAATCAGGGGGAGGGAAGGCACGCATCAAAAAAGCGCGTCTCCGCTCTGTATCAACATTATTCACCGCTTGGTATTATGGGAAGAAGGTTATGCCTATCGGCTGACGCTGACTCTTCTGCATTTTTCCGCTACGGGAACTTTCTTTCCTACGCAGCGAGAGCCCAAAAGGCGTTTCCAAATGATCCGATTGCCCCTGATGAGGCTAAGATTTACAGTAAGATTAAACGCTTGAGTGCTCGGTAGCCATTGATTTGGCGTTGTATTTTGGAGGAAGCGATGGTCAAAAACCAACACTATATTCCACGCTTCTATCTCAAGAATTTTGCTGCTTCTGACTCGATGCTCTCCGTTATTCGGATTGAAAATGGAAAGCCAGGAAGTGTATTTAGGTGCAAACCAGATGGTATTTGCTCCGAGAAGTACTTGCATGAGGTAAAAAGCCGTTCGGAGAGTACTTATTTTCAGGAGGGCGCCATCGAAGATATGCTCAGCCAGGTGGAGTCACGCTTGGCCCCAAAGTACGAAGAGCTTCTTGGGTGTTTAGACGATGGTGAGCTTATCGGCACTGCACGCCTGGTTGAGCTGATTGATTGCTTAATCGCATTCATTGCTTCTCTTGTTGTTCGCCATCCAAAATGGCTTGGTCCGGAACGGAAAAAAGCATCAACTTTAATTCCGTTTCTATTTGAAAAGGAAACTTTGACCGTCAGCGATCTTGAGACGCTTGAAGTCATGGGGCTTAAGGACGATCTTCCGGCTATTGTGGAAATGGCAATAATGGATGCCGCGCTATTTTCCACGGACGAGCGTGCGCCTTTGATGCAGATAGTTGATATACTGAAACCGATGAACGTCACATTTTTTGCGGCGCCTGATAATTGTGAGTTCATAGCTACGTCTTTTCTGCTGCACGCTGAATGGATGTCGACATCCGATGCGGACCCTGTGGCGGTTTATTTCCCACTGTCATCACAATTCGCAGTGGCCTTCCGCAGTTGTGAACCGACCGGCGGGAAACTCGTTTGGCCTCTCATAGCGGAACAGGTTGACTCTCTGAATCGTTGTCTTGTTGGGGGAAGTGACTTAAACGATTTAGTCTTTGGGACTAATGGTTCCTATCTTGCGTCGATAATCTCAGCGACAGCTCAACACGGAAATCAATAGATTAATTCAGTACAATTACTCCAAGAACCCTGTTGTTAGGCATTTTTACGACAGCGATAAACCCTTGCCTATTTGGGCGCTATTCGAGGTCATGACTCTAGGAAACTTCGGTGTTTTCTATTCGTGCTTAAAGGGCTCGGTTAGACAGAGCATATCTGATGACCTAAAGCTTCCGAACAATTACGACGGTCCCGGGCTTCTCGAACGTACTATCTTCGTTCTTAAGGACCTTCGTAACGCAATCGCTCATAATAGCGCTGTTTATGACGTGAGGTTTAAAAGGGCAAAAGTGGGAAATCAGCTTGGCCAGATGCTGTCATCCGAGGTTGGCGTTCCTTCGATAGACTTTTCAACTATTACTGATTATGTCGTCCTAATTGTCTATCTGCTCAGAAAGATGATGGTTTCCAAAACTGAGTGCTATCAGTTAATTCGGAACTACTCTAGTGTGCTGGAAGACTTGCACGGCTCTTTGTCTTCCTCAGATTTTCATAAAATAGTAAAGACTGGGGCCAGGAGCAAGATGGATGCACTTCGTAGCTATATAGCTGCTTCTTAAGAAGCAGCAGCTAAAGATGGAGGCTAAAGATGGAGATGACATTCTTTGGAGCTGTGCCCGTAGACAAACATAGGATATCGACTAAAATATAGGCAATTGCGGTGGAAGCTTTCGGGCGACACCTGAAGAGGGTTGATGCGTCGGCCCTCTTTTTTTGGCGATTTTTACAGCCTGCTTGGCATGGTTGCACTGGTCCGTGAAGAAATATCAGTTCCGGTATTGATCTTCCTATTTAGTAGCCGCTCGAAGCGGTCATACCACATGATGCCGATCCAGCCGCCAGCGCACCTTAATCTATCGATCATCCACTTGGTAATTCCGATGGCGCTGTTTACGATATTGCCCTCTCACACCTTGAACATGCAGTAGATCGGCAAGAGTCAGTTGACGTAGATGCCTATCTCGTACGGTAAAGAAGCTTCCAATGAATCGTCCTGCTCGCTATGCAGATCATGGTAGCAGTCGGCTGCGTTCATGTAGATTCACGAAGGGTATTACTTGCTGCCGAAAATTGAATTGTCCCTTTGGGACCCTGGTACTAGAGTCAACCTGCGGTATTGACGCAGTCAGCCTTCGGCCTTGCGTCTTGCGAAGAGGCGGCTATTCTTCTGGATGGCCGCCTCTCTTCATTTACAACCAGTTAAGTTTGACAAACCTTTCTTGGGTATCGACGATCAAGTTCATCTTCTGGAATTTCGCGGTTTGGGTGTCGATGCAGATACTGGTCCCACTCTGATGTTCAAAGTCAATTACTTGATTCTCAGATGGTGTCCTGTTCGATTGAGGTTGAGAACGTCTGCACAAAGCAAGAAAAACGAAACGGGCGCCTTGCTAGTATTATTGATGCATGTAGAAGGCGTCACTTTCCCGTACGTGCGCGGAGGTCTTAGAGTTGGTTCTTGCAGACTGGAATGTATTTGCTTGCAAGTTTAGCGGCAATGAGCAGGCTGCTTTTGAGCAGCTTTGCTACCTGCTGTTTTGTAAAGAACATGGGTGCGAGATGGGCATATCTCGTTACATCAATAATCCTGGGATCGAAACTGACCCAATTGCGGTTAATGACGAGGTAATTGGGTGGCAGGCAAAGTACTATCAAGTATCTCTTTCGCAAAAGAGGCGCGAACTAATTGCCGCCGTGGATGAAGCCCATAAGTGTTATCCAGAAATTACGCGTCTTATTTTCTATTGCAATAGGGATTTTGGGGCAGGGAATATAAGCTCGGACGGCGTTCAGGACCCTGTGGCTAAGACAGAAACCGAAGACCATGCCGCTCGCCTTGGAATAAAAATAGACTGGTTTCTTGCATCCGCCTTTGAATCTTCGTTTGTGTTGCTTGAGAACGAAGCAATAGCACGGCACTTTTTCTCGAGCAATCTGCATGATGCCTTTGGCTTGGGGTTGCGTCTTGTTGATCAGGGCAAGCGCTACTTTAAGCACATCGATACTTCAGTTTTCATTAAAGATGATGAATTTAAGATTGACCGAAGTGACCTGCTCGAGCAGATTCGCGGGGGATTTCGTAAGGGGAACAGCGTTGTATTGCTTGTGGGTGACTCGGGCGTTGGCAAGACCGCGGTCGCCAAAGACTACCTGTCCTCGCTCCCCAGTGATTCGATTGTTGTTGTGGTGGACTGTCATGACGCTGACGCTTGGAGGAGCGAGGAAGACCTGATTGGCGGCTGGCGCGGGCTTGGGCTAAGCGATGCTCAACGTGCCTTTCAATCAACGGACAAGCGCTATCTGCTGGTTGATTCTGCCGAGTACTTGTTCGAATCGCAGAACCGTTCCTTACCAGCCGCTTTATTTGGTTTTGCGCACGATGGAAACTGGATGGTTCTCGTGACGGTTCGCTCTTCATGTAGAAGAGAAGTGGAAGAGCTCGTTCATGATGCGTTTGAGTCTGCTTATACAGTTGTTTCGGTTGGTGGCTTTAGCGAAGATCAGGCGCGCGACTATCTTATTCGTTTAGGTTATGCGGACAAGTATTCTTCAATCGCATCTGCCCCTCCGTTCAGAAAGCCCATTATCGCCAAAGTCCTCTCAAAGGTGAGGCCGGGGCAAATAACGTCAGAAGAAGCATTGAGAGATTTTGTCCTTAACGAGCTCTATCTCAAAGGTGATAGCGAAGCAGAATCTGCATTGAGAAAAGAGACGGTTTTCTGGATGGCGTCTCGTCGGCTTTCATATGCCAAGACGAGCTTTACACCCAACATGAAAGTGCTCGAACGGTTTCGAAAAGCCGGGTTTATCGTCAGTTTTGATATGCAGAGCGTGCGTTTCGCTCACGATTATTATGAAGAGCTTGCAATTGACGCGTTGCTTAATCATCTTTTTTCGATATCAGATTCAACTAGACGTTTTTTGACTGAGTTGAAGCCGGATTTTGTGACGAAGAAAATGCTGTCTAATTGGCTTGTTGAGAGCGGTGGCACAAGCCGTGGTGCGCTGGAATGCCTCGCCGAAGAAGTGATTGGCGACGAAGACGTATATCAGAAGTGGGGAGATTGCATCCATCGTTCGATGCTGCGGTCCGACCAAACGGTAGAGCTGCTATCGCAATTCTCCTTTGAACTTAAGGCGAATGGCTGGGCCTTTGCGAGCGATCTGGGAAAAACGTTGCGGCGCTCTTGTATGGATATCGATTACGAAGCTATGGAACGCATATCAAATAGTGGATTCGAAGGTAAGGTTCCCCTTCAGGAAAAACCATCTGACTACGGCTGGAGGGATTATATTGCTTTTCTATATAGCTATAGGGAAGAGATTCCTCTAGAGGCGTCTCTTGATCTCGTTAAAGTTCTAGATGTTTGGAGCAAAAGCAACCATACTGGAGAGACGGCGCGCCAAGCAGGTCTGATTGCGCTCGCGTTGTTAAAGAAGATTGAGCTTGAGAGCAATCCCTATCAATATAACGGTGCAGAAGAAACATGCGTTTCGGTTGTTCTTGTAACGGCGAGAGAGCTGTGCCAAGAATTGGCAGCCTATTGTGCGCAGGAGAGGGATTGGGATGATTGCAGGGAATGTAACCGCCCCTTATTCCAAGGCTTGATTAAGGATTCTCTATCGACATGGTATGTTGCACACGCTATTCCAAGTGAGTACTCGGAGTTCTTATTTAATGCTTGGACAATCAAAGGCGATCATAAACACGAATTCTTTGAAATGCCTTTTGATCACGATAATGATTTCGCGCTTCATGCACGTGGAAAATCGTACTATCCGGCAAGTGCTATGCAGACTCCTGTGTATGCCCTATTTAGGGCTGATTGGAAAATTGCATTGCGGTTGGTCTGCAGAATTGCCGACCATGTTGCTGACGCTCTATTGCACTCGAATTTAGCTGATGAATGTTTTGAAACGAGCATGCGGTTGGGCGAGATAGACAGAAACTATATTTTTAGCGACAGATTGTGGACGGCGCATTTAAATGGCTGCGGTTCTGATTTGTATTCGTCAATCATGATGGCGTTTGAGCGATGGTTACTTGAGTTTTCAGATGCGGTTACTTCCGAGCAGCTTGAATACGTGTGTTTTACAGCTTTGAAGGCATCACGTTCTTGTTCGGTTGTATCCGTGGTCGTTTCGGCCGTGTTGAATGCACCGATAAAATGCCCCGACGTGCTTTGCGCGCTACTTTCGTGTCAAGCTGTGCCCGTGTTGGATAGGGAAAGGTGGAGTGGTGGGCAACTTAAACCGGCGGTGCCTCTCTATGCGAGTTACTATCTGCATAATCAAGATAGAGAGGCCGTCTCGAAGTACCGAATTAGCGAAAAGATGATATCAAGCGCTGCACTACTTATGCAGCTCGACAACAGTCTCCTTCTGCTGGATGGGAAGACCATTGCTGCCGATCGTATCCATTCGATTATTGATGACGCTACGGGTTCTTTGGATGATGAAGATGCGCTTACTAGTTGGGCGTACCAGCAAATGGACTCACGCCGCCTTAAGGTTGTTGGACATTCGGATGACCCTAATCAGCCTGGAATAGAATTGGAGATTAATCCAGACAAGGATTTGGCAGAAAAGCTAGAACAGCATAAAGCAATGCTGGAAGATGCGAATCCGAGTCAATCTCTTGCTTTTTATACGTGGGCGCATAATGGGTGGGAAAAGGGCGCTCAGTTTGACGATGACTTCGATTCAATCAGCGCTGCATTGGCTCATGCTAAGAAACTGATAGATGGTGACGGTGCGGCCTTGTTTCTCCGCGATGCGTGTGAATACACAGTTGCAATTGCTCTTCGAGACTATTTGGATGGACTTTCGGAATCCGAGCTTGAATGGTGCTACGAATATGTCTCGAAATGCCTGGATGCTGCAAATGCGTATCCCCTTTATCGAGAATCTTCTCTTGAGGCACTTGTCAAAGCTTGCGTTTTGTCTGCGGCTCGGGGAGTGGGCGAATTTCCGATTCTTGTTGCAAGGCTGGTCGTTGGTCCGGATAGGGATTTGCACTCGACTTTAATAGAGGCTATAGGAGCCTATTATTCAGGGAATGTCCGTGCAATCGAGGCCTTTCTAGTTGGGTATCTTATAGCTGGTAAATTCTGGGATAAGAATCGGAAGGACGCTTTGCGGGTTTCCGCTCCAGAGCGTCGACTGAGTAACGATAAACCGATGGAATTACTCCTTGAAGAATATCCGCGATTGCCGGAACGAATCATCGCCATGGATCTTGGTGTCTCTAATTTGGAAAACTACGTTGTCTATAATCCGAAACACCTCGCGACGTGTTTCGTCTTGGTGGCAGCTTGCAGCGACGACGGGTGCGATCCATTTGCTATAGAAGACTATATAAAGGCGACTTCATCTGGGCTGATGGTCCACCGAGACGCCACATGGATTTTTGATTTTCAGGTTCGCTTTGTGCGACATGTTGCGATGTGGTTCATTGAGACAAAGCCAAGTTGCTTTCGTCGTATTCTTGCCGAGATTGCTCCGCTGTTGCTTCAACAATATGTGGGTGGGCGTTTTCTGTCTGAATTACTCTATGCCCGACTTCGGGGGAGGCTGGACGACTCGCTATTCTTCGCGTATTGGAGCGAGACTTATGAAGCGTGTTTTTCGGTCAATGTTTCATTCGATAACAGAAGCAATCCCGACGATTTGCTAGAAGCGTTGCTTTTTGCAGATCCGTCTTGGTCCCATAACGAGTTTGAGTCATTTTTGGGCTACGACCGGTGGGATGGCTTCTTCTCCAAGGTCTCACGGCAACAAAAAGGGACTGCGGCTCTGACTTCGTTCGCATATCTGCTGCATGAGGTTGTACCCGAGCGCTTGGAAAAGGGCCTCCACTGGTTCGCGATGGTTATCCGCAACGGGGTTAGCCTTTCTTCTTCGCGACTCGATTCAAATATGCAATATTATCTCGAGGAAATTTGTGCTCGTGCCGCTGAAGAGCTGGGGTCAAGGATGGCTCGGCGGGGAGTGCTGAGAGGCGATCTGCGCGTCGTCCTCGACTTCCTTATCGATCAATTCGATTCGTCGCGCGCGTATCGTTTGCGAGATTTGATAGAGGGCTGCGGCGCGTGACGGCTTCATTGGGTAAATTTAACGACATTGGTACGACATTGGCAGGATGCACTCTGTGTGGCGATATGATGCACGGGGAGCTCGATACTTCAACGCTGGGGGCCGTTACAGTCTGAAATGGGCCATCGATAAAATTCGATGGCGAGCATTCGGTGCATTGCCTACGATACGGGCAAGACCCGAGGGGCCGCTGATCGGGCGCCTCCGGATGGTCGTCTGCCCCGTAGAGGGCCTGGGGGGTGTTGCCATCGGGGGAGCTCGCCGCTCCAGACGACTGTTAATCGATGCAGTTTTAACTTTCAATGTTCGTTCTAGAAACGTTGGGTTTATAACGAATTCCTAAAGTGCGGGGAAAATCGAAACTCGCCGAGCACGTTCTGGTTTTTTTCAGCTAAACCGCAGATCGCGGATACTCAAATTCCAAGTTTGGTCGTCAGGTATCTAGTTTTACCCGCGCTTCCGAAATTGCCCGTCGAGAGTGTACGACATAATTTGGAACCCCTGAGCACAACGCCCTTTCTCGCAAAAGAGTCGCGGGGAGAGTTGCTATGGCATTCCAGTGTGATTGGCCTGCTTTTCCTGCCGATATTGTTCTTGTCCTATATAGCTGCTATAGTAGTTTTACCGCAGAGGTAAAACTACTATAGGAGGTGGTCATGCAGGTCAATTACAGGAACCGACAAATCGAGAAGATCTGTACGAACGCCTCCGACGCTATTAAGAAGTACGGTAATCTAACTGCGGGTCTTATTCATCAACGCGTCGACGAGATCGGTGCCGCTGATTCCGTTGAAACACTCGTCCAGTATGGAATCGGGCGATGCCACCAGCTCGTTGGTGACCGTAAAGGGCAATTTGCAATGGACTTGGTACATCCTCTGCGATTGGTATTTGAAGTCATTAGGGATGAGATTCAGATAGCGGAAATTCAAGAAATCGTTGACTACCACTAGCAAGAGGTTTGTAAATAGGAGAATGCTTAAGAGGTGAGAGGTCATGGCAAGGAGCAAGACTTATATCGCAACACCACCAGGGGCTACCATAAAGGAGCAGCTTGAGTATCGCGGTATGAGCCAGCGCGAGTTTGCTAGGCGCATGGATTACTCCGAGAAGTTCATAAGCCAGCTTATAAATGGGCAAGTTGAACTTACTCCAAATACTGCACATAGGCTCGAGATGGTGCTGGGCGTTCCCTCGGCATTTTGGATGAATCTTGAGGCGCGTTATCGTGAGAAGTTGCTGCAGGTCGAGGACGAAAATTCTATCGAAGAGGATAAGCAGATAGCCAGGAAGTTTCCTTATGCACAAATGGCCAAACTGGGATGGGTCGAGCCGACGCGCTCCGTGGCTGTTAAAGTGGTCGAGCTTAGAAAATTCTTTGAGGTTGTTAGACTTACGCTGCTGAATGAAGACCGACTTGCTCCGGGAATCGCTTATCGTCGCCAGAAGGAAACCGCTGAATCCGAATATGCACTTTTGGCTTGGGCCCAGAAGGCCAAGATCGATGCGCGAGGTATAACGACCGGTAAGATCAATGTTGGTAAGCTTGAGGAGTGTATTCCCAAACTCAGAGAGCTTACGTCTATGGATCCTGCAGATTTTCAGCCGCTTCTTGTGTCTTTGTTGGCTGAATGTGGGGTCGCGACGGTCTTTTTGCCTCATCTTGAGCACACGTTTCTCAATGGTGCGACGTTCTATGACGGATCAAAGATTGTGCTCGCGCTTACGCTGCGCGGGGCCGATGCCGATAAGTTCTGGTTCAGTCTTTTCCATGAATTGGCGCATGTTATTAAAGGGCACATTGGACGAACTACTGGGACTACCGAAGAGGAGGAACGCACAGCGGATGCTTTCGCGCGCGATACCTTGATTCCACCAGAGGCATATGTTCAGCTCGTTGCTGGAAGCAAGACGTGTAGTTCCGTTGCGTCTTTTGCCGATGAGGTAGGAATTGCCCCAGGAATTGTTGTGGGTCGTTTGCAAAAAGATGGGTATCTGCCATATAGCCAGTTGAATAGCCTCAAGGTCAGGTATCAGTTCGCAGAATAGAGGGCTCATCTCCGGGATTCCTGGGCTTTCTATCGAGGTTTATCGTGAATGCGGGTGAAGAGCCGGTGGTGCGCAGTCGTGCTCGCTGGAAGTTACGGTAAGATGTTCTCAGTGATACAGTCGTCGTGCACTCTACGTGAGGCGATGACCAAGAAGGGTCGTTGTTCGGTTTTCCGGCAACGGCCCTTTGATGTTTCCGCGACAACTGGATATTGTCGTGGATGCCGTCTTTGTTGATAGAACCCTGATGCGAAGTCATCATTTCGGAAGTGCTGGGAAAAAAACAGAAACCTCCGAGCACAACCCGATTTTTTGCAACAAAACCGCAGGTAGAAGCTTTGTCACTATCCAGTGTGGTCGAAATGTCTGGAATTTGCCGCATACTTCTGGTTTGAGCGGCCCTCGCGGTAGGTTTTCATGGTTCGGATTGGCTTTGGTTACATGACGTTTCCCGTAGTGACGTAATTGATGCAGGTCTCCTATCTCTTGCCGTAATATAATTACGGCAAGAGATAGGAGACTCTCATGCTTAAGCGTTTTACTGTTGATGGCTATAGGAATTTTTCGACTCCGGTTTCATTTAATTTCGCAGCTTCTCGTGATTACCAGTTTGCAGAAAATAACGTTAAAAACGGAACCGTGAAAACTGCACTTTTGATCGGCAGAAATGCGTCTGGTAAATCGAATTTCGGTTCAGCTTTATTCGACATTACACTCGGCTTTCCAAAGGCATTCGATTATTCTGACCAGGATGATCGTCTGTTTTTGAATGCTGACTGCGGGCGAGGTACGGCACAGTTCACCTATGTCTTTGAATTTGACGGTCGCGAAATCAATTACTGCTATGAGAAGACTTCTCCGACTACTTGGCTTCACGAGACCCTATTGATTGATGGGGAACGAATTTTCGAATTCAATAATGCAAGCGGCGTTTTCGAAGAGAACCATCTTGAACGAATCGGTGCTGCTGGGATCAATTTTGAATTCTCCGATACCTCGTTGAGCCTTCTTTCATACATAACGAGCAGTCTTCCAACTAATGTTTTAGGCGTCTTGGCGGAGTTGCGCCGATTTGTCTCGCGCATGAGACTGATTCGCATGGACAGTTTTCGATTGAAAGGGTTTGAAACAAGAAAGGTAATCGACAAGATCATACGCGAGAACAAGGTCGCGGAATTCGAGTCATTTATTCGCAATTTTGGAGTCGATGAGTCCCTGATCGTTATTAAAGAGTCCGACGGCTTACCTGTTCTGTATTTCAATCATCCCATGCGATGCATCCCGTTTGTCGAGGCATGTTCTAGCGGTACAAGAACTCTGGTTAAGTTGTTCTCTGAGCTTGAGCTTAACGAGTCGGCCAGCTTTTTGTTCATAGATGAGTTTGACGCTTTTTGTCACTTTGAGATGGCAGAGAGCCTTTTGAAGCTCTTTGCTTCAAAGGCATCGTGTCAGATACTGTGCTCGACCCACAATACCTCGCTTGTTAAGAATGGCGTAATGAGGCCTGACTGCGTTTATCAAATCTCTGCAAAAGGGGGCATTCGAACTTTGGCCGATTCCACCGATCGCGAGTTGAGGCTTGGCAACAACATCGAGAAGCTCCTCCGTGCCGGAGAGTTTGACTAGTCATGAACAATGCGTCCGTAAAGAACGTCCTGCTCATTGTCGAAGGTGCTAAACGCGAGCCTCAGCTGATGGAGCGCATGTTTGATTCTTTTAGCCTCGCAGATGATCATCAAATTGTTCCTGTCGAGATTAATGTTCACGACTTTCTAGACAAGCTCTTTCAAGAATGCGGTTGCGATTTCGAGTCCATTGATCTTAAATCCTTTGTCGCAGAGCTTCTTTCGGATAAAGATGATGCGGCCCAGCTTCTCGAATCCAGTTTTACAGACACCTTGCTTATATTTGACTTAGATCCTCAGGACAATCGGCTCGATTTTAAGCGGCTTGAGCTAATGCAAGACTATTACTGCGACAGCACTGATATGGGTCAGCTATATCTAAGCTATCCATCGGTTGAAGCATATCGTGATTTTGATCCCTCGAAGTTTTTCTCTCTGGATGATGCCCTTGTTCCTTCAGATGTGATTTTTGGCCAGCGATCTTACAAGGACTGGGTTGCCAGGAGGGGAGATTCGCTTGCGGATATTGGGCGTATTGATGGCTATACATTTGCTTGCATTATTGCCGTTCATGCCCTGAGGTCGCTATGGTTAACTAATGAACAGGCGACGCAAAATGCAAACGAGTGTATGGCTGACTTAGCTGCGACAGTGGCGGACATCAATCATTCTGAACTTTTGCTCAACGAGATTGATCGTCTGAACAATGATTCATTTTGCGCATGCTGCACTTGTCTATTCTTTATTTCGAATTGGCCTAAGCGACTTAACGACGTTTTGAATAAGGCGATTAAGAGGGGTTTGGGTATTCGTTTGTTCTAAATCTATAACGGCAGCGACAAGGTGATTAAGCTCGAGCGCAAAAAGAAGTACGGCAGCTGGATCTACAAGGAGGACGCGCCACTTACACGCGGTGAGTTTGAGCAGATTCTGGCTGGCGACTACGACTTTTTGCTGAGGAGCCCCTATCCGCTCTGTCGCGAGTTCTACATCGAGTGCATCTACAACATGATGCGCCCGTGGGCCATCGTGGACTATGAGCGTGAGCCGTGGGTGATGGACGAAGGTACCGTGCTCTGTCTATTGTCCGCTACCGCACGGCGGTCAAGGACCCGCTCGACCTGCTGTATCTGTTTTGGGCCATTACCACGGGCATTACGGCGGGTGCCGGCATGTATGCGCTCGTGGGGCTCACGGCGGTGGTGATTGTGGTGATGATTGCCGGCTTTGCGAGCCACCAGGACAAGGCGCGCGTGTACATGATGGTCATCCACTACACGGGCCAGACCGCCGGCGACGACATTGTGCGCGCCTTTGGCCGCACCAAGTTCACCGTCAAGTCCAAGACCATGCGCGGTGACAAGGTCGAGATGGCCGTCGAGGTGTTCTCGGACGGCGTTGATATGCCCTATGCCGACGCCATCCGCGCGCTCGACGGCGTGGAAGACCTGACGCTCATCCAGTACAACGGCGAGTACCACGGCTAACTATTTCCGGCGTTCTACCGAACGCCGGACCGGTCGACGCTGCGCGAACATCTGCCGGGCGATCTGCCGCTCAAACCGTCGCTCGCGTACATAAAGTACGCTTCGCTCCTCTTTCGCGGCACCTCGCCACGGCAGCTGCCCGCTCGCTGACGTTTGCTCGACCTGAGTGGGCCGATTTGGTTCGCATGCCGTCTTCACGGGTATCATGGTGAAAGCGATTTCAACGACAGGGGTACTCGTGGTAAAGATGAAAGATGTGGCCGAGCTGGCCGACGTTTCGAGCGCCGCCGTCTCGCGCTACCTCAACGGTGGCTACATATCGACGGACAAGGCCGAGCGCATTAAGCAGGCGATTGAGCTGACCGGATACGTGCGGTCCAGCCAGGCTCGCGCGCTGCGCACCGGTTCCACCAAGCTCATCGGCGTCATCGTACCTAAGATTAACTCGGAATCCGTGAGCCGCATTACCGCCGGCATTGGCCAGGTGCTCGGTCGCCGTGGCTACCAGATGCTGCTTGCCAATACCGACAACGCTGCCGATCGCGAGCTCGAATACCTCGATTTATTCCAAAACCACCCGGTCGATGGCATTGTGCTGGTGGCAACCATGATTACCGACGAGCATCGCCGGGCGATTGAGTCGTGCCGCGTGCCCATCGTGCTGATCGGTCAGAATGTTGAGGGCGCGGCGTGCGTCTATCACGACGATTACGAGGCCGCCTTTGAGCTGGGTCATGCGCTTGCGGGTCGCGTGGATGGCAAGATTGCCTACATTGGAGTTACCGAGGAGGACCGCGCTGCTGGCTATGACCGCCGTCGCGGTTTTGAGACCGGCTTGCGCGCCGCGGGCGTGGCGCTTGATCCGAGCCTGATTCGCCAGGGGTCTTTTACGCTCGACTCGGGCTATGGTGCGGCGCGTGAACTGCTTTCCGTCGCTCCCGATGTTTCGTTTATCGCCTGCGCGACCGACACCATGGCGGCGGGTGCGCTGCGTGCCATCGATGAGGTTCGCGGCGTGGGCGAGGGCATGCACCGCGTAAGCGGTTTTGGTGACAACGCGTTTTTGCGCGCGCTGACGGGCGGCATTCCCACCGTGCACTATGGCTACCTGACCAGTGGCGTCGAGGCGACCAATATGTTGCTCAACACGCTCGATGGCGTGGAGGGGGAGAGCGGTCTCAAGACGCTCAAGCTCGGCCATCAGCTTATGAATGTCTAGGTTTTGGGCACGTCTGTCTGCCTCTGAGTCGCCTGTTTTTGCCTTAAAACTACCTTTCGCCGGCTTTTTCCTACCGTTCACCCTATTATGAAAACGATTACAGAATTATGAAACTGAAAACGATTACAGTATAAGTGTCAAAGATGGCCGGGTGCGAATGCACCCGTTGGAGGAAAGGGAAGTCATGGACTACCGCAAATCAGCCCAAGAGGTGCTCGACAACGTCGGTGGCGCCGACAACGTTGTTTCGGCCGCGCACTGCGCTACGCGTCTTCGCCTGGTGATCGCCGATAACGCCAAGGTTAACAAGGGGGCCATCGAGAACGTCGACGGCGCCAAGGGCGTCTTTGAGGCTCAGGGCCAGCTTCAGATTATTTTTGGCACCGGCACTGTCAACAAGGTCTACGAGGAGTTCATCGCGCTTAGTGGCGTCGAGGCTGCCACCAAGGCCGAGGTCAAGGAGGCCGCGGCGCAGCAGCAGAACATCTTTATGCGCGCCATTAAGGTACTCGGCGATGTCTTTGTCCCCATCATCCCCGCCATCGTGGCTTCGGGCCTGCTGCTGGGCATTATGAGCGCCCTCAACTTTATGGCCTCCAACGGCTTTATCGCGCTCGACACCAATAACTTTATCTACAAGATCGCCGACCTGGTCTCGGGAACGTCCTTCGGCATTCTGCAGATCCTGATCGGCTACTCCGCCGCCAAGGCCTTTGGCGCCAACCCGTACCTGGGTGCCGTCGTCGGCGGTGCGTTCATCAACTCCTCGCTGCAGAGCGCTTACACGGTTGCCTCCGAGGGCGTGCAGACCATGGTCACCGTCATCCCCGGCGTGTACAGCTTTGAGTGGGTCGGCTATCAGGGCCATGTGATTCCCATCGTTATCGCCTGCGCCATTCTCGCCTTCCTCGAGAAGCGTCTCCACAAGGTTGTCCCCGAGATGTTCGACCTCTTTGTGACCCCGCTTGTCTCGGTGTTCGTGACCGTGCTCGTGACGCTCGTTGCCGTCGGCCCCATCTTTGTTTGGGCCGAGAACGCCATCCTCGGTCTGATCCAGACCCTGCTGACCCTGCCCTTCGGCATCGGTTCCTTTATCGTCGGCCTGTTCTATGCCCCCACGGTCGTTACCGGTATCCACCAGATGTACACCGCCATCGACCTGGGCCAGCTCGCCCAGTACGGCGTGACCTACTGGCTGCCCATCGCTAGCGCTGCCAATATCGCCCAGGGTGGCGCCGCGCTTGCCGTTGCCTTTAAGACCCGCGATGCCAAGATCAAGGGCCTGGCGCTTCCTTCGGCTCTGTCCGCCTTTATGGGCATTACCGAGCCTGCCATCTTTGGTGTGAACCTGCGCTTCTTTAAGCCCTTCATCGCCGGCTGCATCGGCGCCGGCTGCGGTGCCCTGGTTTGCGCGCTCACCTCGCTGGCTGCCTCCGGCACGGGCGTTACCGGTATCTTCGGTATCCTGCTGTGCCTGGCCCAGCCCGTGCAGTACGCGATAATGTTTGCGGTCGCCGCGCTGGTTTCCTTTGGCGTCTCGTTTGTCCTGTACAAGGACGAGCCCAAGGCTTCCGAGCAGGCCTAAGGGCTTTTGATTGAGGGGGTGCCCGCGGGTTGTATGCTCGCGGGCGTTTCCCGTATCTGGTGCCGATATCTGGTGCCTAGTAACTTTCGATCCGTTAGGACTTTGATATGTCTAATGCACTTGGTCGCGACCTTGCAAAGCTGGTTGCCGCTGTTGACGCTGCCGCCTCTGAGTGCGGTCATGGCGCGTATGGCCAGCACTTCCATATTATGCCGCCGGCGGGTTGGCTCAATGACCCCAACGGTCTTTGCCAAGCGGGCGGCGTGTTCCACGCTTATTTTCAATATGCGCCGTTTGATGTCGAGGGTGGCGTTAAGGTCTGGGGTCATGTGACGAGCCGCGACCTTATGACGTGGGACTACGTTGGCGCCCCGCTGCTGCCCGACGAGCCGTTCGATTGCCATGGCGTGTATTCGGGCTCCGCGCTTGCTGAGGACGGCCGCATTCGCGTGCTGTACACGGGCAACGTTAAGCTTTCCGATGTAGACGGCACGTACGACTACGTCAATACCGGTCGACGAGCCGATACTGTTTATGTCGAGAGCATTGATGGTCTTGCCGGTCGGGAGTTCAGCCAAAAGCGCGTGGTGCTGGCGTCCGATGATTATCCCGAGGATTTGACCTGCCACGTGCGCGATCCCAAGGTGTGGCGTGACGCGGACGGGCGTTATTACATGGTGCTGGGCGCGCGTCGTCGCGTGGATGGGCCGCATGTCGAGAGCCGGTTTTGTGCGATGCACGGCGAGGGTGCCGGGCGCGATGTGGGTGAGATCCTGGTGTATGGCTCGTCGGACATGATGAGCTGGGAGCTCGAGAGCCGTGTGTCAACGTCCGAGCGCTTTGGCTTTATGTGGGAGTGCCCGGGGTATCTGGAGCTTGAGGCGGATGGTGGTGTGCCGGCGAAGTGGCTATCCTTCTCTCCCCAGGGGCTCGAGGGCGGTCGTTGGGACCGTGGCAACGTGTACGCCGCTGGATACATGCCTGTAACAGGCGACATTACCGGTGGTGACGGTGCCTATGAGCTGGGCGAGTTCCGCCTGTGGGATGCCGGGTTTGACTTCTATGCTCCGCAGGAGTTCACGACCGAGGACGGTCGCCACATTCTGATCGGCTGGATGGGCATGCCCGACGAGCCGACCTATGGCAACGACCCCACCGTGTCGTGCGGCTGGCAGCACTGCATGACGGTGCCGCGTGAGCTTACAGCCGGTGCCGGCGGCGTGGTGCTGCAGCAGCCGGCGCGCGAGATCGAGCGCCATTATGCCTCGGTGCGTGTGGGGGAGGGCTCGTTGGAGGTTGCCGGCGATACCTGCTTTGACGTTGTTGTCGACGGTGTCGACGACGCGTTTACCGCGACTGTTGATGGCGAGCTGAAGCTGGCGTTTGTGCCCGCCGAGGACGAACTGCCCGCGCGCTTTGAGATGCGATTTACCGATGAAGGCCGCGCTTCTGCCGGCTGCGGTCGTACCGTGCGCTGGGAGCCCGTCGACGAGGTTCGTAACGTGCGCATTATTGGCGATGTCTCCTCGGTCGAGGTGTTTGTGAACGATGGCGCGCTCGTGTTTTCGACGCGCATCTATCCCGAGGCCTATGGCGTGTCCGTTGACGCCCCGGGTGCGAACGTAAACTACCATACGCTCAGCATTTAGGCGAGTCGTCGCATATCGGCGCTATACTGCAGCCGTTGCCCACGATGCGGGGAACACCCGCATCGTGGGTTTTTGCTTATGAAGGGACGGTGCCGTATGGGTGTACAGCAGCTAGAAGAGGCCTGGGCTGCAAGGGCCGGCGCACGTGAGGCGCGGTTGCTTGCGGCCTCGCATGTGCCAGCAGCGTTGTCGCAATTGGGGATTGTGCGCCCCGGTGACCGCCTAGTTGCGTTTGCCGATGACTTTGTCGATGCGTTTGCGCACGGCTTTGATGCCCTCAACGTGGCTATGGTGGGGGAGCTGTCGGTTGCAGCGTTTGACGCCGCGTCCGCGGGCTTTGATGCTTCGTTTGATGCCGCGGGCCCGCATCTGTGGTGGTTCGTTAACTCCATTGGCGGGTTTGGCCTGCGCGTGCCCGATCTTCGTGCTCTGGGCCGCGCGGCTCGTGATGCCCGTGCACTCCTCGTGGTGGATAACACTGTGGCAAGCGTCTTTGGGTGCGATCCGCTGCGCTTGGGAGCCGTGCTGTCGCTCGAGGCCCTTGATCGTGTGTGTGCCGGTGGGGCTCCGCGCAAGCTTGTGGCGGCGTCGGTTGCGCGCTCGCAGCTCAAACGGCATCGTGTGGACACCGCTGCCGAGTGCGCGCATGCGTTGCTTACCGGCTGCGGTGCGCCTGTGCTTGATCTGAATGTTGATGAGGCCGACGTGCTGGAGCGCGGGCTCGAGACGCTCAACGCTCGCATGCAATCGCACTTTGACCGCGCCCGTGCGCTGGCAGAGTATTTGGCTGCGAACGAGATGGTGCGCAATGTGCGTTACCCCGGGCTGAGTTCGCATCCCGACCATGCGGTTGCAACGGGAATCCTGGAGCATGGCTTTGGACCGGCAGTTGAGTTTGACCTTATCGATCGCAGCGCGGGCGAGCTATTCGATGCCTTGCCCGGGGAGTTCCGTACGTCGCCCGCCGGCGGCGCCGCGACGCGCCTTTCGGCCCCACGCGGCAAGCAGGCAAGCACCATCCGCCTTTTCGCCGGCACCGACGATCCTCTGGCAGTAGCGGCCACCCTAGACCACGCCCTCCGCAAGTAGCTAATTTGGGACGGGGCTTTTTTAGCTACCCAATGTCAATTTTTGGCTATGAGTCAAGAATGCTCTGGATGGGTAGCTAAAAAAGCCCCGTCCCAAATTAGCTACTCTTTGATGCTGGCGATGAGGTCGTTGGCCTTGGTGGCGATCGCTTGGTTGATTTCTGCTTGCAGGCCCTCGTAGACCGCTACGGCTCGCTCGCCGGCGGGGGTGAGCGTGGATCCGCGGGCGCCGTCGCGCTCGATGAGCTTGCAACCCAGCTGTCCTTCGGCCTCATTTATGATGCGCCAGGCCTTGGAATACGCTATGCCCATGCTTTTGGCGGCGCGGTTGAGCGAGTGCTCGCGGGCAATACCCTGCAGCAGCAAGACGCAGCTGTGGCTGAACACGCCCGGCAGGTCTTTGTCGCACGATTGAATGACCAGTCGCGCCGTCGTCTTGTACTCCATGTGCCCCACGTCTTCCCGCTAAAGTGTTTGCTGGGCAAACGCAATGCCTGCGTCAAGCCCTCGTGTGCTCTTCTTAATTCATGCTTTGTAGCAGTCAAAGTGCGTTAAGATACTTCCCCAGTATTGGGCGCCCAAGGTTGGGCTGGGTCCTACGAGGCCTGCAGCCGACCGGTCGCATGGAAAAAGGAGAAACATGGCTACGTTCTTTCCCGGTGAGTCCCACACGTTTTCGGAGTATCTGCTGGTCCCTGGTTACTCGTCCTCGCAGTGCATCCCCAATAACGTCTCTCTTAAGACGCCGCTGACCCGCTTTAAGCGCGGTGAGAAGCCGGCTATCACCCTGAACATCCCCATGGTTTCCGCCATCATGCAGTCCGTCTCGGGCGTCGACATGGGTGTCGCGCTCGCTACCGAGGGTGGCCTGTCCTTCATTTACGGTTCCCAGACCCCCGAGTCCGAGGCCGCCATGGTCAAGGCCGTCAAGGATCACAAGGCCGGCTTTGTCCAGTCCGATTCCACGCTGACTCCCGACATGACTATGGAGCAGGTTATCGCCCTCAAGGAAAAGACCGGTCACTCCACTATGCCGGTTACCGACGATGGCACCCCCAAGGGCAAGCTCGTGGGTATCGTCACCAGCCGTGACTATCGCCCCAGCCGCGATGATCACCAAAAGAAGGTCTCCGAGTTCATGACCCCGCGTGAGCAGCTCATCGTGGGCGACAAGAACATCAGCCTCAAGGTTGCCAACGACGTCATCTGGGACAACAAGCTCAACGCTCTGCCCATCGTCGACGACAACGATCACCTCATGGGCATCGTCTTTCGCAAGGACTACGACAGCCACAAGACCAACCCCAACGAGCTGCTCGACGGCGATAAGCGCTACATGGTCGGCGCCGGTATCAACACCCGCGACTATGCCGAGCGCGTGCCGCTGCTTATCGAGGCCGGTGCCGATGTCCTGTGCATCGACTCCTCCGAGGGCTTCAGCGAGTGGCAGAAGCGTACCATCGAGTGGATTCGTGCCAACTACGGCGAGGACGTCAAGGTCGGTGCCGGCAACGTCGTCGACGCCGAAGGCTTCCGCTTCTTGGCCGACTGCGGTGCCGACTTCATCAAGGTCGGTATCGGCGGCGGCTCCATTTGCATCACCCGCGAGACCAAGGGTATCGGTCGTGGCCAGGCCACCGCGCTGATCGACGTCTGCCGCGCTCGCGACGAGTACTACGAGGAGACCGGCGTTTACGTGCCCGTGTGCTCTGACGGCGGTATCGTCTACGACTACCACATGACGCTCGCCCTTGCTATGGGTGCCGACTTTATGATGCTGGGCCGTTACTTCGCTCGCTTTGACGAGAGCCCGACCGAGCGCGTCAACGTCAACGGTCAGTACATGAAGGAGTACTGGGGCGAGGGTTCTGCGCGTGCCCGCAACTGGCAGCGCTACGACCTGGGCGGCGCCGCGAAGCTCAGCTTCGTCGAGGGCGTCGACTCCTACGTTCCCTACGCCGGCTCCCTCAAGGACGGCGTGGGCGGCACGCTCTACAAGGTCAAGTCCACGATGTGCAACTGCGGTGCCCTCTCGATCCCCGAGCTCCAGGAAAAGGCACGCCTGACTCTGGTGAGCTCGACCTCCATCGTCGAAGGCGGGGCCCACGACGTAGTCGTCAAGGATTCTCAGCAGAGCGTTTCCTATCGATAAGCGGCTTTCCCAAGCACCGCACCTTGCCGTTCAAACCGTTGCTCGCGTACCAAAGTACACGTCGCTCCTCTTTCACGGCAATCTGCGGCACTTGGAAAACCCGACCATGCTTGGGCGGATAACAAATAGCGGTTGATTCACAACCACGTTATTTAGATAAAGCGAGATGCCTGCAAGTCGCAGGCATCTCGCTTGTCGTATTTGTTATCATCAGTCAAGTTAACCTTAGGGTCGGGGGGGGCGTCG